>JAJXWW010000151.1 GCA_021781415.1 Planctomycetota bacterium
TTGCGGTCGATAGAGTGACCGGAATTTGGGAGCGGAGGGGCATTCCGAATGGACAAGGGCATGTCACTGGATGTCAGGACAAGGTAGCACTCTGAAAAAGAGGCCAATTTCCGACCGACACTAGCTATCAACAGACCAAGCAACGCTATCATCTCTCCTTGACGCAGAGTCTGTATTTTCAAAATCTCGATAGCAATGCCGGGGTCTTGACGCGCTTGATCGACGAGGCCGAGGAACAGGAAGCGCGGCTTTCGATACTCGCCTATTGGTGTTTGTGGCGCTACGGAGGTGCCGAAGGAATGACGGCCGCCGATCTCGATGCCGCGATAGAGTGTTATCTCGATCGCTGTGCCGATTTGCCATTTTTTTGCCGCCAGAAGTCGGCCTCGACGCAGCTCCAAAAATTGCGATTGGTCGAGATGGAAGGCGAGAAGCTGCGCGTCCTGCCGGTGGCGAGAGCCGCCGAATTCCTAGAATTCGATCGTCGTGAAATGGGAGGGTCCGATCGTGGCCGAATATAAGGATCGCGAACATTTTATTCCGCTGCGCAAGAGCGATCTCATCGAGCTGTTGTGCCGAGACAAGACGCTGACATCCGAGGAGCGGAATTCGTTTCGCCAGTTCTGCATACTCGTTTCGGCGATATTTCACTTTGAATACCTCAAACAACTGGAAGAGTTGAAGGACGCCTATGCTCCCTTCGATCCGGACGCGGACACGAAGTCGCCGCCACCCATCGACCTAGACGAAAAGCTCAAGAATGAGGTGGAGTTGCTGGCGCGGTTCGCGGCTTTGATGGAGCGCGCCAATTTCAAACGGCTCTCGCCCGATGAAATGTTGAGCGCGCTGAAAGAAGTGGCAACGGTTTCGGGCATTCGCACCCACGTCGACTTGAATATGTTCGAGCATTTGCAGGTGTATGTCCGCGGCGAGGTCGTGGGGCGAATGTATCGGCGCTCGTGGCGAAAACTCGGACGCAAGGAAGAATTCTATGTGCCACAGTATCAGCGTTTGGCCCTCCTCGTCAAACTGCGGCCGCACAAGCGTCTCGACCGCGAGATCGACACGGCGAGAGTCTATCTGAAAATCTTTAAGGACATTCCGAAGGTCGATCGGGACATGCTGCTGCCCGGCGCGCGGGTGCGCTTCACGCAGCTCGATCGCGCGATTATTATCTATCCCTTGGCGGCGGGTATCGGTCTCACATTATACAATATCGGGGCCAGCATCTTACAATCGAGCGTTGCCGTCCTCGGCAGCCTAGTGACCTGGGGGCTTGCCGGCGCGATCGGAGGGTACGGCTATAAATCCTACTATAGCTATCAAGTCAAGAAGCAAGATTACAATTTGAAGCTGACCAAGAGCCTCTATTATAAGAGCCTCGACAATAACACCGGGGTCTTGATGCGCCTGCTCGACGAGGCGGAGGAGCAAGAGTGCCGCGAGACGTTCTTGGCCTATTTCTGTTTGTGGAAGTTCGCCCCTCCAGAAGGTTGGAAGTCCGAACAGCTGGACGATTACGTCGAATTGTATCTCGAAGGCAACGCCAATCTCAAAGTCGATTTCGAAATCGGCGATGCCTTGGACAAGCTCGAACGCTTGCAAATCGTCCGTAAAGTCAACGGCTGCTTCGTTGCCGAGCCGATCGACAAAGTGCTGGAACGCCTCGACTGGACGTGGGACCACTACTTTCAGTACGCCAACCCGGAACCTCCAAGCGTCCGCGGGGTAGAATGAGTTAGAGAACAGCCGGCGTTCTCGGAAACGTCGCAAGGACGTTTGCTTCTTTCGCCTCGGTTCGCAAGGGAGAAGTCATGTTTCTTCTTCGTGGCATCTTAATCTCGGCTCTGTCGCTCATCTTTACAACCGTTGCCGTCGCCGCTCCCAATGTCGGTTTCAATCGGCGACATCGAGTGAACAATGGGATCCAAGGCACGGTCGTGCAGGTCCATCGAGACCGTCTACGCCGCAATGCCGGTTGGATCAAACTGCGTCACGGAACCGCTCGCTATTATGGACGTTCGCGCGGCACGTCGACGTTTGCTTCGGTATCTCGACGCAGGGGCGTTCGGCGCAGCGGCGTGATTACCGTGAATGTGAATAATTCGACGCGGTTCCAACGCTTGGCTCAGCGTGGCCGAGGCGCGAGACGCATCGGCTTCAGCGCGATCCATCGAGGCGAGCGCGTACGCGCGTACCTCGGTTCGCAAAGCGTGGCGCGCCTCGTCGATGTATTGCCGTATTCCCACTATCGAAACCGGCACCGTTACGGTTATGGAAATCACCATCGGCGCTACTATGGGCGACGCCCCCATTATCGTCGCCACCCATTGGTTTACCAACGCGCTCTCGTTCGTAACGGTCGCTATCCCGTCCGCGTCAATCGACCGATCGTCGTGAACCGACCGTCGGTGAATCGGTGGGCGCGGCATTCTTTGATCCAAGGAGCGATGGCCGCGCAACAACGGCGGCGCGCAGTCGCAGCGCAAGTCGTGAAACATGCGATTCAGAACCATCCCAAGACGCCGCCCAAGCATGTGGTCGTTCATAAGCCGACGCCGCCCAAGCGCGTGGCACACAAGCCGACGCCTCCCAAACACACGACGGCTCGCAAATCTTCACCCAAACCGCACCACTCCGCTCCACGGCCCCGTTCGTCGGGACACCGACGGAAATAGCATGTCCCAGCCGGCGCGGAGTCGGTAAGGATTCCCGCGCTCCGCGTCGATCCGAGCGGGACGAGAGATCAGGGATTGAGGGGATCCTCCGACTCGCCCAAGGAGTTTGAGAGCGAATCGCCCCCGTTGACGACCGTGTCCTTTTTGACGGGAAGCAGGGCCAGCACGAGGGAGATGAGGGCCAAGAGTCCGTAGGTTCCGGCCCAATGGTAGGGGGTTTGATAGCGGACTGCCTCTCGAAATGTTTCAGGAATCTGAGCCAACACCCGCGCCGGCAGATCGATGACCTCGCTTCGCAACGGCGAGTGGATCACCCCAAAAAACGAGAAGACCCCGGCCAGAACGAAGTAGAACGCGGCACGCAGCAATCGCCCATCGATCATCATCGCCAGCGCGGCCGACCAAATCAGACTGGTAATGATAAAGCCTCCCGCCAGGCAGCGCAATGTCTGAACCAACAGACGCGCCGGAGGTTCGGGATCGCGCATTCCCAAGGCCATGTTGAGCGGAATGGTGAGCAGGTAAGCCAGCGCGGGGAGAATGGCAAAAGCCAGAGCGGGATAGTGGCGCGGCGGCGTCGCTTGAAACGATTGGGACGTTATCTCTAACCCGACGAACACCAGCATCGGAAACAGCGCGGCGCGCGGCAGCCATTCAAAGAAGAGTTGAAATCCCCCAAAATAGCCGACCCCGCCTACGAACAGAGCCGTGGCCAAGGTGTAGGCAGCCCGACCTCCCATCTTCTTGTAGGCGGGATGACCGATATACGGCGTCGTCTGGATCACGCCTCCGAGCAAGCCGGCGAAGAGCGAAGCGATGCCTTCGGTCACGAGGATCGAGCGCGTGTCGTAGTCGTCGCCCGCGGCAGCGGCACTCTCGGTGCAGTCGATGCCGCCAACGATGGTTGCCAGAGCAAAAGGCAAGACCACCGGCACCTTGCCCAGCGCGAAAGCGAAGACCTGCTGCCACCATGCCATCGATCCACTGCCGTAGAAGGACATCCATTCCGACGACTGCCAGACGAAGGATGTACTTTCTCCGCGTTCGGGAGGGGGAACCAATTGCAGACCCATTGGCTCGATCCATCGACAAATCTGAAAGACGAAAACACCCAACAAGACGGCGGCCAGCGCTCCCGGAAAGCGCCCCGGCAAGGGACGATGCGCGATGAGAGTCCACAAAACCAGCGCCAGTGCCGTCATGCCCACCAAGGGCGTTGCCGCGATGCCATCCTGAGCCAGCGGGAGGAAAGCGATCAACACCAAGGCAATCGAGGCCAAGGATCCCAACAGCCCCGCGCGCGGAACCAAACGCCGTAGTGCGTTGCCAAAAGGCGCGCAAACGATCTTAAAAATCCCCGTTAGAATCAACACGGTTAAGCCGACGTGCCAGGCAAACGTCATGGCCCGTTCGCGGTCGCCGCCGGCGACGTGAAAATAGCCCTCGTTGAGAGCGGGCAACAGAACCAAGAAAGCGATGCCAAACGTGCTGGGTGTGTCCAATCCCAAGGGCATCGCCGTCACGTCGTCGCGCCCGAGCCGGCGCGCCAAACGAAAGGCCAACCAAGTGTAGATGACATCGCCCAGAAGAACGCCCAGCGCCGTGCCGGGGAGCATGCGCGTCAGCACGAACTCGGACGTGAAAAAGATTTGTCCCTCTTTGACCTGTCGCTCGACCGGAAGCGAACTACCGATGAGGCCAACGAGCAATACCATCACCGTCACGTTGTCGAGCATCAAGCCAAAGAAGGCGTTGATGTCGCCGCCTCGCGCCCAAGCATAGCGCCGCATGGTCGATCTCCCCTCATGTCTTCATCGTTCGGACCATCATCTTGCGGGAGGCGTCAAGAATTGCCGTACCACTGCCGCGAGTATCTCGGGATGCGTGTAACTCGGAAGGTGGCCGCAGCCTTCGATCACGACGCGGCCAGCATTGGGCAGACCTTGAATCAGCATCTCATCGTGGACGCGGGGCACCACTCGGTCGAGTTCGCCGCAGACAATGAGCATCGGTTGCCGGATCGCCGGTAGGATCGGACGCAGATCGACTTCGTTGAGAACGCACGCCTGATGGGCAAAGGCGGAGACGCGCGCGCTGCCCGAACACTCGAGGAAGTACTTCCAGACACCGGGAGAAGATCTTCCAAACTCTTGCCCCGTCGTCTTGAGCAACGCTTTCTCGCGCAGCGGCACGGTAGCCATGCTGCCCGGTAAGAATCGCCCCCAAAACGACAGGAATCGTTCGGCGCGGTGGAGCGGTCGATGTGCGAATCCGCCTTGCAGAATGCCGCGCGGCAGTCGTTCGGGGTGCTCGTGCATCGCTCGGAGAACGATCGTGGAACCAAACGACGAGCCATGAACGTAACTCTGACGCACTTCCAGCCGATCGAGCAAAGCCCACAAGTCGGCAACGAGATGATCGTGCGTGCAATGGCGCAGGCGCGCACCGTCGCCGAAGCCGCTCGGAAGATCGTAAGCGATGCAGCGGAAATGTGCGGAGAGACGAGAGATCGGCAGCACGAAGGATCGGCAGCTGTCGCCCGCCCCGTGGACGAAAAGGAGCGGCGGCCCTTCGCCCCAGATGTAGTAGCGCAAGCGATAGCGTCCCGTGTCGCAAACGCCGTGGACGGCCTCGCGCTCGAACCGTGCTTGGGCCTCGGCCAAGTCGATGGGTGGGATCTGTTCGCCGGGATGTAGCGCGCAAACCTCGGCGCAGGTCAACGGGCAGTCGGGGGCGTTGCCGGTCGCGCATGGAGTCTGACCGCCGACGGTGGAGCCACATTCGAGGGGAAGTTGCTCGTTCATTCTTAATAGAATATCACATTTTGTCGCACGGGGAATCGTCCTCGGTAGGGAAACAGCAACCGGCCGTCGGCAATCGGCTCCGAGACGGTAGAACCCATCGATCCAACGGCGGAATGGAGGTTGTCGTACCGCGAAGAGAGATGAAAAATTCTTGAGAATTTGTTTGACGCGCTAAAATTCGTTGATATGCTACTACTTGACTCGTAAAAAGCCGATGGGGAAGGTAGACAAAGAGAAACGCGCGCAAGGTAGTTTCGCGCGCCGTTGTCCGTTCCAAGCCCTTCGCGTCTTTCACCATCGACTGCTATCGTTCTTGCTCCCGGCCGCTCGAAACGGGTAGGAAGAGCCGTTTCGGACTGCGGGCAGCGCGTGCATTTATCTGTGTTCTCTTGGGGGAGTCCGCGCGTTCGCCGCTGCGCCATTGCTCCGTCAAAGCGGATGGACGGAATCGGGCCAGCGCTGCGCCGAAGCCACGCCGGACGTGGAGGAATCAAACTTGAGCAATTCGACGACCACCGTGCGTACTCGCGTCGCCAAGGCGACGACGCCTTCCGCCTCACCGATCCGTGTCAGCGACGAGACCATCGTTCGCCTGACCGATGTGTTCAACATGCTGGCCGATCCGTCGCGCTTGAAGATCATTTTGGCGTTGGCCGAGTTCGGCGAGATGCACGTCTCCGCCCTGTGCGAGATGCTCGGCCAAACGGAAGGACGTGCCAAGTATTCGCAACCCGGCGTCAGCCATCATCTGACGTTGATGCGCATGGTCGGTCTGGTCGGCTTTCGCCGCGACGGCAAGCACAACTATTATCACCTAGTCTCGTCGCAAATCCGCGACCTCTTCGAGCAGTTCTTCGCCGAATCCGGCAACGGTGCCAAAGCGTTGCAATTCGAGGATTTCGCTCTGATATTCAAACGGAAGTGACCGTGCATCCAACCTCGGCGCGAGCGAGGCTCTGACTTCCTCGCGCCGAGAATACACGGCAATTGCAGGCCCGCTCATTGGATGCGAAGACGGCGGACCCAAGCGGCTTCGCGGGCAATCTCTTCTTCGCTCAGTCCGCTGGAACGATGAATTTCGGTGCGAGCCATTCTTCCGCTGGTCATGTCCAAGGCCATCACGTCGATAAGACCGTTACTACCCACTCCGCAGCGCACTTGCACCGGCGACGATTTGGGCAGATTGGCCGGCAGTCCTTCGATCCAACATTCGCCGATGCTGATGCAGGCGTCGGCTTGGCTGGCTTCGCCTTGCAGCACTTTGACGCGGACGCGCGATTGATTTTCGGAGACCGTGCAGTAGATCCGGCTGGCCGCCGTGGGCAGCTGTGTGTTCTTGGAGATAAGAATATCGTTCACTCGCTCCTGCCCCTGCTTGACTTCGATGCCGAGACTATGGGCGTTGACGTTAATCTCAACCACCGACGCCAACACGCCGCGCGCCTCCTCCTCCATGAAGAGTTCCTCTCCGAAATCGCGCGCGGCAACGATGCCGGCGTGCAGCGCCGCGCCGCGCGCCACCACCTCGCTCACCGCCAATGAATGATCCGGCTCTTTGCCGGTCAGTTCGTGCAACATCTGCCGTGTCATCGGCATGTGCGTCGATCCACCCACCAACAGAATCCGATCGACCTGCTCCCAATTAAGTTTCGCTTGTCGCAAAAGCTGTTGTGTCGTCAGCCGCGTCCGGACGAGCAGATCGCGCGTCAGCGTCTCGAACTCGACCCGTGTGAGAGGCACCGTAAGTACCTGGCCGGCGTGCATGCAAGTCAAGGTCGTCTGCGGAAGTTTGCTCAGGGTGCGCTTGGCGCGTTCGGCGGCGCTGCATAGATTGACGAGCGCTTGCGGGTCGGAACGAGGATCGATGCCAGTCTGATTTTTGAATTGAGTGCAAACGCGCTCGACGATGCGGTCGTCCCAGTCCTTGCCTCCGAGTCGCACGTCGCCTTCGATGGCCAGCGTCTGAAAGTGTTGGTGCGATAGACGAACGAGGGTCACATCGAACGTGCCGCCTCCCAGATCGTAGACGAGGACAATGCGTTCACCTTGCGGAAGAGCCACCGGTTCGCCGCGCGCGGTCGCATGGCTCGATTGCAACGAGTAGGCCAAGGCGGCGGCGGTCGGTTCGTCGAGGATGTCGAGAACCTCCAGGCCGGCGATGCTTCCGGCATCCTTGGTTGCCTTCCGCCGGGTGTCGTCAAAATAGGCCGGTACCGTGATAACGGCTCGCCGAATGGGTCCGATGCGCAGTTCGGCATCTTGAACGAGTTTGCGAAGGATGATGGCCGACAGCGTTTCGGGGCGAAACTCGCGCCCGGCGACGGATCGACCGTAGCTCGGATGGCCCATGCGCCGCTTGATTAGCGTGGCCACGCGATCGGGTTGTTCCAAGGCCACGTCGAGCGCGGCTTGACCGACCACGGCGGTTTCGTCGTCGAGCAATAGCACGGCGCTGGGCGTCAGCATCTCGCCGTCCCGATTGGGCAGCGTGATCGGCTGGCCCCGGTCGTCCAAACTTGCGATGGCCGAGAAGGTCGTGCCCAAATCGATCCCGACCAGTTTGCCCGTGCCGTCTCCCATTCCCTATCCCTTTAAGCGCTGAACTCGGTGAATGCGATCTCTCCCCGTCCGGAAATTGTAACCGCATCGAGCGCCGGACGGAAGAGGATGACAGTCTCAGTGAACAACGCCGATGAGAAACTCTTCCGAATTAGCCGTGGAAGGTCTCAAATCCTGAACAACATCCGGGCGTTGATGGTCGTTTGTTCCGCCAAGCGTTCCGGCGAGACTCCCAACAACTCCGCGAGGCAAGCCGCCGTGTGGACGACGTGGGCCGGTTCGTTGCGCTTGCCTCGATGCGGTACGGGAGACAGATAAGGACTATCGGTTTCCACCAGGACGCGGTCGAGCGGTTGTTGTGCCGCCGTCGCGCGCAAGGCCGCCGCGTTCTTGTAGGTCAGCATCCCCGCAAACGAGAGATAGAGTCCCATCGCCCGGCAAGCCTCGGCCATCTTCGCATCGCCGACGAACGAGTGCATGACGCCGGAGATCGGGCCGAAACGGTCGTAATCGTCTCGCAAGACGCGCAGCATGTCGGTCTCTGCCTCGCGGCAATGGATCACGACGGGGCGTCCGGAACGGCGCGACAGTTCCAGATGATGGATGAAATACTCTTCTTGGATAGCAAAAGGTGTGTTATGCCAATGCCGATCCAACCCGGTTTCGCCGACGCCGACAACGCGCGGATGCACGACGGCGGCGGCAATGGTATCCCATGCCGTCGCTTCCGCTTCGAGGATGTTGTTGGGATGCAGACCGACGGTGGCCCAGAGCGTGGCATGGCTTTCGGCCAACGCAATGCAGGCCGAACTGGAAGCGGCGGTCGTGGCGATGGCGAGGATGTTGGCAACGCCGGCGGCGCGTGCGCGATGAAGGACGGCGGGCAGGTCGGAGACAAACTGCTCGTCGTCGAGATGAGCATGGGTATCGGTCAGCGCGGTCACGTCAACTCGCGTTCGCTTGAGGATGGCAGGCCGCCAGCGCTTCCAATCGAGTCAGGTGATGACGTTTGAGGTTCCGTAGCTTCTCCATCTCACGATGCGCGGCCGGGTCTTTCGCAGTCGCCAAATCGCGTTCGAGTTCGTCGATGGAATGGCGCTCGTACTCGATCAGTCGCGGCAAGATAAAATCGAGGGCGAGGAAGTTGATCGTCGTGAAATGCGAGGGAAAAGACGGCAAGAACGGCAGCGGAACGCGATGCCGAACGAGGAATCGGCCCAGGTGCGTCACGGCGTCGCGCTCTTCGGCGATCAATTCTTGAAGCTGCCCTAGCGTTCGAGTCTCCGTCGAGGAGGTCCACGGATACGCCTCGGCCACATACATGAGTTCGGAGCGGCTCTCTCGACGGAGCAGGTTCTGCAGCAGTTCTTGCGAATGCGAATCGATCACGGTTGTTGTCCTTTCGGGCCGCCTGGGCCTTTCGCTCCACCTCCTCGATTTCCTCCTCCGCCGCCTCTCGGTGGCTGTTGCTTTCCTCCTTCTGGCCCTCTCATGCCTCCACCCCCGCCTCCCGGCGGCGGCGGCCTCCTCATGCCTCCTCCTCCGCCTCCACCCCGTTGCGGGGCTTGCATCATATCCGCCGCAGTGGGGCCGACTCGCCAGGCGAAGCGGTCGGTACCCTCGCGGGTAAAGCGATCGAGGGGCGACCACAAGATACCGAGGACGAAAACTGCCAAGGCGCAAATCGTGGAAAACACGACCGCTTCGATCGGCTCACGAAGCGGTACCGGCTCGCGCCCCTCAAGATCTTCGGCGCGGCCTTCAAGAATCATCACCTTCAATACCTTCAGATAGTACACCGCGCTGAACACCGAGTTGATGCCGCCGACGATCAGGAGTCCGAACAGTGTCGCCCCCATGCCGGTATCTCCCTTGCGATACCACGCTTGGCTGGAGTCCCACAGAACGCTGAACACTTGAAACTTGGCCGTGAAGCCGACCAGAGGCGGCAATCCCAGCAAGCTCAGCAGAAACACGGAGAGCGTCACCACCATCCAAGGCGACCGGCGAACCAGACCGCGAAAGTCGCTCAACTCTTCCGAGCCGGTCTGATTGCGAAGATACGCCGTCACCGCGAACGCGCCCAGGTTCATAAACAGGTATGCGACGAGGTAGAAGAGGACAGCTTGGAGGCCGGGCAGTTCAAACGGTTCGCCCGGTTGCGCGACGGGGCGAATCGCGGCCAAACCCATGAGCATGTACCCGGCGTGGGCGATGGTCGAATAGGCGAGGAGTCGTTTCAAATTGGTTTGGAGATAGGCTGCGAGGTTGCCGAACGTCGCCGTCAGCGCGGCGAAGAAGGCCAAGGCTGGCAGCAGATAATGAACCATCACGCTCCAATGGGCGCTGAACGTCGGCTGCACCAGCGGATCGACGCCGCACAACAAGAGGACAAGGCGGGCGAGCAGAGCCATGGCCGCCCCTTTGGAAGCAATGGAGAGATAGCCCGCAACCTCGGCGGAAGCGCCTTCGAAGACATCGGGACACCAAAAGTGGAACGGAACCACCGCCAATTTGAAGGCCACTCCGATGAGGACAAACAACACGGCGAGGATTAGCACGGGATCGAAGGTGACTCCACCAGAAGTAGGTGCGAACGAATGAACGAGGCCGACGGCGACATCGGGCAAGTAAGCCGTGCCGAAGCGTCCGGCGAGCAAGCTGATCCCGTAGAGCATGATCCCAGCGGAACCGCCGCCGTAGACGACGTATTTCAGAGCCGCCTCGCTGGAGGCGCGCCGGCCCTTCAAATATCCGGCCAAGGCATAGCTGGGAAGACTAGCCATCTCGATGCCGATGTACACCATCAACAAATGGGTGGACGAGGCCATCAACACCATGCCGACCGTGGCTCCCAACAGCAGACAATAGAAATCGGGCGAGTCTTCGCGATCGGGGATGCCGGTCGTCATGGTCAACCAGATGACCAAAGCGGTGAAGCCGTATAAGAAACAGCGCAAGAAGATGGTAAGGTGATCGTATACCAGCAGTCCGCCAAAGGTGGGGCGAAAGGTACCTTGAAACGGCTCGTCCGGAGTGCTGTTCGTTATCCTCGGCGCTTCGAGAACCTCGATCGGCTTGTTTCCCAACCAGTCGATACGGCCGGTCCATTGGGCGAGGCTCACGCTCAGGGCCAAGAGCGTAACCAGAAGTGCGATGACCCCCATGTGCGAGCGATCGAAAAAGCGCATGAACAGGAACAATACGATCCCGCCGCAGGCCAACAACTCCGGCAGAAAACGTAGGCATTCGATCCACAATTGGCCGAGATCGATGTTCGGTAACATGGGAGCCTCTATTTATCCTACTTGGTCCCGGACGCAGCGCAGCCTGGGGCCAGAACTTCAAGGGGTAAACCGTGCCAGCGTGTCCACCAAGCCCGTGACGCTCGGCTCCATCCAGTTGAGTAGCAGATAGCCGGGCAACACGCCCAAAGCCACCGACAAAATCAGCAGCGGCAAGATACAGACGATCTCGCGCACGCTAACATCGGAATAGTTTTTATACTGTGGATTCTCGCCCATGAATACGCGCTGAATCGTCCACAGGATGTAGGCGGCGGTGATAACCACGGTCAATGCGGCCAACACGGCGAAGAGACGGTTGTAGTTCCAGGTGGATAGCACCACCATGAACTCGCCGACGAAGCCGCACATGCCCGGAAGCCCCATCGCCGCGAAAAAGATGATGGCGCTGATCCCGCCGTACAGAGGCATCGGCTCGTAGAGTCCGCGGAAATTGTCGAGCCGGCGATGATGGGCACGGTCGTAGATCACGCCGACCAGGAAGAACATGCCGGCCGACGTGATGCCGTGCGCGATCATCTGGAACATCGCTCCGTTCATGCCCCAAGACCAATACTGCGCGTGTTCGGGAGACGACCACACCGCGATGCCGAGAAGGACGTAGCCCATGTGGCTGACCGAGCTGTAGGCGACCAGTTTCTTAAAATCGCTCTGCGCCATGGCGGCGAACGCGCCGTAGACGATGTTGATGACGCCGAACAGGGCGACGATGTAAGCGAGTTGTTGTCCCGCCCACGGACAAATCGGATAGGCAATGCGGATAATGCCGTAGCCGCCCATCTTGAGCAACACGCCGGCGAGAATCATGCTGATTGGCGTCGGTGCTTCGACGTGGGCGTCGGGCAGCCAGGTATGGAAGGGGAAGACCGGCACTTTGATGGCGAAGCCGACCAATAGAAACAAGAACATCGTGTATTGGAACCACGGTTGGAAGAACGCTTGTTCCAGGCGTTTCTTCAAGCCGGAATCGTCGAGGGCGGCTTGATATTTGGCCTCGGCGTTGTGGACATCCTCAGCGGTGGCCTTCTTGTCGCGTTTGAGCTTGTCCAGGTTTTCCTTGGCCTGGATGGCGGCGAAACTCGTCGTCACGGGCTGGTCGTTGAGTTTTTGCAGCGCCGCTTTGCCGATGCGCTGCAAGACGACGAGATCGAACGAGTGAATCTCGACCTGATTCTCGGCGACGGTTCGCCCTTCGGATTTGGCGGCGGCGACGGCTTCGGCCTTGGTGCGCGGGCCGGCGAAATCGCGCACGTCGGTAAAGTAAAAGGCCAACAGGGCGATGAGGATGAATACGCTACCCAGCAAGGTGTAGAGGAAGAATTTGATGGCGGCGTACTCGCGGCGCGGCCCTCCCCACACACCGATGAGGAAGTACATCGGCAGGAGCATCAATTCCCAGAAGATGTAGAACAAGAAGAAATCCAACGCCAAGAAAGTACCGAGCATGCCGGTTTCCAAGAGCAGGAAGAGCATGCAATAGCCGCGGACAAACTTGTCGATCTTCCAGCTCGCAATCATGGCGAGGAAAGACAGCAACGTCGTCAACAAAACGAGCGGCATACTGATGCCGTCCGCGCCGAGATAATACTTGATGTTGAAGCGGTCGATCCACGGATAATTGGAAATCCAATCTCCGCTGTTCGTCGGCGCGCTGACGCCGCCACCGTCGTATTCTAACTGGCGAAATTCGAGACTCATGCGCTGGCGGGCTTCGGGATCGTTGCCGCGATTGAAGTCGATGACATTGCTGTAAAAGAGGATAAACGCGCCGATGCTGACGCCGAGCGTTAGGCCGGTCCCGGCCAACGACAGCCAGCGCATGATGTCTTCCTTGCCGCGCGGCACGAATATCAGCAACAGCGCGAATACGGCGGGAATGAAAACAACCGCCGACATCCAGAGCATATCATTTTCGGACATGACTATATCCCGTAGTGGCAAAAGTCGACGAAAGGGAGCTTAACCCCCCTCACTCGCCAAAAAACACGCCTAACCGGCCATCGCCATCCGCACGAAGTAGGCCAAGGCAAGAAAAATTCCCGCGGCAGCGAGAACGAGAAACAACACATAGCTGCGTAGAAAGCCCGTCTGCACGCTCCGCAACCGCGCACCCACGCCATAAATCGTGTTGCCCACAAGATTGACAACGCCGTCGATGATGTGGTGGTCGAAGAGGCCATCCCACTTGGACACCCACATCGCCGAACGAGCGACGGCGTGAATGACTCCGTCGATGGCGCGCAAGTCGAACGCCGCAAACCAATGGCCCACGATCAGACAGGGGCGCACGAAGACCGCGCTATAAAGTCGATCGAAGCGCCATTTGTCCATCAAGAAAGCGTGCAGGCGCGGAAACTGTTCCTTGGCCTCGGCGGGGTCGAGAACCCGTTTCCAATAGATCGCGCCGGCAAAGACGATGCCGATGGCCACGAGGACAAAGGCGATGTTGCCGGCCAAATGATGGTTTCGGTAGGCGAAGACCCGCTCGTTTTGCGCCTCGTCCTTCGCGGCGACCCAATACTCGCCATGATGCTCGCTGAGCGAATAGTCGATATGCCCGAAATCCGCGAGGACGGCCGGATACTGGGCGTGATGCACGTTCGCTTCGAGGAAACTCGCCTCGGCATCCCACAATGGCCAGCCCCAGGCGATTCCCACGCTGCAGATGCCAAGGACGATCAGCGGCACGGTCATCGGCCACGGCGATTCGTGGGCATGTTCGTGTACATGCTCGTCGCGCGGCTTGCCCGTAAAGGTCATCAGCCACATGCGAGACATATAAAAGGCGGTAATACCCGCCGTCGCCAGCGGCAGTAGGAACAATAAGAGATGTTGGGGGTGGACGTAAATAAATCCGAACGCCTGCGCCAAAATGGCGTCCTTGCTGTACCAGCCGGTGAACAACGGAATGCCGGAGATGGCCAAAACGCCGGCCAACATCGTCAAGGCGGTGATCTTCATCTTCGGGAAAAGACCACCCATCTTGGTCATTTCTTGCTCGTGGTGGCAACCGTGGATGACGCTGCCGGAGCCGAGGAACAAGAGTGCCTTGAAAAAGGCGTGCGTCACCAAGTGGAACAACCCCGCCACCCAGCCGCCAACGCCCAGCGCCAACATCATGTAACCCAACTGGCTAACCGTCGAATAGGCCAGCACTTTTTTAATGTCGGTCATCACCACGGCGATGGTGGCCGCAACGAAGAGCGTGATTCCGCCGGTGTAGGCAATGACCAACAGCGCGTCGTAGGTAAACAGTGGATAGCAGCGGCCCACGAGATACACGCCCGCGGCGACCATGGTGGCGGCGTGGATCAGAGCGCTTACCGGCGTTGGGCCTTCCATCGCGTCGGGGAGCCAAACTTGGAGCGGAAACTGCGCCGATTTGCCGACGCAGCCTAGAAAGATGCCGAGTCCCGCGGCGACCAACATCCAATACGGCATCGAGCCGTGTTGATCCGGTTTGGGATTCTCGGCGACGCGCGGTACGATCGCATGATAATGTTCCGGCGGGCGATGTGGAAAGAGCAGCACATCCGAGCCGTCGTTGGCTATCGTGAAGCGTTGTCCCGCCTTGGTCGTATTATTCGGATCGAGGTTGCCGCGCACGATGCGCCCCGCCACCCCTTCAACCGCCCCGTGGGTATCGTTCAGAGGAGCGCGCACACGTTGGAAAAGCTCTTCCATGTTGAACGTGCCCACATGAGTCCACAGGATCAACATGCCGAGAATGAAGCCGGCGTCACCGATGCGGTTGGTGATGAACGCCTTGTTGGCCGCGTTCGAGGCGCTTTGTCTTTCGTTGTAGAATCCGATCAGCAGATAGGAGCAAACCCCGACCAATTCCCAACTGAGAAACACCTGAAAGAGATTGTCGGCCAGCACCAAGTTGAGCATGGAGAAACAAAACAGCGAGAGATACATAAAGAATCGACCGAAGCGTCCGCGGCGATGCAAATGGCCGTGCGCCGTGTGGACTTGATGATCTTCAACTTCCGGTTGTAGCTCATCGCTCATGTAGCCGATGGAAAAGACATGAATTAAGGTGGCGATGAACGTAACCATGACGAACATGATCGCGCTGAGGCTGTCGATCTTGAAACCGAGCTGCAAGACGGTTCCGCTGTCGGCATCGGCAATTCCTTTTGGGCTGATGCGGAGCCAATCGAAATGTCCCTGCCAATAGGTCTTCCGAGCATCCGCCCAGCGTTTCTCTTGGTCTTCGAGTTTCTCTTTCTCGGATTTAGCTTTCGCTTCCAGTTCTTCCTTGGCCTCGCCTTTGGCCTCCTTTAGCTTCTGCGCGAACTCGTGGAGTGCCTTCTCGTGTTGCTTTATCGCAGTCTCGAAGCTGTGTTGCTGCACGCTGAAGCGGATGCAACCGACGAGGCTGAAAACGAAAGCCAGGGCGATGGCTCCGGTGGCCACAAACGCCGCCGTCCGGCCGCGCTCTTCTCCCCCACAGAGATTGAAGAGAGCCGCGCCGCCGGGCGTGTTTCGATAGGCTCGCCCCGCGCACCACAACGCCGACGCCAGCAAGATCAGCACGAAGGATAGCAACGGCAACAACGTGGCGACGACGAAAAACCAGCCGGGATGTTCGCCGAACAAGAGCAGGAGGTTCATCATGGTTAGCCCTTCAGTTCCTCCGCCGTATCCACGTCCACGGTCGTGTGATTGTTATAGAAGTTGAGGACAATGGCCAAGGCGATGGCCGCCTCCGCCGCCGCCAAGACGATAACGAACAAGGCGAACACCTGTCCTTCGACTTGAAAGATCGGATTGTAGTGGGCGTAGGCCACAAAGTTGATGGTGGCGGCATTGAGAACCAGTTCCACGCCCATGAGGATGCCGATGGCGTTGCGCTTCGTAGCCATGCACACCGCACCGCACACGAAGAGGAATGCGCCCAGGAGCAGAAAGTGATTCAAGCCAACGGCGAAGGTCATGCTTCCTCCTCGTCACACCGCTCGCCGCCGTTTGGCGCGAGCCAGATATGCCGCCCCAATCAGGACGACCAACAGATGCACGGAGACGATTTCAAAGGGCAGTAGATACGCCATGGGCTTTCGTTCGCGGCGCATGGCAGGGGGCATGCCGGTCAAGAAGCCAGTCGGCGAAGCCTGTCCCTGTCCTAGAAGCGAAGCACCGAGGACACTGCTGTCCGGCATCGTCGCGTCCACATGCCGATTCAGGTCCGATTGAGGAGGCTTGCTGATAATCAAGCTGGCGGACAGCACTCCGTACAGTACCAAACCGACCGCGAGAGCAATCGCCCACTCTGCCGCTCCAATGCGCATGTTGACGAACGGCCCCTGCGCCGTGAGCATGACGCCGAAGACAACCAACACGAGCGTGCCGCCCACATAGACGAGCAACTGGGTCGAGCCAACGAACTCCGCGCCGAGCAGAAAGAACAACCCGGAGACTCCGGCCAGCGTGAACAACAACCATGCCGCCGCTCGCACGATGTTCTGCGTCAGCACCACGGCCAAGGCGCAGATGCACGTCGTCGCCATGAGGACGTAAAACAATATGTCATTGAGTGTATCCATGAAATCATCTCGAATCGCAACTACACGGTCGTCTTCTGGGCCAACTCCGGCGGGATCGGTCCTCGGTTCCACAAGTTCGTCGCGCCCGTCACCGACACCGGCAATTGGCTGGGAGTCGTCACCACCTTGACGGCGCTCCACAGGAGCAGTCCCACACACACCGCGCACAACCCATAGCGGAAATACGGACCCACCGAGGGATTGACGGCTACCTGCCAAACGCTGACCCCCATCAACAAAATGCAGCTAATGGGTAGAAGATATTTCAAGCAGGTCATCATCACTTGGTCGATGCGCAAACGCGGCAGCGTCCATCGCACCCACATCTGGACGAACACCAACACCCAGGCTTTGACGACGAACACCACCACATTGATGCCGTTGCCGATCGCCCATCCCAAATAAGATTCCCGCCCCTCGCTGCCCAACGCCCGGGCCAGCGTGGTACTCAACTCCGGAAGAAAGCCCGTGTTCCATCCGCCCAGGAACAGGAGTACGGCGATGCCGCTGACGGCGAACATCGCGCCGTATTCGGCCATGAAGAAAAACGACCAGCGCAGTCCGCTATACTCGGTGTGAAAGCCGGCCACCAGTTCGCTCTCCGCTTCGGCTAGATCGAACGGGGCGCGTTTGCATTGTGCCGTGGCGCAGGTGAAGTAGGTCCAGAAGGCCAAGAACGTGAACGGATCGTGGAACAGATACCAATTCCAGATGCCGCCGGTCTGTTTCATGGCGATGAAGTTCAGATCCATGGAACCGGCGACGATGACGGGAACTAACACGCACAGCGCCATGGGGACTTCGTAGCTCACCATCTGTGCCGCTTCGCGCATCCCGCCAAACAGCGCCCATTTACTGCCGGAGCCGTAGCCTGCCAGGATGATGCCGAACACCTCGGTGGACATGACCGCCAAGATGAAGAAAATGCCGACACTCAGCGGTTTGGCGACCCAGGTGTAGGCGAACGGCAACGCGATGAAGGAAGCGAACGCGCCGCAGAAGGCGATGTACGGCCCGAGCCGGAAGAGCATGCGGTCGGCGTCGGCGGGAATGAGATCTTCCTTGACCAGTAGTTTGATGCCGTCGGCGATGGTTTGCAGCCAGCCGAAGCGCCCGCCGACGCGCGTGGGACCGAGGCGATCCTGAATGCGTCCGGCTACTTTGCGTTCGAGCCAAATGAAGAAGACGGCAGAGCCGGCAACGAAGCCGAGCAGAAGAAGCGCTTCGACGATGGCCAATGCACCATCGACTAACGCTCGATGCGAGGACAACCACTCCGACACGATCGGCGACCTCCACGCGGAGAGAGCAAGACTTCCAACGTCCGCCCGCAGCGCCAGCAAGGGAATAGCGATCCGGATGGCCGTTACTCTATGCCGCTTCCTCGCTGTCGGCCACACCTCTGGCGTATTTTTGGAAAATTGCTCTCCCCATGCGGAGAAGTTGTGGTTATAAGGCTCGGCCAACAACATCACAATCGGCCGACAATCTCGGCAGAACAGGAGGTAGGGATGAGAGGGCGAAAGTGGACGGTCCGGGGGATGACCGGCACGCTTGTGCTGCTCTGGGCCACGGGGGGAGCGGGAGCGCAAACGACCGACTTGTCGAGCAGCAAACCGGCGGCCTCCGTGAACGGTGAAGTCATCACCATGGGGCAACTCGAAGCCGCGCTCAAGCAAGCGGGGCCGATGCCCGTGGCCATGCCGGAATCGGAGCGCAAACAGCAGCAGCAAATCGTCTTGGATGCGCTCATCGATACGGCTTTGATGCGTCAATTCCTGAAGACGAACGCTCCGGCCATTGATGCCAAGGAACTCGAACTGCGCATGCGCGACTTGGCCGAAGGACTCGACAAGAATCAGAAGAAGTCGTTGGCCGATTTTTGTCGCGAACTGAATCAGACGCCTCAACAGTTGCGAGACAATATCGCCGCTCAGATGCAGTGGCATTTCTATGCCAACGCGCGCGTCACCGACAAACAGGTTCAGCAATACTACCTGGATAACAAAGATATGTTCGATAAAATCCAGGTGCGGGCGGCCGAGATCATGTTCCACGTCTCCACGCAAGCCGGCCAACCGGCTCGTGCCGAGGCCAGGGAGAAACTCGCCAAGCTCCGCGAAAAGCTCGTCAAGAACGAACTGGATTTCGCACAGGCGGCCAAGCAGTATTCCCAAGGGCTGACGAAGGATCAGGGCGGCGATCTCGATTGGTTCCCGCATGTGAAAGGCGTTTTGCCGGAGCCTCTGCTTCAAGTCGCTTTCTCGCTCCAGCCGGGGCAGATCAGCGATGTGGTGGAGACGGAATTGGGGCTTCACCTACTGAAAATCATCGAGCGAAAACCGGGCGAACCGTCCGACTTCAATCAACTCCGAGGGATCGTTCGACAAATGTGCATCGAAGAGATGCAGCAAGTAACCCTGCACGGATTGAAGCAATCCGCCAAGATCGAAGTGTATCTGCCGCGCTAAAGCGGTATCCCTGCACATCTTGGTGAGTCGCGACGCGCGGCGGAGCGAGGGACAACTCGCTCCGATGCGCGTCGCGGCCAACCGAGATCGTTCGAGTTCGGGGTGGCGTCGCATGACGGAGACGGAATGGCTGGAGTGCATTTCTCCCGAGGAGATGCTGGTCTTCCTCGGCGAACGGGCCACTCCGCGAAAAAAGCGACTCTTTGCCTGCGCCTGCGTCCGCCGCGTTTGGCCATTGTTGAACGACGATCGATTGCGCATGGCCGTCAAAGCCGTGGAACAATTCGCCGATGGCCGAGTCTCGCCCGAACTGCTTGCCAAAGCGCGACGCAAGGTAAGGTTATCGAAGGCATGCGTCCATGCGATCCAGGCTATTGAAGCACTTCTCCCGGAAGACGGGCCGATCCTCTCTCGACCGCGCGACATCCGCGAACCCACGGACGTGATTAGCGCCACCCGTGCCATCCGGACCTCCGCGCGCACCCTCGAAGCCAGCGAGGAACACGATGCCCCCGCGCCGATGGAAACCATTCGCCCCTTGGCCGCGTTCGACGCCGTCGACTTGCTGCGCGAGATCTTCGGCAATCCGTTTCGCTCGGTGGTCATCGACCCAAGCTGGCTGGCGTGGAAGCAATGCCTCATTCCACGCATGGCTCGGATCATCTATCACAAACGCTGTTTCCGCAATCTACCGATTCTCGCCGACGCCTTGGAGGAAGCTGGCTGCCACGATGAGGCGCTGTTGTCTCACTGTCGAAATCCCGTGGATCATGTTCGCGGTTGCTGGGTCGTCGATGCTCTCTTGGGACTCGGTTAGCTGTAGAGCGCTGCTCTCGGATTCTCCCCTCTCCCCTGAATACAGGGGAGAGGGGGGCGTCACGCACGTCGTCGATGTGCCGATGGGACCCTCTCCCCTGAATACAGGGGAGAGGGGAGTAGCACTGTACTGTTAGCCGCGAGGCACGGCGGAGTGCGCTGTTGGACCGCATCGACCGGGGCTTCTTCGACTCAACACTTCGCCCCGTTTGCCAAACAGACCACGAACATCACAATGAAGGCCGCCAAGCCGAGAAGAACCACCACGCTGACGCCTACTCCGATCGTCGATAACGTGCCAAGGATGATGCGGCCTGCAAGGGTTCCCATCGAGTCGTTCGGATGACGTCGGAGAACGGCGACCGTGCTGAAGAGGACAAATACCATCAGTACGCTGGTTACGATGAGCAGGGGCCAGATCTCTCCCCCTCTTAACGCGACGAAACTGCCGAATAGCGCATAGGCGATACCCAGACCTCCGCAGACGGAGAGCGTCACGGTCCATTTGCTCATCTCGTCTCGGTTGTCGCGGAAATCCACATCGTCGTTGCGGAAATCGGGGATGAGTGGCGAGGGAATCGACGGCGGAGGAGAGCTGGTCTCGCGCGCCGGAGGCAGTTCGGCCTGCACGGGGCTGGGTGTGTTTGTCCCTTGCGGATTGGGAATCTCGGCCCGGCATTGTGGACAAGTCAGTACCTCGGCCGTGCAGTCGGCAGGCAGCAGCAACAGCCGAGTGCAACTCGGACAAGAAATGCGCGTAGCCATCGAACGTCCTCCCGCGCTTCCAAGAGTTGAAAAGCAACCTCGCCGACCGTGTGGAATAATCCTACCAAAAATATGCGTCCGGAGGCAGGATCGGAGAAAACCTCGCCGAGCGCGTTGGAGCAACCCCGATGCAGAAACCGCCACTCGCCGATTGGCAACTCCCACCGGGTGTCAATCGCGGGCTTTGGGACTATCTACACGACCCGGCCATCGCGCGCGGCTACGATGCCTCCCTGGCCGATTCGCCTCTCTTTCATCTCGATAGAGATTTCGTTCATCGCTATTGTACGCAAAAGGGTAAGTTGCTCGATCTCGGCTGCGGCACCGGACGCTTACTCGTGGACATGGCGCGAGACGGTTGGTGGTCGCTCGGTGTCGATCTCTCGGCGGAGATGCTGGGAGTGGCCGCCGAGAAGGCCCGATCCGAGAACCTCTCCGTGCATCTGGCGCAGGCGAATATCGCCGAGTTGGGATGTCTGAGCGACGAGGTATTCGACGCCTGCGCTTGTCTGTTTAGCACGTTGGGCATGGTGTTGGGCGCGGCGAATCGTCGCCGCGTTGTGGAGCATGTCTATCGCGTTCTGAGGCCCGGCGGTCGTTTCGTCCTGCACGTCCACAATCGCTGGTTCAACGTCTGGAACGGTCCCGGTCGAGCTTGGCTATGGCGGGACACGCTGCGCGCTTGGTTTGGAGCCGAGAGCGGCGATCGTATCATGCCCGTCCATCAAGGCATCGCTGGGTTGACGCTGCACCTGTTTGGCCGCCGCGAAGCGATTCGGCTATTGACGGAGACCGGCTTTCGATTGCTCGAAGTAAGGCCCATCAGCACCCGTCCCGATGGTCGCGTGACGGCTCCCGCCTGGTTCGGTTGTCTCCGCGCCTACGGCTATCTCTTGGCAGCTGAGAAGCCGTCCGAATAAGGAATACAACTCCGCCTCCCCTCTCCCAGAACGAGAGAGGGGGAGAATGCGACGGTGGGCAACGACTCTCGCCGCTACCTTCCACGAGGACTGCGACGTATTGCTACGCGGGAGGCGTGGTAGCGGGTGTCTCGGTCGGCGGAACGGGAGCGGGCGGTGGTGCGATGGGCGGTTCTTGACCGGGAAGCAGAATGTGTCGAATGCGCACATTGGTGTAGGGTTGACGATGGCCGCGCAGACGGCGCGAGTTCTTGCGCCGGCGGAAGTGCTGGATGTAGAGTTTCGTGGACGGATGCTCGACGACTTCGCCGAGGATGCGCATGCCTTCGACGAGCGGTTGGCCGATGCGGGTGTCGGTACCGTCCGCGAACAACAGCACGCGGCCGAACTCGACCCGAGCGCCGGAGTCGCCTCCACGATAGTCTACCTTGACCACATCGCCTTCGCTCACGCGATATTGGCGCGAGCCATCTTCAAACACTGCATACATGGTACTTCGTTCCTCGCCGCGCTCGCGCGGTTGCCAGAGAATAAAATGTATGATTAGGAATAGGGGCATCCGCTGGCCAGTGGCTCGGCATGAAGGCATCGATCGCCGGAGAGCGACGGCCGCCCGCTCGCTCGAAAAGCGCCAACGAATCGCGCGGCGCGGCGGTTGTATCCTATGGGCTTACCGTCCTCGCGGTTGTCGACGGTCGGTGCGGGGCGTTCGTCGAAAGTCGATTGCTATTCAGTTGACAGCTTGCGTTGCCCAAGTTACCGTAGGGACAATCGTTTCGGTCACGATTCTACAAATTCTCGGCGGGAGATACGATTCATGCCAGCTCAGCCAATCGGCGTGTGGGGCATCGACCTCGGCCAATGCGGTCTGAAAGCGATTCGCCTTCAAGAAATCGACGGACAAATCGTCGCCACCGCCTTCGATTATGTGGAACATCCCAAGATTCTCAGCCAGCCGGACGCCGACCCCGATCAGCTGACGCGCGAGGCGTTGGAGAAGTTTCTCTCGCGCAATAATCTGCGCGGCGACATCGTGTCCATCAGTGTTCCGGGTCAGAGCGGCTTAGCGCGCTTCGTGAAACTGCCGCCCGTCGAAGAAAAGAAGATCGCCGACATCGTCCGCTTCGAGGCGAAACAGCAGATTCCCTTCAACCTCGACGAGGTGGTGTGGGACTATCAGAAGATCGGCTCCGGCATCGTCACCGATGGCTTTGCCATGGAGACGGAAATCGGCCTGTTCGCCATGAAGCGCGACATGGTGGGACGCTATTTGCAGCACTTCAAAGACGTTGGCGTCGATATCCATCTGGTCCAAATGGCTCCGTTGGCTCTTTGCAATTACGTCGCGTTCGATCTGTTGAGCAAGGACGCGACGGGCGGCGAAGAAGGCGGCGAGAAGAAATGCGTCGTCGCCTTGGACATCGGAGCCGACAGCAGCAACCTGGTCATCACCGACGGCGAACGCATCATTTGGCAGCGCCCCATTCCGCTGGGTGGGAACCACTTTACTCGCGCCCTGACCAAAGACCTGAAGCTCACCTTCGCCAAGGCCGAACACGTCAAGCGCAACGCCACCAAATCGCCGGACCTCAAGAAGATACTGGCGTCCATCAAGCCGGTTCTCAACGATTTCGTCGGCGAAGTGCAGCGCTCGCTCGGCTATTTCACCAACACGCACCGCGACGCTCAGATCGAATACATGATCGGGCTGGGCAATGCCTTCCGGCTGCCCGGTTTGCAGAAGTTCCTCGGTGAAAAACTCCAGCTGGACGTGCGCAAGCTCGGCAAGATGGAACGCATCGCCGGCGATCAAGTCGTGGCCCAGCAGGCGTACTCCGAAAATGTTCTGACCTTCGCCGTCGCCTACGGATTGGCGCTTCAGGGGTTGAAACGAGCGCGATTGGTGACGAATCTGCTCCCCAACGAAATCCGCGTCGAGCGCCTGGTCAAAGCCAAGAAGCCGTTCGCCATCGCCGCCGCCGCTTCGCTGTTGTTGGGCGTCGGTGGCTTGGCCCTGAGCTATGCTCTGGAATACCGAACCTACGGCGACAGCCGCGTTGTCGAGGCCGGCAAGAAAAGTGAGGAAGTTACCAAGCGAGCGGCGACCGCTCGAACACAATTCGAAGACGCCAAGAAAAAAGCTCAGGTCGAAGAGGAGGCGGTTCGCACCATCGTCGCCGGTCAGTTTGAACGCGACAATTGGCCAGCGCTGTTCAAGTTCATCAATGCGGCGATTCCCCAGCCGGACGGCAAAAAACGCACCTATCCCATACCGGCCGACGATGGAACCGTCGCCGAGACCATCGAGATCGACAACATTCCCGCAGCGGCGCAAAAGCTCTATGGCCCGGCGGGACAAGCGGCCTGGGAGGCGTACCGCAAGCAGCGTCTTGCCGGAGGAGATAAATCCGGTGGAACCAACGAACCCATGCCGGGCATCGAGAATCTGATTCAGTTTAACATCGAATCGGTGCGATCCATCTACTGCTCGAATCTAAGCTCCTTCTGGGACCAGGTGAAAAATAGCCCGAAGCTCAAGACCGACCGCGATAGCTTGGTGCGCCCCAAGGAGCAGTTCTCCAAGAATCCCGATGGGTCGGGCTGGGTTGTCGAGATTCACGGCTGGACCTACCATCAGCGTAAAGAGTCGTTCGTTGAAGACACGCTTTTGGAGAACCTCGCTCGCCTGGGTATCCGCAACAAGAAACCGGACGGCACAGCCGGCGCTCCCCCCGGCGGTCCCAGCACTCCCATCGCTCCGCCGCGTGGACCGGGGCAACCCGCGGCCAACGCGGAAGGCGAACCGAAAGAGAGAGCCGAAGACCTCGATCCCGTCATCAATCGGATCAGCCACGTGGTCTTGCTGAAATACAAAGAGTCTCCCGCCAACGGTTTGTTCGAGATTCTGACTCCCGATACGCACGCCGATGTCCGCTCGTGGGCGCTGACGCGCGCTGTCGCAACTTCGGACAAAACTACCGGTGGTCCTCCGGGCGGCGCGATGATGGGTGGCGGTCCAGGCGGCGTGGCCGGCGGACCCGGCGGCCCAGGTGGTCCGGGCGGCGGCGCGGGGGGTATGACCATGCCGCCGGGAGCAGGCATTTCCGGCGGACAATCTGGACCTGGAGGCCAAAGTGGTAGCGAAAAAGAAACGGCGGGGACACGCGACCCCAGTGGATGGCAGCCGCTGGGCGAAGAAGGCGGGACCAAGGTTGGAGGAGGCGGTATGCCTGGCCTCGGTGGAATACGCGATCCGCGCGGTGGGATGCCCAAAGACATGATGAGACCGGGCGGCCCAGGAATGCCGAAACCTCCCAACACGGTTGGACCAGGGATGCCGGGAGGCCTACCTGGTACTACTCCCACACCGCCGAAGTCCGAAGGGACGGAAGGCGATAAAGGCCCCAAGCGAACCGAGTTTGTCATTCTCTTTATCTGGAAGGAGCCGACCGACTCCGACAATCTGCGCGGATTAGCGCCGCGCGGAGGCGACGCTGGTGGTCCAGCCTCCGCCAACCCCAGTGGTGCAAACTCCGCTCCACCCAAGCGATCTCGCCGACCGCGTGGTGGCAGCCGAGGACGTTCCAAGGGCGGATGATCGCGTATCGCTTGAGTCGGTCTCGCCGATCCGGCTCACCAAAACAATCGGCCAGCTCGACCTACGAGAGAGAGATTAAGGGGACCGAACATGAAGCTCGATAAAGATACGTTCGTTAAGCATCAATTCTGGTTTCTACTGGGCGGGTATTTGCTCGTCTGGACGGTGGGCGTGTTTTGGCTGATGTCCTCCGCGACAGCTGCCGACGGACCCATTGAAAAAGCCAAGAAAGACTTTGAAAGCAAGAAAGGCGGCTTGAAAACCGCCATGACCAACCCCGTGAACGTATCGAAGTTCGTTCCTCCTTGGACCCAACAGTTTTCGACCTTCAACAGTCATAAAACCGACATTTGGAGCCAGGCGTGGGCATTCCAGAGCGGCATGTACGATTGGCCGCAAGACTGGATGAAAAACAAAGACATGTACACGCCCCAAACCGACTTGACTCCTTCGGAACGCGCCGACTACTGGCACAAGTACTACGGCGCGCAGATCGACATGCTCCGCAAAAACGTGCCCGATTGGCTCAAACCCATCGAACTGGCGGGCGGTTTCGACGCCGTGTTCGCGCCGGTCGATCCAACGAAATTGGAATTGCCAACGCGCGAGGAATGCTGGCTGCTGCAAGAAGACTACTGGGTCAAACGCGAAATTCTCTCCCTCGTCTATTTGGCCATGTACAACTTGGCGAAGATGCCCCCGGCCGCTATCGAAAGCGACGACAAGACACCCGAAGGCGTCGTGGCACGCTATCGCTTTCGCAATCTCAATTGGGAAATCACCCTGAATTTGCGCAAGAACGACAAGGGCCTTCTGGTCATTGGCGGCGACAGCACCATTAAAAACGTCCATCCGACCGGCCGCGTACAGTCGTTGACCAGCGCCGACGGCAAGGGACTGGTCTTTAACGTGGCCCAAGACAACGCGCACACGCGCTTCATGGTGCAAGGCGAGCCATTGGCTTGGAACGAAACCCGCGACTTCAGCGTGGACAAAGACAAGAAGCGCGTGGATTACGACATGCTGCCGAATATCAAGTGGGACGAGAAGTATGCCAAGGATCATCCCATCATCGTCAGCCAGGCATTCGATGCCACCACGAGTCCCATTCGCCGCCTGAGCGAACTGAAACTCGATCAGCAGGATAGTCGGACCTTCTATTGGACTCTGCAATCGAACCGCGAATTGGAGCAACTCGATGCGCCCCCCGAAGATCCGAACGCCAAGAAACCCGACAACGCCGCTCCGAATAGTCCTCCGGGTGGGATGGCGGGCATGATGGGTGGACCTCCCGGTGGACCGGGCGGGCCAGGGGCACCTGGTGGCTCAATGACTCAGAAGCCTGGAATGCCCGGAATGCCCGGAATGCCCGATGGGATGCGAGGCGACGCGGAGGGATCCGGCAATCTGACGACAAACAATAAGCTGGAGCGCAATCGCTACTTGCGCCCGGCGAATCAGGACAAATCCGTGAATCCGCCCAGCCGCCATTTGCCCTTCGCCCTTCAGCTGATCGTCGAACAAACGCACGTCAACGATCTGTTGTTGACGTTGGCCAATTCAAGGCTTCGCGTGCAAATCACGCAGGTCGATTTCCACCACGTCAAGGACTATTCGCCGAAAAGCGACGGCAGTGGTTCGGACGGCGGCATGGGACGCTATTTCATGGGACCGAGCGCGGCCATGTACGGTGGAATGACGGGACGACCGGGTATGCCGGGCATGCCAGGAATGCCAGGCATGCCGAGCCCCAAAGGGATGATGGGCGGAGGGATGGGCATGCCCCCAAGCCCCATGATGAACAACCCCCCGCCCATGATGATGCGCCCACCCGGTACGGGGATGGGACCGATGATGCCCGGCATGATGACCGATCCGCGTGTCCGCCCCGGCGATCCTTCGCCAACGACCAAGGAAAAGGGCGGCAAACCTTCCGCCGCGAATCAGACCGACGACAACTTGGTGGACGTGACGATCTATGGAATCGCCACCCTTTATCGGCGTCCCGATCCGCCCAAGACGACCGACCAGCCGGCCGCGGCTCCGGTAACGCCGCCGACGCAAACGCCGCCTGCTGGAACTCAGCCGACGACGACTCCGGCCAAATCGCCCTCGGATCAAACTAAACCGGCGACGGACCCACCGTCGAAGCCGCCATCCGATACGAAACCAACGCCGCCGGCAGACCCAAAATCCAAGGACGACGCTGGACCAACGGGACGGCAGCCGAAAGCGAATCCGCCGCCCCCACCGGCGGAGAAGCGCTGAGAAACGTAGAGCGGTCTCAAAACATTCAAGCGAGTTGAGGTCGGAGGACGACCGACCCACTCATCGAAACGGATAAGGTGCCATGAGCTTAAAAGAATTCAATGCCAAGCAGTTTCTCCTAGAAAAGGGCGAGCGCGTCGGCCTCGGCGTCGCGCTCACGCTGATGGTCGCCATGCTCATCTTCAGTCTGTTCATGCCGTCGAAAGGTTTCTTCAGCGGCAGCCCGGTGGCCAATGCCGACGAGCTGAAAAAAAGCACGGAACAACTCGACACCGCGCTTCGCACCAAAGAACCGGCACCGAGCGACAAGCCGGACACCGACAAGAACCGGCTCATCAAACTCGACACGACCTATTTGCAGCCGAGCAACTATGCCACGGTTCCCTGGTTCACGCCCAGCGGGAAAGAGAACCCCGCGCGCCGACCGCCGACGATCTACAATTTGGAAGAAGCCGTGGCCCGCTACGCGGCACCTCCGATCGACTTCTATATCTTCAACCGCGATTTCTCCAAAATCACGGTTCTCCGCGAACACGACAAGGGAGGACCATCCGCTTCTGGTCCAGGAGGCGGCCGCAATCCCTTTGCGAGTCTGCCTCGGGGAATGACGCCGCCGCAGGGACAAGGCGGAGCCGCCTACAATCGGGCGATGCAACAGGTCGGCAACCTCGGCTCGGTGAAATCGTTCAACGGCCTGAACACCGACGACTCTCCCGAATACGATCTCATCCCCGTTCCCTTCGACAAATGGAATCCCCAAGAGTTAACGGCCCATCAATTGAAGCCCTTGCGCATGGCCATTGTCGCTGGCAGTTTCCCTTACCGTCGCCAACTGGAAGAGTTTAAGAATCAATTGCGGCTCCCCGATCTCGCCTCCGTTCGCAATGAAATGGCGCTCGACAATCCCAATGAAGCCTCCTTCCGATTCCTCCAGGTCGTCATTCAGCGCGTCGAAGTCGATGCAGAAGACAAACCGATTGGAGAATGGCGAAACCTCGATCTCGCGCCGATTTACGAAGTGTACCTCAAGCACACCTATTTTCCCTTCCAAGCGGAGGATCCGAAGTATTCCCTCGTCTCCTTCGATGGCTTGGTTGCGCCTTTGTTGCGGGAGTTTCAACCTGGGAAAAAAGTGGACCCGACCATGCGAACGCCCGGCATGTTTCCACCAGGCATGATTCCTCCGGGAGGGGGTCGCCCCGGCGCGCAACCCGAACCGCCCGCCGAAGAAGAGAAATCCAAGTATCCCGACGTGGCCGCCGACCTGCCCAAGCTCCAAGAGACGTTGGGCAAATTGACCTCAGCGAGAAACGTCTCGATCGCCGCTCCCAAGGCGAATCAGAAAAACCTCGCCATCAATCCGTTCCGCCCCTATGCGCCGCCCCCGGTCGATGAAGGAGCCACTCAACCGGCAATCACGACCGCGCCTCCCAGCGAGGACATGACCTATCCCGAATACTGCATGGTTCGGTTCTGCGATGTGACTATTGAACCGGGTAAAGCCTACCGCTACCGGGTCAAAATTGAGATGGCCAATCCCAACTACCAACGCGACGACGTGGCGTCCCCAGCCTACAAGGTGGAGGCGAAGTTGACCTCCAAGGAATGGTTTGAGATTAAGGATGTGGTCCGCACGCCTCGTGAAACATTCTACTATGTGGTCGATGAGAAACAGGGTGTGAAGAATAATAAGGATCCTCGATGGCCCGCTCCTCACAGTGCGGCTTCGCCCTACTGGACGCAAAATCCGACCGCCGAACAGGTGGTGCTACAGTTCCAGCGGTGGATGGAACAAGTAGCCGCCGGAACCAAGGAGAGCGAAGCGCGCCCCGTGGGCGATTGGGCTATCGCGGATCGCGTTCTCGTTGGCCGCGGCGAGATCATCGGCAGAAGAGTGAAGACGGACCTACCCCTGTGGGATCATGCTAAAAATCGATTCGATCTCTACGCCGAGAAGGCACCGCCGCGCACGCCGAAGAAGAACATCACAACGGGACTGTTCGTGGACTTCAACCCCACCCGGAACGACCGCGATACCATTCTGGTCGATTTCGAAGGCGGTAAATCCAGCTTGGCCAAAGTGAGCGATTCGTCGCGCATGGAAGTGCTGATGCTCGACGGCGATGGCAAGTTGCTGTCGCGCAACAGTGTGAGTGACACCGACGACCAGGATCGTATCGGCCGCCGCGAGGTTTTGATGAAGCGCGTCAAAGAGCTACGCGAGGGTAAAAATTCACCGTAAGAGTGGATGATCCATCGCGTTCGCATCCCTAGCCGCCGGCGGTTCCTACCACCGGCGGTCTTTTTTTGGGTCGTCGGAACACCTCCGCGATGCCTGGGAGCGACTTATCTCGGGACGACGTTCAGCGTGTAATGCGCCTCGGCGGGGTGGAAGGTACCGCCTCCAGGGGCGAGGTTTTTGAGACGCAATTCGTAGACGAAGCCCGGACGCATTCCGGCGAGTTTCAGCGTCACCCGCCGGGCATCGGTCGAGACGTTCGCGGCAGTCACTTTCTCGGTGCGCCGTTCGCGGTCGGGACCGCCGTAAGCCGGGGTGGCTTCGCGGCGGTACGATTGCAGCGTGTAGCTCTCGATGCGCTCGGCCAATTCTCGGTGGATGGGGCGGAAGAAATCGAGCGTGAAACCGTCGTGGGTCGCGCGCATCTCGGAGATGCCACACGGCAATTCATTGGGCTGAATCCGAATGCGAACGATCTCGCCGACGTTGGCCCCCGCTCCCCAACCGCTGTCCCGGATACTGCCGACGTAAAGGTCGCCGCTCGACGAGACTCCGGCCACCAGCGGGCCGAGAAATCCCCGCTGCGGATCGCTCGGCGGGATGCTCAGCGGGTAGGCCGCGCCTTGGAAGGTATCGCCCACGCGCTGAAGGGACATGCGGATCAAACGCCGCGTGTCGTATTCGCAACCGATCAGATGACCTTCGAGCGGACCAAAGGTATCTCGCCCTAACGGAGTCCTTAATTCCTTCGGTGTATTGAGGAAGCAGATGCCGTTCACGCTGCGCGTCCACGGATGCGGGATGTCGAGAGCCGACGATGTGCGCGGAGGCGACGGTTTCCCGCGATCCAGTGCGTTGATAAAACCGAAGTGCGCACCGGCACGAACGTGGTTCAGTTCGTTGAATGGTTTGTAATTGCCCTGATTATCGGTGACGAACAGCTCGTCGTTGCGATCGAGCGCCAGGCCCATCGGGAAACGATGTCCCTCGGAGATCGGTTCCAGAGCGAAGCGGCGCGGATCGTTGCGGGTGGGTTGGCGCGGCGTCAGCCGCAGGACGCTGCCGTGAAAGCGGGCGGCGGCAAGCGAGCGTTTGTCTTGTTGGCAGGGGATGCCGAGGAAGTATTCGCCACGTTCATTGCGCGGCAGTCCGACGGCCCAATCGTGATAATCGGCGCTGTAGCCCCACCCGGAGGCGAGTGTCTCGACGCGCCGACCGAATGGCCCGACAGAAAGACGAAGCAGAGCGTTTTTAGCGCTGATGTCCACGCCATTCGTCGCAGCGTGGACGCCGAAAGGTACGGGTAAGCCGTCCGCGAGCAAGCGCAAACGATCTTCGCCACTGTCGCCGTCGCTGTCCGTGGCCTCGTACACTTGCCCTTTCAGCGTGCAGAAGATCAATCGTCCCTGGTTGCTCCAACACAGTCCGCTGGGCATAATGCCGGAGGGCAATGGCAATCGTTCGCCCCGGCAACCGGGCGCGACTTCGACCGGCTCGCCTTTGCGCGCGACCGTGGTTTCCGGAGGCGGCTCGGCGAAGCGATCGAGCGGAATATCGGATTCGTAATGTAGTAAAATACGGAGCAGTCCCTTGGGATCGGGAGATGCGAGCAATGTTGGCGCATCGGCGGCGAACGATGTCCCCTTCGGTTCGGCCAACACGACGCGCCCGGCGAAGCGCTCGCCGAAATGGAGGGTTCGACCGTCCGCCGCTCGCTTCGCCTTTGCCGATAAGGGGAGTAGATAGAAGCAAACCCGGACTCCCTCCGGCAAGCCCTCGACGATGATTTCTTGAGCGAATCCCTTGGGACGCGGCGTCAACTTGCGGCGCACGCGGGCGACGATCTTTCGCGGTTCCTCGCCTTCCCGTGCGGGAACGTCCAATTTCAAGCGATATTCCAGAGTGACGCTCGACCTTTCGGTTTGCCAGACGTCCGCCTCGGTGACGAATTGACCCAGCGGACGCGCGGTCGATTCGCGCCCATCGAGAAACAGCGACAGATCCGGTTCGGTGCGCGCGGTATCGAGAACGGTCGTTCCCGCCGGTTCCCAAACCCACGCCTTGCCGCGCGCGTACTGGCGGGCGATGTCGCCGACGCTCCACCGCGCCAATCCGCCACTTTCCAGATCGAATAGGACGTTGTGCCGATTTGCCAAACCGGCGAGAAACGGCTGAAGTCGAACATTCTTGCCGTTCTGAAGCAGATCCGTCAGCACGATCGGTTCGGAATCGGGACGATTGCCGGTGTGGCGCAGGATGCGAATGGGATTGGGCGACGGCGGCTGAAAACCCGGCAGATTGAGGACGTGCCACATGGCTTCGAGTTGATCGTCGAGCTTGCCGTCGAGGACTCCGGCGACGGGGATTTGCACCGAGGGCATCTCCATGCGAGGCACAATCCGCGCCGGATTGCGCACCCAACGATCGAACCACGGACGGCGAATGCGTCGATCCAGCTGTTTGAGATCCGGCCCGCGCGCGTTGACGGAATCGCTGGCCGGCTGGATGGAACCGAACGCATGACAACTCGTGCAACCGAAACCGTCGCTGGATACGAGCCGACCGCCCGCCAGCGCATACAGATCGCGCTTTGCCGCGTCCACGGCTCGATCCTTGGTCTCGCGCGGTGGTATGCGGTCTGCGTCAATCGGGTAGCGAATCAAGGTCTGTATCTCGTCTTCGGTCAGCGGAAAGCGCGGCATGTGGACGCGCAAATAGGGACGATGTGGTTCGCCGCGCCGGGCGATGGCTTCGACGAGGGCGCGGTCGGTGAGCTTGTCGCCGACGGCGTTGAGAGCGGGCGGCGTCATCGCCGGTAGCTGGGACATCAACTCCGGATAGCGTTTGCCGACGGCGGCCAGCTTGTCGGACAACAACGGCGGCAGCAGAGGGATCGACTCGCGCGTCCCTTCGCGGGCATGACAGGCGAGGCAATTCGACTCGGCCAACAACAGCGCTCCGTCGCGTGGAGCAGAGCGCGCCTCGGTGAAATAGCGGCGCACGGCGCGCGCCTCGGCTTCGAGCAATCGATAGCCGGGACGATGGTTCTTCGCGTCCGGCTGATCGAGACAAGAGCGATCCCAATGCGAGCTTTTATCGAGCCGAGGCGGCGGTTTCTCCCGTTCCGGAAGCGCTTCCGGCAGGCGATGGCAGGCGGCGCAGCGGAGTTGCTCGGCGAGCTTGCGTCCTTCGTCGAAATGGGGAGGATGGACGACTTCCTTGGGACGTTCCCCTTCTGATTTTTGTTGTGCCAGAAACAGAGCGAGCGAGGTGCGTTCGTCGTTCGTCAACGAGAAGACAGGCATGCGATGATCGCGGTTGAGTCGAGCCGGATCGGTCAGCCAAGCGGCGAAATAATCGGCGGGCCGTTTGTCGGCGATGCGTGTCAAGTCGCCGCCGCCGAGCCAACCGCTCGCTCCCAGGTCGTGCCAACCGTGACAGGCCAAGCATCCGAGTGTTACGAACAGCCGTTCGCCGGTTTTGGCATCCGGCTTCGTCTTTTTGGGGCGAGGTTTATCTTCGCGCGGTGGCTTGGGAAGAGGTGGTTGCGATTGTCGCGGCTTCAGCAGCCAATCGGCGAGGGTCGATGCCTGTTCCTCCGTAAGATCGAACGACGGCATCCGTCGCGGCGAGCGTTCGTTGGCGGTGTGCGCGCCGGTCGTCAGATGGCGCTTCAACCAAGCGGGCGAGAGATTGCCCGCGAGACGATCGAGTGCTGGAGCCAGTCGCGGAGGTTGTTCCTCGGCGTGACAGCGGCCGCAACGCAACACGCGCGCCAGCAGCCGACCGCGCTCGAAATCGCTTTCGATGCGGGTTTCGCGCGGATGAACTAGGGCGCGCGGAGGGATCGGCTCGATCCCGAAATCGGGACCGGACCACAAGAGCATCAAACGCGCGTTCGGTTCCGTTCGCCGATACGATAGTTCCAGAGTATGATAGTCGCTCGTAAGGGGCACGGCTTGCGAGGATGCCCAGCCGTCGCGCAGTGTCTGCCGAGCGACGACGACTTTGTCGGCGATTTTCAATTCGATCTCGCCTCGGCCAAAGAGGTAAAATCGATAGTCGCCGCGCGGCGACGCGAACAAGTGTCCGCGCCACATCGCCCGGAACTCCCCCGCCGTCAGCCGCGCATCGGGAGGCGCGTCGCTCCAATGAAAGGCGATCTGGGCATCGAGCCGCGTGGCCGCGTTGCCTTTGGCGTCTCGATAGAGGGCGGCCAATCCGAGGAGATACGGTTCGTCTTCGAGGTCGTCATCCGCAAGCGCGGGAGGAACGACGGCGACGAATACCGCGAGAAACAGAAGGATGCGCGAACGATACGACATTGGGGGTTCCTTCTCACGAAGGCGATTGCATCCCCCTTAGCATACTCGACTCAGACGTTTTGGACGCACTGAAACATCTCGGCAATCTTCATGCCCAGTCCCAACGAGATGCGATAGAGCGTTTCGATGGAAGCCGAGTTTTTGCCCAGTTCGATCTGCGACAAATAGCCGAGTGACACGCCGGTGCGCTGCGCCATCTGAGCCAGAGTCAATCCCAGCGTTTTGCGCCGTTCTCGGATAACCTTGCCCAACGATTCGCGCAGCGCTTCCTCCGACAGGCGCAACAGACCGCGGCTCTCCAGACAGCGCTGGACGACGTGCTGCAAATGACCCAATTGGAACGGTTTCGTCAAATAGTCGTAGGTGCGCGCCCGCAAACAGTCGAGGGCACTGTCGAGAGAAGGGTATCCCGTCACAACGATAATGCTGGCGTCGGGCTGAGCTTCGCGGAGCAGATTCCACACCTGCTCCGAGGGTATGCCCGGCAATACCAGATCGAGCAGGATAATGTGATACGTTTCCGAACGCAGCGTCTCTTCGATTCGCCCGGTCTCGGAAACGGTATCGATTCGATACGCGCTGGATCCGAGCGCCATTTGGATCATGCGGCAGATAGCGGTGTCGTCGTCGATCACGAGGATCCGTACTTCGCCGGGACAATACAATCCCGATGGATTGCCGCAATCGGGTCGGATTTCGTCGTGGAGTTGCTTATCGACAAAAGAAGACAGATCGGCAGGGTGGATGCGGACCACGACGAACTCCTTCACCAGGCGGGAGAAGTCACACGATGAGCCAAGGGCGGCTCATGCCTCCCGGTCGATTGGGCGGTCGATGGCGGCATATCGGTCGAACGTGAAACTTTAGGACACAAATGAAGGGGCGGTCAAATTCTTTCTATATCCCAATCGGCGACCTTCGCTGTCGAGTTGTGCGGCTGAGGCAAACCAATTCGCCTCGATCCTCGTCTTCTCTGTGGCAGGGGATCCTCTTCCGTGCGGAGGGAGATGGTCTCGGCTTTTAGGGACAATCTATCCGCTCAGGGGTGCGAACATGCACGCGAAACGGGCTGCGATGGTGCTGGGTGTCACTTTGAGTTTGTTCTCGGCGGCTCTATGGCTCGTTGCCGCCGACCCCGCCTCCGCGGGACGACGAGAAAAACTGATGAAGGCACATCGAGCGGGCAATTTTAAGGATGCCTACGACGGACTGCGCCAGCTGGCCCTCGATCCCAAGGACGATCCCGCCAAGGTCAGCTCGGATCTGACGACCGCCATCGTTTGCTTGCAACGGCTCGGACGTTCCGAGGAGATCGACGATTTTCTGGAAGGGGTCATCGACGCCCACAAGGACAATTGGCGTCTTCTGGATACGGCAGCGGAGAGTTACGCCAGCAATAACACGGAGCATTACGGTTTCATCGTCGCCGGTAAGTTCTATCGAGGCAGTCATCGCGGTGGCGGGCGCTGGGTCGCTTCGACGGATCGCGATCGCACGCGCGCTTTGCAGTTGATGCAACAAGCCCTGCCTCTGACCGCCAGGGAACCCGATAAAGCCGCCCTCTCGCGTTTCGCCATGCACTTTGCTCGCTTGCTGAGGGACGGAGCGGGCTGGCACGAAGCGTGGCGTTTGCAATATCTCACCGACCTGAGCAAACTGCCGGATTATGAAGAGGGGTATCGTTGGCGCTATCGCGGCGAACAACGCGGAGCGCCCGTCGACGAACGGGGCAATCCCATTTACTATCGCGTGCCGCAAAGCTACGAGAAGTCGGTCAACGACGGTGAACGCTGGCGATGGATGCTCGCTCAAGCCGTCGAGTTCGATTCGAGCCGCGCCAACGAAGTCGATATGATCTTGGCCAATTTCTGTCGTTCGCAGTTTGGCGTTCAGACCATGGCGCAGTACGGCATCGGTATCCGCGGCAGCGATGAGGGCGAGCAAAAGACGGGCACGTTCGCGCTGCAATCCCTCCGAGACGACGAAACCATTGCCAAACTGGCGACGGGCCTCAAGCGCTTCACCTTGCCCGACGAGTTCAATTGGATCAAAATCGGCGAGCGCATCGCCAAGCGCGGCAAGTCGAAGTTCGGCGAACAAGCGCGCGATTTACTTGCCGGCGAATACGAAGATCGCCGCCAGTACGTCAAGTCAGCTGAAGCATGGAAACTGGCCATTGCCGAATACGGCGTGGGGCACGATGCCTTTCGCCGCAAACGGCTCGATCAGATCGTCGGCAACTGGGGCCGTTTTGAACCCGGCGCGACGCAACCCGCCGGCAAGAAAGCCGTCGTCGATTTCCGCTATCGCAACGGCCACAAAGTCACCTTCGAGGCCCACGCCGTCAAGGTTTCCAAACTACTGGACGACGTGAAGGTCTATCTCAGGAACCATGCGAAGCAGCTCGATTGGAATCGAATCAATGTCGGCAACATCGGTCATCGTCTGGTCGAACAGAACGAGCTGCAATACCTCGGCGACAAAGTGGCTTCTTGGGATGTGGAGTTGAAGCCGTTTCCCGATCACATCGACGACCGCATCACGGTGTCCACGCCGATGGAGAAGGCCGGCGCGTATCTGGTCAAATCGAAAATGCGAGACGGCAACGTCAGCCGTGTCCTCGTATGGGTCAGCGATACCGTCGTATTGAAGAAGCAATTCCAGAACCAGGCGTTCTACTATGTCGCCGACGCCGTCAGCGGCGAGCCGATCTCCCAAGCCGATATGAATTTCTTCGGCTATCGGCAAACGTGGCTCGGCAATGCGAACAATTGGCGTATCGACACGACCGAATTCAACGGCACGACCGACGCCGACGGTCAGATGGTTCTGTCGCAAGCGAAATTACCCCAAGACCATCAATGGCTCATCACCGCTCGGAAGAAAAAGGGAGATAATGAGGGGGAAGAACGCCTCGCCTATCTCGGCTTCTCCGGCGTCTGGTACGGCCAGCGCCACGACGCCGACTACAACGCCGTCAAAGTGTTCGCCATGACGGATCGCCCCGTCTATCGCCCGGATCAAAAAGTACAGTTCAAGGCCTGGATCGAACACGCCAAGTACGATCAGAACGACAAGTCCGCGTTCGCGCAACAAGCGTTCATGGTCCGCATTCACAACCCCAAGGGCGAGAAAGTCTTCGAGAAGAATTTCACGACCGACGAGTACGGCGGTCTGTCCAGCGAGTTTCCGCTGTCCAAGGCCATGCCCTTGGGCGTCTATTCGTTGCAAGTCTTCGAACCGACGGGAAAAACCTACTACGGCGGCGGCAGCTTCCGCATCGAGGAATACAAGAAGCCGGAGTTTGAAGTCACCGTCGATGCCCCGAAAGAGCCGGTGCGCCTGGGCGAGAAGATCAAAGCCACGGTAACGGCTAAATACTATTTCGGCGCTCCGGTGGTGCGTGCCAAGGTGAAATACAAGGTGCTGCGGATCAGCCACGACGAACGCTGGTATCCGCGCGGCACATGGGACTGGTTCTACGGTCGGGGCTACTGGTGGTTTGCCGCCGACTATGCCTGGTATCCTGGCTGGCGCGAGTGGGGTTGCAAACGTCCTCTGCCCATTTGGTGGGGTCGAGGACACGAACAGCCGGAAGTCGTGTTGGAGAACGAAGTCGAGATCGGTCCCGATGGCGCGGTGGAAGTGCCCATCGACACGGCACTGGCGAAGACCCTACACGGCGACACGGATCACAAGTATTCGATAACCGCCGAGGTGACGGACGAATCGCGCCGCACCATCGTCGGAACCGGAGACGTGTTGGTATCGCGCAAACCGTTCCAAGTCTTCGCCTGGCTCGATCGCGGCTACTATCGCGCCGGCGACACGATCCGCGCCAGCTTCCGCGCGCAAACGCTCGACGGCAAGCCGGTTCGGGGCAAGGGCGAATTGAACCTATTGAAGATCACCTATAACGACAAACACGAGCCGGTCGAGAAGTCGGTGCAGACGTGGAAGCTGGATACCGATGTCGAAGGCAAGGCCCAACAGCAAATCAAGGCGGCGGAGTCGGGCCAATATCGCATCTCGTACAAGCTAACCGATGCCAAGCAGCATATTATCGAGGGCGGCTACGTCTTCGTGGTGCGCGGCGAAGGCTTCGACGGCCGCGATTTCCGCTTCAACGACATCGAGCTAACGACCGACAAGCGCGAATACAAGCCCGGCGAGAAGGTACATCTGCTCGTCAACACCAATCGCGACAACGGCGTCGTGCTGCTGTTCGTGCGTCCGGCCAACGGCGTGTATCTGCCCCCGAAGATGCTTCGCCTTCAAGGCAAGAGCATGGCCCAAGAGATTGCCGTCGTCCAGAAAGACATGCCCAATTTCTTCGTCGAAGCTCTCACGGTTTCCAACGGCGGCGTGCATACCGAAGTGCGCGAGGTCGTGGTGCCACCGGAAAAGCGCGTGCTGAATGTGGATGTTCAACCCTCGCAAAAGGAGTATTTACCCGGCCAAAAAGCGACCGTGAAAGTCAAGCTCACCGACTTCTTCGGCAAACCGTTCGTCGGCTCGACGGTATTGTCGATCTACGACAAGAGCGTCGAGTACATTTCCGGCGGCTCGAATGTGCCGGAGATACGCGAGTTCTTCTGGAAATGGCGTCGCCATCACAATCCGTACACCGATTCGAGCCTGGCACGTTACTTGGGTGAGTTACTGAGGAGCGGCGAGATCGGCATGTCGAATCTCGGCGTCTTCGGCGCGACGGTGGTGGAGGAACGTCGATTGGGCAGAAACGGTCAAGGCCAAGCCAAAGGCGAGGCCGACGCTAAGCCCATGAATCAAGCGGCGTTTGCCGAAGGCGGTGGGTCACGCGGTGCCAAGGAGCAACTTCAATTGCGAGACGGGGCCTTTCGTGGCGACGATGAAGCCGGAGCAGGAAAGGACAAAGCAGAAAGAAAAAGGGTCGATTCGGGAGAATCGGCTCCGCCGGGAGCGACTCCGCTGGTGCGCAAGAACTTCGCCGATACCGCCCTGTGGCTGGGGTCGCTGACCACGGACAAAGACGGTTTCGCCGAAGTGTCGCTCAACATGCCGGAGAATCTCACTGCATGGAAAATCAAAGTCTGGGCGATGGGTGCCGGCACGCGGGTCGGTCAAGGCGATGTGGAAGTCGTCACCAAAAAAAATCTCATCGTCCGGCTGCAAGCTCCCCGTTTCTTCGTGCAGAAGGACGAAGTCGTCTTGTCGGCGAACGTTCACAACTATTTGAAATCCGAGAAGTCCGTGAAAGTGTCGCTCGATCTGGAAGGCGGCACGTTGGCGGCGACCGGCGAGGTGGAACGAACGGTGAGCATTCCCGCCGGCGGCGAAAAGCGCGTCGATTGGCGCGTCAAGGTACTCCACGAAGGCGATGCCGTCGTTCGCATGAAGGCTGTCAGCGACGAAGAGTCCGACGCCATGCAAATGCTCTTCCCCTGCTATGTGCATGGCATGTCGAAAACCGAGTCGTTCTCCGGCGTCGTCCGCGTGGAAGAGAAGTCCGGCAGCGTCGCCTTCAACGTCCCCGCGGAACGGCGCATCAACGAGACTGTGTTGGAGGTGCGCTTTTCGCCGACCTTGGCTGGGGCGATGGTCGATGCCCTGCCGTATCTGGTCGATTATCCCTACGGCTGCACCGAGCAGACGCTCAACCGCTTCTTGCCGACCATCATCACCCAGCGCGTGTTGCAAAACATGAAGCTGGACTTAAAAGAGATCCAAAAGAAACGAACGAATCTTAACGCTCAAGAGATCGGCGACGACAAGAAACGCGCCGAGGGCTGGAAGCGCAGCCACGATGCCGTTTTCGATGAGGACGAGGTGCGCCGCATGACGGCGGCCGGTATCGAGGCGTTGGCCGGGATGCAGTGCGGCGACGGTGGCTGGGGCTGGTTCTCCGGCTTCGGCGAACATTCGTGGCCGCATACCACCGCCGTCGTCGTCCACGGCTTGCAAATCGCCAAGGACAACAATGTCGCTCTGCCGCAGGGGATGCTCGAACGCGGACTCGCTTGGTTGAAGAACTACCAAGGCGAGCAAACTCAGGCGCTTCGGAATGCCCCGGCGCGCATCAAACCCTGGAAGGACAAGGCCGACAATCTCGATGCCTTCGTCCAAATGATCCTGGTTGACGCCGGCGCGTCCAACAACGACATGCGCGAGTTCCTGTACCGCGACCGCGTGGACTTGGCCGTCTATGCCAAGGCCATGTTCGGCCTGGCTTTACACAAGGAACAGCAAGCCGAGAAATTGGCGATGATCCTCAAAAACATCGAGCAATTCGTCGTTCGAGACGAGGAAAACCAGACGGCTTATCTAAAACTGCCCGCCGGCAATGCCTGGTGGTGCTGGTATGGAAACGACATCGAAGCCGATGCCTATTATCTCAAATTGCTGGCGCGCACCAGTCCCAAGGATGCCAAGGCTTCCGGCTTGGTCAAGTACCTGCTCAACAATCGCAAGCATTCGACCTACTGGAACAGCACGCGCGATACGGCCATTTGCATCGAGGCGATGGCCGAGTACCTCAAGGCCAGTGGCGAGGACAAGCCGGATATGACCGTCGAAGTCTGGCTCGATGGCAAGAAACACAAAGAAGTCAAGATCGACTCCAAGAACCTCTTCAGCTTTGACAACAAGCTGATCCTCAAGGGCGATGCCGTCGATACCGGCAAGCACAACTTGGAGATTCGACGTTCCGGGACAGGCCCAGTCTACTTCAACGCCTATCTCACCAACTTCACGTTGGAAGATTTCATTACCAAGGCCGGTCTCGAAGTGAAGGTCAATCGCAAGTACTACAAACTGACGCGCGTCGATGCCACGAAGAAAGTCTCTGGCTCGCGCGGCCAAGCGCTCGACCAGAAGATCGAGAAGTTCCAGCGAACGGAGTTGCCGAACCTGTCGTCGCTCAAGAGCGGCGATCTGGTCGAGGTCGAGTTGGAGATCGACAGCAAAAACGACTATGAATATCTGATATTTGAAGATCCCAAGGCGTCCGGTTTCGAACCGCTCCTGGTCCGCAGCGGCTACAATGCCAACGACATGGGGGCGTACATGGAATTGCGCGACGAGAAGGTCTGCTTCTTCGTCCGCCGTCTCGCGCGCGGCAAGCACAGTATCGCCTACCGTTTGCGCGCCGAAATCCCCGGTAAGTTCAGCGCGCTGCCCACGCGCGGCTACGCCATGTACGCACCGGAGCTAAAGGGCAACTCCGACGAGATAAAATTATCCATTGAGGATTGATAGAGACATTCTATCTCACACACAAGGGCGTGCCGGCGCGGTAACTCTCGCCGGCACGCCATTTTTCATTTCGAGGGCGCAAGTCGGCTCTCGATCTAGCGATGTTCGGCGTGGCCGGTGTATAATGAAGTGAAGTGGATTCCGCGTGGGAGACGCCGCTATGAATCGCATGGAATTGCGCCAACTCGCCGAGGATCGGCTGAACGATGCCGCCCTTCTTCTCGCTGGACAACGCTGGTCGGCGGCGTACTATCTGTCAGGCTACGCCGTCGAGTGTGGCTTGAAAGCGTGCATCCTGGCTTACGTCGAGAAATCCGGCGCGATCTTTGAAGACAAGAAATTCGGCGAGAAATGCTGGACGCATAACTTGACGGTTTTGAGAGAATTGGCGGATTTGGATAACGTATTTGATCGTACGATCCTTGGAGATCCCCAGTTGTTGAGCAACTGGAATACTGCGGAAGATTGGGAAGAGACGACTCGGTATCAGCAGAAAAGTCAGAGCGAAGCCGAAAAACTTTACGAAGCCATTGCGGACGCCAAGAGTGGAGTTTTGACATGGATACGAATGCACTGGTGAAAGAACAACTCGAAGACGGCGAAAAGCTGCTCAGGCTTCTTCCGCAACATGGTTTCGACCCAGCGGCCGCTTGCTGGCTTTTGACATCTTACGATGGCAGATGGCGATTCTACATGGTATCGCCATTGGTGGAGACGGAAGGGATCAATGTGGCTTACCTTCGGCTCGCTGAAGCCATGAGGCCGATCCTCGACGAATTATCGACGTTCGATCTCACGTCGGTACGGCTCGTCGGCACGACGCAGCCGCTCGGAAGAGATTTACTCGCGGCGCTCCAACGAGTGCCGATCCGTCGGACACGCCCCTTCCGCTGGAAAGGCATATGGCTCGGCGAACGCGCTCTCGACAACGCATATTTTTATCCGTTGCCCGCTTGGCATCTTTCCAACTCAAACCCGCCGACCGTTGGTTCTTGACAGTACAGTGTTACTCCCCTCTCCCCCGTACTTGGTGAGACAGCTGAAAAAGTCATTGGCAGGGTGTGCGGGGGAGAGGCCGCTTCACGGTTTCTATGGACATCTGTTCCCTAAAAACACCCCCGTGGGGCTTTACCAACCTCCTCGAACGCTATACCTTCGATTGTTTACCCCTCGCCTCGCCCCTCGGGCGAACAATTGGCGTTCGAAGGGATTGAGGGATACAAAGTCCGCAGAGAGTAACATCGGTCGCAAGCCTCCGGATGGGAGGTTATACTACGACAATCCCACTCATCCGACTTTTTCAGCAGTCTCACAGGGGAGAGGGGGATAGTCACAGAGGCTCGTCCTTGATGAGCGGGCGGTTTCTCCTTACCATTTCCATAGATCTTCCACCGTGCCTGCCAGAGGTTGCCATGGATCGACGCATTTTGCTCGCGGATGACTCCAAGGCCACTTCCGAGCAGTTACAAACACTGTTGCAGGCGGGCGGGCAGTTCAAGGTCGATACCGTCGCCGACGGCGAGGCCGCCTACCAAGCGTTGCAAGAGCATCCGTACAGTATCCTCCTCACCGATTTGAAGATGCCTCGCCTCGACGGCATGATGTTGATCGAGCGCGTTCAAGAGCGCAAACTGCCCGTGACCATCGTCGTGATGACGGGTTACGGCAGCATCGACCAAGCGGTGCAAGCCATGCGCGCCGGCGCATACGACTATCTAACCAAGCCGGTCGATCCGGAACACCTGCGCCTGGTGATCGAGCGCATCTTGCGCGAGCGGACGCTGCAAGACGAGGTGCTGCAACTGCGCCAGCGATTGCAAGAACAATACTCGTTTCGCGGCGTTCTCAGCGTCAATCCAAGGATGCACGCGGTCTTCGAGTTGATCCGCAGCGTGGCGCAGACGACGACGACGGTGCTGATCGAGGGCGAGACGGGGACCGGCAAGGAGCAGGTGGCGCGGGCCATTCACGATGCCTCTTCGACGCTGCGCTCCGGCCCTTTTGTGGCCATCAACTGTGCCGCGCTGCCGGAAACGCTGCTCGAAAGCGAGCTTTTCGGACACGAAAAGGGTTCCTTTACGGGAGCGATCGGGCAGCGCGTGGGCCGGTTCGAGCAGGCCAACGGCGGCACGCTGTTTCTCGATGAAGTCGGCGACATTCCGACGACCATGCAAGCCAAGCTCTTGCGCGTGCTGCAAGAGCGACGATTTGAGCGCGTCGGCGGCACCGCGTCGCTCGAAGTGGATGTGCGCGTGATCGCCGCCACCAATCGCGGTCTGCCGGCCATGGTCGAGAAGGGCAAATTCCGCGAGGATCTGTACTATCGGCTGAACGTGATTAAGATCGACCTTCCGCCGTTGCGCGAGCGCCCGGAAGACATCCCGCTGTTGGCCACCCACTTCGCCGGCAAGCACGCCCGGCTCGGCGAACGTCCGCCCACGTTTACGCCTCAAGCGATGGAAAAACTCCTCAATCATGCCTGGCCGGGCAATATCCGCGAATTGGAAAATGCCATCGAGCGCGCCTGCGTGACTCTGCGCGAGGCGTGCATTCAGATCGAGGATTTGCCGCTCGAAGTGTTGCGCGTTCGTTCGGGCGACGCCGCGGCGCGCGTCGATCTGAGCAAGCAGTTGCCTCAACTCCTGCGCGAGGTCGTTCTGGATCTGAAGCGTCGCTATCTGATAGAGGCCATGAAAAAAAGTCGAGGCAATGTCGGTCGGTGCGCCAAAATCTGTGGGCTGTCGCGCCGCAGCATCTCGGCCAAACTAACGGAATACAATATCCGCAAAGAGTCGTTCAAAGAGGACTGAGGAGCTTTGGACACCATGACGGACACCGGACTCGCTCTTGCCTCGCTCCTCGCGCGCGCTCAGGAAGGCGTCGCGTCCATCGTTCGAGCATCGCCGTTTGGCCAGGAGCGGGCGGATCGATTGGTTGAACTCCTCGGCCACCTCGTGCCGCGCGCCGACTTTATCGCTTGTTGGCTGAACGAAGCAGGCTCCACGCCCTACGCCTTTCGATCTCGAATCGAAACGAACGACGGCACGCAAAAGTCTACGTTGCGATCCGTATTGTCGTCTTTAGATCGCTCAACGCAAGTCGTCGAAATGCTGCCGGACGATGCGCTGTCCGGTTGGCGCGCGTTCGTCTCGGCCATCCGTTGCGAGGATCGTCGGCACGGCTACTTGGCTCTGGGTTTCTCGGGAACCCCACGACCGGAGGAGATCGAGGAAGCGGCGGCGGTGTTGGCCGCGGCCTCTTCCGCCGCATCGCTGTGCGCGACCGTGCAATCTCTGCGAAGCGAGCGCGACGAACGCCAGCATTTCGCCTTGTTGGGACAGGCTTTTGTTGGCTTGTCTCACGAGCTAAACAACGCTCTGAACAATATGATGCTGCAAACCGCCGTGGTGCAGTTGCAAACGGGCGAGCAGGCGCTGGCCGAGCTGTCGGCCATCCGCCAGCACGGAGCGCGCGCGGCCGGTTTGTTGCGATCGCTCCATTGCGCGGCCCACGAACGACAAGAGGAATTCTACCCCGTCTCCGTCAACTCCGTTCTGGCCGAAATTCTCGATGAGGAGGGATGCTTCAATGGCCGTGTTGTGCCGCGATTCGATCCAGACGCTCCGCCGATTCGAGGCACGCGCGGAACCGTCCAGCAACTCCTCGCTTTGGTCTTCGAGGGCGTTTGCTCGGCCACGCGCGAGGTTGTGACTGCCCGCATCGCTCGCCACGAAGAAGGCGGAGCGTTCACCTTGACCCTCGCCAATGTCGAGGACATCGACCCTGCGGACGAGACGCCGTTGCTTGAGGCACTCGTGTGGCGAAATCTCGACGAGATCGGAGTTCACGCCGGAAAATCGCTCCTGCGTCAACTTCACTGCGATGTCTCCGCCGAACGAGTCGGCGACAATCAATACCAGATACGCCTCAGCTGGAATTGAGTCGCGCCGGTAGTGTACACGATGGGATGCTTCAACTCGTTGGGAACCCTACCAGGGCAATTCCTGGCGACCCGGCAGGGTTCGCTGCCCGGTGTTGGTTCCCCCAGCGATGCGCCACCCGGCGGCTCACGCCACCCGGCGGCTCACGCCGCCGGTTCGCCTTAGGCCAATACTTCGGAGATGACGGAACCGTCCGGAACGAGCGGCATGGGCCGTCCGGTGCGGTCGGCGAGGAGGGCATCCGGATCGATGCCGAGGAGGTGATACACGGTGGCTAGAATGTCCTTGGGCGAGGTAGGCCGTTCGGTTACGTCTCCGGCGATCTTATCGGTTCTGCCGACGACCTTGCCCCGCGCCACGCCCGCTCCGGCCAGCAAACCACAGTAGGCGCGCGACCAATGATCGCGCCCGCCGCCTTTGACGTTCTGCATTTTCGGCGTTCGGCCATGCTCGCTCAGACACAAAACCAGCGTCTCGTCCAGAAGCCCGCGTTGGTCGAGGTCCGCGATCAATCCCGCGAGGGCGCGATCAAAGCCGGGCATCAGCTCTTCTTTCATGCGCGGATAGTGATCCCAGTGCGTATCCCAGGCCGAGCCGGCCAAGCCGAATTCGTCCCAAAAAACGCTGACGAAACGTGAGCCAGCCTCGACCAAGCGCCGCGCCGTCAGCGCGGCCTGGCCGAACAACGTCATGCCGTAGGATTCGCGGACGCGAAGCGATTCGCGGTTCAGATCGAGAGCGGCGCGGACCTTCTCCGAGCCGATGAGATTGTACGCCATATCTCGATAGCGATCGAAGCCGCGTCCAGCCTCGGCGGCCGGCAGATCGCGCCGCGCGCGCTCGAACTGTTCCACCAGCGAACGGCGTTTATCGAGTCGATCCAGCGTGATGTCGCGCGGCAGTTCGGTGGCGGTCGCCAATTCGAATCGGCTGCCCGGCGTGATGCCCATGTACGGTTCGGCCACGTTGAGCTTCTGTTCTTGCAACGTCTTGACGCGGTGTTTGGTGGCCTGGCCGTGAAACTGCGTCCACACCGGATTGTACGCCCCGCCCAGGAACGCCGCATAAGGGCCGGCACGCGCCACTTCGCCGACGCGCTGGGAACTGAACGGGAAAGGTAGAGCGATATTGTCCGGGACGGCGCGCGGCTTATTTCCGGTTTTCTGCCGTTGCAGATAGTCCACCACGGAGCCGACGAACGGCCAATGGCGCGAGTCGCGCGGATTGAGTTCCATCGGCACGTCGATTTTCGGCGTCCCGGTCAGCGCGTAAGCCACGCCGTGCAACGGATAGGGATGGGTCAGCGAACGCACCACCGTCATGCGATCCATGACGCGCGAGGTATGGGGCAGCAGCTCGCATACGTCCAGTCCGGGCAGCGACGAACGGATCGGCTTCAGCTCGCCGCGGATCTCCACCGGGGCGTCCGGCTTCATGTCGAAAGTTTCGAGTTGGCTGGGAGCGCCGTAGAGATAGAGCAGAATGCACGACTTGGCGCGTCCGAAACTCTTGGTCGCGCGATCCGCCTGCTTGGCCGCTTGCGTCTCGCTCAGGCGCAGATAATCCGCCAGTCCAAGGCCGAGAACGCTTAATCCGCCAGCGCGCAGCGCCTCGCGCCGCGTCCAACCGTCGCAAAGGCGCTGTGCCGATCCCAAGATGCGCAGCATGTCCAATTCCTCCGTTCGAGCTTCTCCTATTATGCCAGACGCACTCTCCGCCGCAAGAAGGAAACACTAAACTAGGCGAACCGGCAGCGTGAGCTGCCGGGTGCTGCAAAAAGCGCTCACGCCGCCGCACCTGGCGAACCGGCAGCGTGAGCTGCCGGTTGCTGCAAAAACACCCGGCGGCTCACGCCGCCGCACCTGGCGAACCGGCAGCGTGAGCTGCCGGGTATGGCGAAAGCTGCCGGTTGCTGCAAAAACACCCGGCGGCTCACGCCGCCGGTTCGCCCTATAAAAGGATACACAATGTCTACAAATCAACCCCTGGCGGCGATTTGGGATGTGGACGGCACGTTGGTCGATACGGCGGAGATGCACTTTCGGGCCTGGCAAGAAGTGAGCCGCGAACTGGGCCACGCATTCAGCAGGGACGACTTCGCCGCCACGTTCGGACGGCGCAACCCGGAGATTCTCCGCACCTTGTTCGGCGACGGCTTCGACGAGGCGGAATTGACCGCGTTGGCGGAGCGCAAGGAGAGCCTCTACCGCGTCGAGGCCGCTCGTGGCGTAGCGCTGTTGCCCGGCGTGCGTCGGTTAGTGGACAATCTCCATCGCGCCGCGTTCGCGCAAGGCATCGGTTCGAGTGCGCCGCGCGCCAATCTGGAGTTGATTTTGCGTCTGACGGGCATCGCTCCCTTCTTCGCCGCGGTGATCGGTAGCGAAGACACGCAGCGCGGCAAACCCGATCCGCAGGTGTTTCTGTTGGCGGCGGAGCGCCTCGGCGTCGCGCCGTCGCGGTGCGTGGTGTTCGAGGACGCCGTGGCCGGAGTGCAAGCCGCTCGCGCCGGCGGCATGAAGTGCGTCGCCGTCCGCTGTGCCGGTCATCATTCCGAGGCAAGCCTGCGCCAGGCCGGGGCCGATGTCGTCGTCGAGACGTTGGAGGAGTTGTCCGCAAGAACGATCCAGGATTTGTTCGGGTGAACGGATTGCCTCCCGCGCTCCTCTTCGAGTCGCGGCGAACCGAGGGCTATTTCTTGGCTCTTTCGCCGCGTTCGTTGTCGCGGCCGGTGTGTTCGGCGATGACGGCCAATTCCGTCAGTTTGGCCGCCGTCACGCCGATGCGCTCGAAGCATTGGGCCACGATGCTTTTCGAGGCCGTCAGGAGACTAATGAGCAGATCCATCGGCGTGATTTTGCAACGCCGATTCTCGACGGCGCGCTGATAGGCGTCGCGCAACAGACGGATGACGTTGTCGGACAGGAACTCGCGATTGAGGGCGAGAACGGCTTCCTCCTCGCCCTGTTCTTGGTGAAAAAGTTCTTGAAATTGATCGAGCAGGTTGCTCAGATCGGCTTGCAGGCGGTCGCCCCAGTTGCGAATGCTGGGATCGGGTACGGCGAGCAAGCCCATGAAAACGTGCGGACTGCGCACCGAGTCCCAGCGCGTCTCACGCGCCAGACGCAACGACTCGCGCAGGGCGTGCAGCGCGTCGTCGCTAAACCAATCCACCCGCAAACGACCGCCGGGTAGAAAAACATCGTCCACCGAGTCATCTGGCATGGCCATGACCGCGGCCCTTCCTGGAATGATGGGAGTCCAGATTCGATTATGGCGATCCCATTCATCCAACGCAAGCAGCCTCTTGGGCAAGCGAACTCCTTGCCGCCGTCGCCGCCGCGACAATCGTTACTTCAGTTTCAGTTTCTGATGGCAGGTGCGGCAGCGGACGGCGTGGAGGCGCACTTGCTTCTGGCACTTGGGACAACGCTTGAAACGCGATTTCCGGCGCGCCTTGACTTGCGGTCGAGTTTGCACGATCGATCTCCTGACAATACGAACGAAACGAGCGCCAACGCGCTCTTTGTCCTCCTCACATCCATCCTTCTTGTATAGATGCCCCGGCACGCGGAGGCAATGCGGTTCTTTCACCAACGCGGGACGAGCGAACTTCGACCCTTGAAACCGAGACGACTTCTCGCCAATTATAGGAGCAACGTCGCTCCTTTGCCGCGCGCTCCGTTGCGCGGCGCGGCGAAACGGATCTGCTCACGAGGGAATTTCATGGAACGCTCCGTTCTTCTGTTTGTCGTACTCGTCGTCTTGGCCGCGCCGGCCGCCGTTTTCGCCGAGGGCAAACGGCCCATGACCGTGAACGATCTCTTTCGCTTCCAGCGCGTCAGCGATCCCCAGATCAGCCCCGACGGCAAACTCGTCGTCTACGTCGTCGGCGTCGTCAATCTCGAAACCAACAGCATTTCCTCGACGCTGTGGCTCGCTCCCACCGACAAGGGCGAGCCGCGCCAACTGACCACGACCACCAAAAAGGACCGCCATCCGCGCTGGTCGCCCGACGGCAAGCACATTTTGTTCGAGTCGTCGCGTTCCGGAAGCAATCAGCTATGGATCATCGACCTCGACGGCGGCGAAGCCCGACAGCTGACCACCATCAGCACCGAGGCGAGCAACGGCGTCTGGTCGCGCGACGGCAAACAGATCGCTTTCGTGTCGGCGGTGTATCCCGAATATTCCGACAAGCCGTTCAAGGAAAGCGACGCCCTCAACAAGAAACGCAAGGAAGAGATCGAGAAAAACCCGGTCAAAGCGAAGGTTCACACGAAACTCTTCTATCGCCATTGGGATTCCTACGTCGAGGACAAACGGCAGCATTTGTTCGTGATGGCATTCAACGGAGCACGCAGCGCAAGCAAGTGCGAAATTGAACCGAAGGACGTAACCCCCGGCGACCGCGATGCGTTTCCGACTTCCAGCACCTTCAGCACCGGCGACAATTTCACCTTCTCACCCGATGGCAAATATCTCGTATTCACGGCTGTTCCGGCGAAGGATGAAGCGTGGAGTACGAATTACGACATCTGCCGCGTGCCGATCACGGGCGGCGGCAAGGAATGGGAGACGCTGACGAAGGACAACCCGGCCGCCGATGGCGGGCCCGTGTTCTCGCCGGATGGCAAGAAGTTGGCGTATCGAGCGCAGAAGCGAGCCGGCTTCGAGGCGGACAAGTGGGATTTGATGGTCGTGGATACCGATTCGGGCGGTTCGTTTCAGGGGAAACCGAAGTGCATCACCGCGCTGATTAATAGCTCCGTCGAGGAATACGTTTGGTATCTGAACAGTCAAGACCTGGTGATTACGGCAGAAAAAGATGCTCATAGATCCGGCTACTCTGTATCCATCACGAAAGAAGACCCCTGGTACTTTCCACTAATCGAGCCGGGAACAATCGCATCGCTTTCCATCAGCCGAGACGGATACATTGCATGTACTCAAGCCAAAATGCCACAACCCGCTGAGGTATGCGTATTCCCTGTGCCTCTGAAACACAATTTTCTAAAGAACCTCAGCCACGCCAACGACAAGCTCCTCGCCGAACTCGATATGCCGCGCCCCGAAAGCGTGAAAGTTAAAGTCGAAGGCGCGGACATGCAGATGTGGATTTTGAAACCGCCCGGCTTCGATCCCAAAAAGAAATGGCCGCTCGCCTATCTCGTTCACGGTGGCCCGCAGGGCGCGTGGGAAGACGGTTGGAGTTTTCGTTGGTGTCCCGAATTGTGGGCGGCACAGGGATACGTCGTCGCGCTGCCCAATCCGCGCGGCAGCACCGGCTTCGGCCAGAAATTCGTCGATGAGATCAGCGGCGATTGGGGCGGCAAATGTTTCGACGATCTGATGAAGGGCGTCGATTACATGGAGAAGCTGCCCTATATCGACAAGAATCGCATGGGGGCGGCCGGTGCGTCGTTCGGCGGTTACATGATGGACTGGTTCCAGGGCAACACCACGCGCTTCAAAACGCTCATCACCCATTGCGGCGTGTACAACTTCGAGAGCATGTACGCCCAGACCGAAGAGCTATGGTTCGACGAATGGGAGCACGGCGGCCCGCCCTGGGGACCGAACCGCAAGTCCTACGAGAAGCATTCGCCGCACCGCTATGCCAAGAATTTCAAGACGCCCATGCTCATCATCCACAACGATCTCGATTTCCGCGTCCCGGTCAGTCAGGGGCACGAGCTGTTCACCACGCTCCAACGCCTGCGCGTTCCCTCGAAGTTCATCAACTTCCCGGATGAGGGGCATTGGGTGACAAAACCTAAGAACAGCGAATACTGGCACAAGGAAGTGTTCGCCTGGCTCAAGAAGTACGTCCCCCCCGGCGGTCGATAAGGGCACGAAAAGACGAATCACACAACAAAAGCGAATCACAAGCCCGGAGCGCCAGCGACGGGCTGAAGCGCCAACCCGTCGCTGGCGCTCCGGGCTGAAACGTCTCGCTTCGCTCGATACGCTTTAAGGAATGGGACATGAGAAAACGCGCGTGTGGAGCGATAAGCGACGGGGGAGAAGCCATTTGTTGGCGCGTCTGGGCACCGAAGGCCGAGCGCGTGGAGTTGGTGTTGCTCGACGGTTCGCGCCGCCGTGCCGTGCCGATGGAGCGGGAAGAAGGCGGCTATTTTTCTTGCACTCTGCCCAACGTACCGGACGGACAGCGCTATGCCTATCGCCTGAACAACGGCCCGGAGCGTCCCGATCCTCGCTCGTTGTGGCAGCCCGACGGCGTACACAGCGCCTCCGCCGTCGTCCGCCCCGAACGCTTCGTGTGGACCGACGCCGACTGGAAGGGTGTGCCGCGCGAGGATCTCGTTTTTTACGAACTACACGTCGGCACCTTCACGCCGGAGGGAACCTTCGAGGCGATCGTCCCGCGCCTCCCGGCTCTGCGCGAGCTAGGCGTGACGGCGCTGGAATTGATGCCGATCGCTCAGTTCCCCGGGCCGCGCAACTGGGGCTACGACGGCGTTGGCTTCTACGCCGCCCAAAACAGCTACGGCGGACCCCACGGCTTGCAAAAGCTGGTCGATGCCTGCCACGCCGCCGGCTTGGCCATCTTTCTCGATGTCGTCTACAACCACATCGGACCCGAAGGCAACTATCTCGGCGAATTCGGTCCCTATTTTACCGAACGCTATCGCAACGCCTGGGGCCCGGCCTTCAACTACGACGGTCCCGGCTCCGATCCGGTGCGCGATTTCATTCTCGACAACGTGCGCTCGTGGATTGGCGATTTTCACTTCGACGGCCTGCGCCTCGACGCCGTTCACGCCATGGTCGATCTGCGTCCACGCCATGTGCTGCGCGAGATTAAAGAGGCGGCGGACGCAGCGGCCGAGCCTCGCCAGGTCCACATTATTGCCGAGAGTCTGGTCAACGATGTCCGCATGGTCCGCGCCCCGGAGCGCGGCGGCTATGGACTCGACGCCGAATGGAACGAGGATTTCCACCACGCCCTGCACGCCTACCTCACTGGCGAACGGCACGGCAAATACGGCGATTTCGTCGAGATTCTTAGCCTGGCCCGCGCGCTGGGGCAGACGTTTCATCTCGACGGCAGCGTCTACAGCACCTACCGAGGCCGACTGTGGGGCGCTCCCGCGGAGGGATTGCCCGGCGACCGTTTCGTCGTCGGCGTGCAGAATCACGATCACGTCGGCAACCGCCCGCACGGCGACCGCTTGGCCGCCCTGGTCGAGCCGCCCAAGCTGCGCCTGGCAGCCAGTCTGATGTTGCTCTCTCCCTATCTGCCGTTGTTGTTCATGGGCGAGGAGTACGGCGAAGAGAATCCGTTTCCCTTTTTCTGTTCGTTCCACAATCGCAACCTGGTCGAGGCCGTGCGCCAGGGCCGGCGGCGCGATTACGGCTTCGCACCCGGAGAGACGATGCTCGATCCCCAGGCGGAAGCGACGTTCGCGGCGGCCAGGCTGAGCTGGTCGTGGCCGGAGGGATCGCCTCGCGCCGGCTTGCGCCGTCTCTACGCCGATCTGCTCTCCGCCCGGCGAACCTGGCCCGCCCTGCGCGATTTGAGCCATCGCACGGTTCGCCTACTTCCGGATGAAAACACTCCGAATCTCTTGCATATGATTCGCGGCGTCGGCTCCGAACAGGAATTGCATATCTATTTCAACCTGACGGGGAACGCGCAATCTCTGCCGGGCGACGTTGGAGAAATACGATTCTCCTCCGAGGCCCCTCGCTACGGCGGCAACCGCGAGGCGGCGCAAGGTGAACCCTTGCGACCGTACGAGTGCGTCATTTTCGCTTCTCTCTCGTAACGCCCCCCCCGACCGCGCCGGAAGCGTCTGACATAGATTGAGCGAGGCGCAATCTAATAAAATATTATACGAATCTCCCGTGTCCACTATTTACTGGGTACGGAATTTTCTTGCATTTTATGCGTGAGGACGGTATCCAAATACATAACTGCTTTGATGCAAACTGGATATCGTGCTCGCGCAGGTGCAACGCGGCTTCCGCCTCGGCCGTTGGGGACGGTGGTCCGCGGAACCAGTCGTTGCAGCGAACTGGGCAGTTTACTGACACTTCGCTGTCACTGAATAATGGATAGAGTCAGGGAAACTTCAGCCCAGTCGCTGAACTCCCTTGTTCGGCGGCGGCGGATTCTCCTCTAGTGGTTTGACAGGTCGGTCGTCACCCGCGGACGGCCGCTGCAAAGCGAAAGGGTCAGGGCGTATGCGCGGCGGTGCCATTGCCTGTTTGCTCACCGGCCTGCTCTTTGAGGGCCTGGGTGCCTTCTTATGGATCGCTGTCCCGTTTCGGAGCAGTGAGGGGGTCGTGACGGGACTTTGCGTGCTGGCGGGTATGGTGGGTGTTGGTATCGGGACGCTGCTTCTCGTGATCGGGATAATCCTTGTCGCTCTTGCCGCCTCAAAGCGTAACTCCGCGGCGGCAGCCATGAATGCCTTGGCCGAGGCCGAGTTGAACAAGGTCAAGCGCGGTTCGGGACCGGAGGGGTGAAAGCCGGCCGAACCAGGCCGCCGTTGTGACTCGGAAGTCTCTTCATGAGCTGTAACACTATGATATAAGGAGGTTTATAGCTGTTACCCCTTGTTCCGTCAAGGGTTTTCTACCACGGCAGGCAACGGTGTCTGAAGCCCGTGGGACAA
>JAJXWW010000066.1 GCA_021781415.1 Planctomycetota bacterium
CGATCAGCAGATTGACCTTTTGCATCAAGCCATCGGAATTGACGTGGTAGTGGTGGAAAAGGGTGCCGCGCGGCGCTTCGCTGCAGCCGACGCCCTCTAGTTGATTGATGCCGGCGCGAGCGCGCAAATGTTCCGATTGCAGATCGCCGTCGTCCATCATCTGTTCGATGCGCTCGATGGCGGTGAGGATTTCAATTAAGCGAGCATAGTGATAGAAAAAGGAGGAATTGACCGCGCCGTCGCCGAAATGAGCGAACTCGACGCGCTCCTTCTCAGCCAAAGGCGTGCCCATGCGTTGGCACAGATTCAGCCGCGCCAGGGGACCGACGCGATAGACGCCGTTGGGATAGCCCAAGGGACGATAGTAGGGCGATTTTAGATACGACCACGACTCGGCAGCCTCGCCGATGTAATCGTAGAAACGGCTCGGTTCCAGACCGTCGGCCACGATCTTGCCCTCGCCGTTGACCATCCGCAACTTGCCGTCGTAATGTTCCCACGTCCCATCCGGCGCGATCAGTCCCAGATACAACGTGCGGAAGTTACCGAACGTCTCGGCCTCTTCCCGATATTTCTCCAACAGTTTCTTGAAACGGCTCAGCGCGTCCAGCACCGCCGCGCGCGATTCGGGAATACGCGCGCGAATCCAATCGCGATCTTCGATGGACAGCGGTGAACGCACGCCGCCGGGCACGCACCAGGACGGATGAATCTTTTGCCCGCCCAACGCCGCGATGATTTGCTGACCGAATTGACGGAGGCGAATGCCATTGCGGGCAAGCTCTGGCTCGGCGGCGATCAGGCCGAAGACATTGCGTTTGGCCGGGTCGCCGTCCATCCCCAGCAGTAAATCCGGAGCGCTGAGGTGGAAAAAGCTCAACGCATGAGATTGTACGATCTGTGCCAGGTTCATCAGACGACGCAGTTTCTCGGCGGCGGGAGGAATGCGCACGGCCAGGATTTGATCGCCGGCCTTGGCCGAGGCCATTAAATGGCTGACGGGGCAGATGCCGCAGATGCGAGCCGAGATGCTCGGCATCTCCCACAGCGGACGGCCTTCGTACATGCGCTCGAAGCCGCGAAACTCGGCGATGTGAAAATGGGCGTCGCTCACTTGTCCGCCATCGTCGAGTTGCACCGTGATCTTGGCATGGCCTTCAATCCGCGTCACGGGATCAATAAGAATGCGTTGCACCACGATGCACTCTCCCCCTTCAAAAACTCGCTACCGTTGGCGAAGGAGGTCGAGTTCACATCCCGAGAAGTACACACATTCGGGGCGCTCGCGCGCTCCCGGTCGTGCCGGGAAACCTCCCTTCCACGTTACCCTGTCTTTGTAGCAGGCCGCGGGGATGGGGAGAAGAAATAATCGTTGTAGATTTGGCTCAGCTCGAACACTCGCCCTATTGGAACAATCCGGTCCTACCAGTCCGCGAGTACCTCGCCGCCGTCTCGCGTCACCGCACCCCAGAAGACGGTCAGCGCCACGTTAGGGGAGATGATGCGCACGGACCCGTCGGCCACGCCGGTTACCATGCCACCGCGATGCGGCGTCTGGGGCAGCGATGGATTGCATTTGTTGAGGGCGGGCGCGGCTTGGAAGCTTCGTTCCCAAATATCTGGCATGGAAATGGGTGGGTTGCCGCTCGTTACCGGCTCTACGTCGAAAGTGGACTCTGCAAAGCTGGCCCGGTGATGGCCGAATCCAGGGAGCATGTTATACAAGGTATCGAAAGTCATGCCGATGTTGGATTTAGTGGCACCGCACTGGTAGGCGTAGTGCTCGGCCGACAGGATGGTATTGGACGTACCGTCGGTAAACGCTGTGGGGAAGCGAGGCCCATCCTTGAAGGCGAATGCATTGGCTGCATAGCTCGACACCCAACCGCCGGCCCTGTCCCCCGCTGCGAGTGCTGCTGGAAGCGACGGGTCGGCGGGACTTTGGTAAACTTTGAGGACAATTGCGGCATTGGGATCCTTCAGCGATTGTAGCTGGGCGTTTCCCTGCTCAAGGTAGGGAAGGAGATTTACAAAAACCGACCTACCCGGTGAGACATGAGGAGATTGAGTCCTGCCTGTTGGGTCGAGGAAGGGAAGTCGCTCGAAAGCACTGGCATAGTTATGTGTGGCCAGGGCGATTTGCTTCACCTTGTTCATGCTCTCAGTACGGGCGGCGGCTTCCCGGATTTGCATGACAGCCGGCAGCAGAAGCGCGATCAGCACCGCGACGATGGCGATTACCAGCAGCAATTCCACCAGGGTCATGGCGTCGCGACGTGGCATGATACCTCCACACCTATTTGGCCTTGGATTGCTTTGGATCTGGGGAAACGGTCGCTGTGGTCATCTTTTGCCGGTTAGAAAAGGACACCCGAACGTCGATGTTGTATGTGGCACTGGGGGGTCAGACCGCTTATGGTGAAACTCCACTTGCCGTTCTGGTCGATAGCAAAGTTCGCAGTTTGTTGAAGGCCCCCGCCTTCCGCCCAGTAAACGACCGTGCCGCTATCCATCACCCACCCGCTGTCCGGAGTGGCGGTTCCCTGAATGACGATGGTTCCAGATGTTCCGCCGGCCTTGGGATAACCGGCAGCCCACGTCACCGTGCCTTGAGCGTTCGCTTTAGAAGCAAACAGGCAGACGACTATGGCTAAAAGGTAGAGAACGCTCATCCGCTTCATCTCGCGCTCCTTTCGCACATGAACATCGTCTAAAAACTACCGCTTAGGAATTTCCGCTATCGATCTTCTACTGTTCATAGCCGTCTGAGACTGCGGGAGGTGTCGCCGCAATGAGGTGCTTCCTCATGCTCCTTCCTCCTTTCCTCGACCTGGCAGATCCGCGCTGCGGATGCCACCCATTCGGTTCGGGCACTGGGCGTAGGAGGGCGTTTGTAAAGGCGTCGATCGGCTTTTGCAAATCGACCGCGTGAGGGAGAATTGTATCTCGATTAGCGGAGAGAGTCCAGGAGGCGGCGGCCCGCTCGCCTAACCGAACTTCAAATCGCGGCCTTCGAGATGCGGCGGTTTGCCTTGGACGATATTTTCCAGGACAGTGCGAATGCGTGCGGCCGGGGGTGGACAGCCGGGCAGGAAGAAATCGACGGGCACCACTCGATGTACCGGGAGTACGCGGTCCAGCAAGCGCGGCACGACGCTGGTATCGTTGGGTATCTGCTTATGCACGTCGGCCAATTCCAGATAAGAACGCTCTAAAATGGGCAGTGCGCCGCCGAGGGAGTTGCGCATCGCCGTCACGTTGCCGGTTACGGCGCAGTCGCCGAAACTCACGAGAACGCGGCTATTGGCGCGGACGACCTGGATGAGTTGAAAGTGATCTTCGTTGGCTACCGCGCCTTCCACGAGGGTGACATCGACGTTGGCGGGGAAGACTTTGACATCGATCAGAGGCGAGTAGACGATGTCGGCCAACTGAGCCAACTCGATGAGCCATTCGTCCAGATCGAGGAACGACATATGGCAACCGGAGCAGCCTCCCAGCCAGAGTGTGGCAAGCCTTAGACGTTCCATTGTTTCTTCTCCCGAGCGTTGACGAGAAACTCCAGTTTGGCTCGCGGATGATCCGTCTCGGCCACCGTATCGCCCTTTTGGAAAATAGAGCCGGTCGGACAAGCCATGAAACATTTGCCGCACGAAGTACACGTCTGGGATTCACCCCAAGGTTCGTTCAGGTCGGTAATCACCTTGGAATGGCTGCCTCGACCGGCCATGTCCCAAGTATGCGCGCCCTCCAATTCGTCGCAGGCACGGATGCAGCGCGTGCAGAGGATGCAGCGGTTGTGGTCGATTCCGAACCGTTCGTGCGACAGATCGACTTCACGTTTGGGATGGATGTAGTCGAAGCGATCGTGATCCATGCCAACGGTGATGGCCATGTCCTGAAGTTCGCATCCACCGTTGGCCACGCAGACGGAGCAGACGTGATTGCCCTCGGCGAAGAGCAGTTCGACGATGGTGCGGCGATAGCCTCGCAGTCGCTCGGTATCGGTTTGCACTTCCATGCCTTCGCCGACTTTCATGAAGCAGGCCGGTTGCAGTCGCGGACTGCCGGCGATTTCAACCAGACAGATGCGGCAGCCGCCGTGCGCCGACAATCCATCGACATAGCACAACGTCGGGATGTCGATGCCGGCCTCCCGCGCGGCTGTCAAAATGGTGTCGCCCGCGCGAGCGCTTACCAGTTTGCCGTCGATGGTCAGCGTGACGACGCTCATGGTTTTCGATCTCCTTCTTTCCTACCCGGAAGCTAACGCGGCTGGCTCGCCGAGACGAGCGGCAGTCCCATGCGCTGAGCCGGTGATCCCGGCTTCAGCAGCGCTTCGTACTCGTGGCGGAAGAAACGCAACGTACTCAAGGTTGGATTGGGCGCGGCTTGTCCCAGACCGCAAAGGCTGGTGTGCTTCACCACATCGCACAGCGCCTCTAGTTGCTGCACATCCTCCGCTCCGGCGCGGCCTTCGAGAATGCGGGTCAACAAACGATGCAATTGCACGGTTCCAGCTCGACACGGCACACACTTGCCGCACGATTCGTCCATGCAAAACTGCATGAAGTAGCGCGCCACATCGACCATGTTGTTCTTGTCGTCCAGAACGATCATGCCGCCCGAACCCATGATCGAACCGAGCTTCGCCAGGGAATCGTATTCGACCGGCGTATCGAATAACTCGGCGGGAATGCAGCCGCCCGAAGGACCGCCGGTCTGAACCGCCTTAATAGTCCCGCCTTCGGGTGCTCCGCCGCCGATGTCGTGTACGATCTTTCGCAAGGGCGTTCCCAGCGGCACCTCGACCAGGCCGGTGTTGACCACCTTGCCGGTCAGACAGAAGACCTTCGTTCCCTTGCTTTTCTCCGTCCCGATGGAGGCGAACCAATCCGCGCCGCGGCGGAGGATGGTAGGCACGTTGGCGTAGGTTTCGACGTTGTTGAGCAGCGTCGGCATTCCCCACAAGCCGTGTTCGGCAGGATAGGGTGGGCGCGGCGTGGGCGTGCCGCGCTGGCCCATGATCGACGCCATGAGCGCCGTTTCTTCGCCGCAGACAAAAGCACCCGCTCCGGTGCGTAAGTCGATGCGGAAATCGAAGGGCGAAGAAAAGATGTGCGAACCCAGAAGCCCCAGCCGTCCGGCTTGGGCAATGGCGGTGTGCAAGCGTTGGACGGCCAGCGGATATTCGCCGCGAACGTAGATGTATCCCTGATTGGCACCGATGGCGTAGCCGGCGATGGCCATGCCCTCCAGCACGCGATGCGGGTCGCTCTCCAACACGCTGCGATTCATAAACGCGCCGGGATCGCCCTCGTCGGCGTTGCAGACGACGTACTTCTTCTCGCCGGGATTCTTGGCCACCGTCGCCCACTTCACACCCGTGGGATAGGCTGCGCCGCCTCGCCCTCGCAGGCCGCTGCGCGTCATTTCTTCAACCACTTCAGCCGGAGTGAAATTGCGCAAGACGCGATGCAACGACTGATAACCTTCGGCGGCGATGTAGGTTTCGATTCGTTCCGGCTCCACCCGGCCGCTGTTTTCCAGGATCACCGAAGCTTGAAGCTGGAAAAATGGACTTTTCAGATCGCCTTTATTCGCCGTCACCGTTCCGCCTTTGAAACCGGCGACGATGGAGCCGGCGTCGTCGGGCGTCACTCGTTGATACAGTTCCTCCGTTATTCCCGCACCTTCTCCTCCACCAGAGGCGACGGGAGAATCGACCCGAACGAGCGGTCCTTGACAGCACAGGCGCAAGCAGCCGACGGCGGCGACGCCGACGCGCTCCGTCAACCCCTCATCGTGAACCGCTCCGCGTAGACGGTCGAGAACCGCGCCGGAGCCGGCCGATAAACATCCCGCCGCCGTGCAACAGCGGATCGTATGCGGCAGGCGCGCTTGGCGTTCTTTGGCGGCGATGTCAAGCAGATCCGTCAGTTCCACGAGGCAGCCATCCTTTCACTTGCTCCAAAAGGGATTCCGGCGTCTCGTGGCCTTTGACAATGCCATCGAGAACGGCCACGGGAGCGATACCGCACGGTTCCAGGCAGCGCACGGTGCGTAAGGTCAATTCGCCGTCCGCCGTCGTTTGTCCGTCGGCGATGCCAGCGGCCCTGCTGACGGTGGAGAGCAACGCATCCGCCCCTTTGACGTAGCAGGCCGTGCCGGTGCAGACCACGCAAGTATGTCGGCCGCGCGGGGTCAGGGTGAACAAGTGGTAAAACGTGGCCACTCCTTGAACGCGGCTGGGAGGGAGTTTCAGATGATGTGCGACGAAGTGCAGCGTCGGCGCGTCCAAGAATCCGAACAACTTCTGAGCGGCATGCAGCACTTCGATGAGCGCGTCCTGTCGAAACTGATAGCGTTTCATGGCGATTTCGAGTTGCTCGAACCGCGGGTCGCCGTTGGTCATCGGCAAAGCGGCCGTCGTCTTCCTTCTTCGAGGCTCTGCGACGAATGCCTTCATTCCACCAACTCCTTTAGGGTAAGGATTGCGTCTTTTGTTCTAGTTCCGCCAGCGCAAAAAGCCAGTGAGCCGCCGCGCATTGAGGGAGCGCGGCTCGCTGCAATGCGGGTATCTCCGATTCCTTCCCTTGAATGATTTCGACCTTGGCGCGGATCGCGGCGCGATAGGCCACATACAACGGCAACAAGGCGCGCCCCTCGTCGTCGCCCCTCGCCCGGAAATAAGCGTCGGCGAATACGTCGGCCAAATCGGGTCTGCCCTCGAACTTCAAGTCCATCGCGGTAAAGGCTGCGTCCGCCACGGGATCGGCGAACCGGAATCGCTCGTTGAATTCGATGCAATCGACGATCGCCCAATCTTCGGGCTGCTGCTTGTCAGGAAAGGAGTAAATGTGTTCCAGGCGGAGATCGCCGTGCCCGTCGCGCGGCACACCGCGCGCGGCACGCGATTCGAGGAGCGGACGGGCGCGCTCCAGTGTCACTTGCATTTGACGGCGCAAGTGTTCGAGGACCGAGCGATCCCCTTCGTATCCGGGCACGTCCAGAGCGTCGCAGGCGTTCGAGACGATTGCATCAAAAGTTGCGAACGAGGAGATATGTGGACTCCCCTCCGCTGCGGCGTGGAATGCGGCGAGGCGTCGCGCCAGCCCTTCCACCGCCCCGGTGTCGAGACGCTTGCGGCGCAGGCGCGCCAAAAACGTCGCCTCTTCCGGCAATCGCTCCATCCGCACCGCCCATTCGACCGCCTCGCCTTCACCGCCGCAATACAGCCCGTTTCCGCGCCGTATCACGGGCACGACTCCTCGATAAACGCCGGGAGCCAAGCGCCGATTGAGACGCACTTCTTCCTGGCAAAAGTGGCGGCGTGCTTCCAAGGTGCTGAAATCGAGAAAGCTCAAGGCCACCGGCTTCTTAATCTTGTAGGCGAAGTCTCCCGCGAGGAATACCACCGAGATATGCGTTTGGCAGATGCGGACTTCGAAGGGCGTCTCCGCATATGCCGAAGGGCGGGATAATTCTTCGATCAAACGAGAAAGCTCCATCGCGATCACCTAGCCCGATCTCTCTTTCTTGCCGAGATCCCGACCAGAAGCGGGGGACGACACTGCGTCTTCGGATCTCGAAAGAAGCGAATAGCAAGCGAGATGCCGATAGACTCGACCGAACGATTTTTTTGCGCGCGTGCCGCTTTTGCATCGACCGATCGGCTTCGATGGAGATCGAGTTAACGAGGGCGAGACCGGAGGCGCGGTGAGGAAAGCCCCCGGCATCGCTTGAACCTTTTCGCACAAGATCGAACGGTTTTCGCACAGCGAGACGAGTTCCTTTTCGGGAATCGACGATCGATTCGGCGCGTTTCCCGCGGCGAATGCCATCCTTAGCCTGCTCTCGGCGGAACCGGCATCGCGTTTGCAATTCGTTCTCTCGCGGTTGTGAGAATTTCGGATTCGCCACTCTTTTCACAAGGTCGGAGGACGTAGCGTCTCCGATACGGCAGGGCGAGGTCGAAAGCCCCAAACGCGAAGGAGAAGGCCAATGTACCGCTCAATCCTCGTGCCTCTGGACGGCTCGTTACCCAGCGAACAATCGTTGCCCTATGCGGCGGCTCTGGCTCGACGATCGGGAGCGGGCTTGGAGTTGGTCTACGTTCACACGCCGCTGCTCTTGGCGGAAGGTGCCTTGTACCTCGGAACCCCCGACGTGCAGCTTTGGGAAGAGGAGAAGCAATATCTCCTTACCGTCGTCGAGCGCTTGAAGAAGGCGGGCGCGGCGAAAGTCGAAGCGCATTTGTTGGAGGGCCCCGTCGTCGAGAAGCTGCAAGAACATGCCTTTGCCCAGGGGTGCGATCTCACGGTGATGACGACGCACGGTCGCGGCCCCGTCTCGCGTTTCTGGCTGGGCAGCGTGGCCAATCAACTGCTCACGCGCACCACGATTCCGCTCCTGTTGATTCGGGCGCGCGAGGAGCGCGTCGAATTGGCCGAGGAACCGGAGATCCGCGACGTTCTCGTGGCTCTCGACGGCACGCCCACGGCGGAGCAGATACTCGAACCGGCTGGAACGCTGGCCAAACTGATGGGCGCGAACTGCACTCTGCTGCGCGTGACCCCTGGGGTAACGACCAATCAGTTTTCCAAGTCCACCAGCGTGGATGCGGCCTTGGCCGACAAATGGCGAGCCGAGGCGCACGTTTATCTCCAGCGCATGGCGGCCTCGTTGCACGATCGCGGCATCACCACGCGAACGCGCATCCTGACCCACGCTCATCCGGTCACGGCCGTTCTCACGGAAGCGGCGAGCGGAGAATATGGAGCCATTGCCCTGGAGACGCACGGCCGTTGCGGACTGCCTCGCTTGTTCCTCGGCAGCGTTGCCGACAAAGTAGTGCGCGGCGCTTCGCTTCCCGTTCTCGTCCATCGATGTCTGCCCAGCTGAACGCGGGCGGGGCTGCTCCGATGGAGCGACCGCGTCCGAAGAGAGAGGAATCCATGAACGAACGCAAAGGACTTCCCCGTCTGCCGGATGTCGAAGGAAATGGGCGATGGCTGCTGGCACTCGGCGTGGGACTGTTGCTGATGGGCGCGGTGGGGTTGGGATCGGTCGTGGCCATGCAGTTGCTCGCCGTCTTCGTGTTGGGGCCGCTGATGATGGCGAGCGGCATCCTCCAGATTCTCTTGGCTTTCTTCTCGGGGCGGCGGCGCGATGCGCCGCTGCATTTGGCCGCCGCCGCGCTCGACACCGTCGTCGGATTCTTGGTGTTAACGCATCCCCGCAACACCATCGACGACCTCATTTTGGTGCTGGCAGCCTTCTTACTGATCGGCGGTATCTCGCGTATCCTCGGCTCGCTCTACCTCCGCTTTCGCCAGTGGGGTTGGATTCTGGTCGGCGGACTGATCGCCGTCGCACTGGGGCTAGAAGTTTGGAAAGAAGGGCATTTTCGGGGTCTTCCTCTGGTTCTCGCTTGTGTCGCGGTCGATTTTATCGCGCATGGCGTCAGCTGGATCGCCCTGTCGCACCGCGCTCGATTCGACTCGCCCAAGTCCGAAGCCCAGCCGTCGAAACAGGATTCACTTGGCAACGAATAGTCCTCCACGAATCGCAAGCCGCCTTTCGACGGCTTCTCCTCATTCCCACGCTCCGTATCTCCTCGTCTCCTCTTTCCCACGCAAGACGGCGAACCGGCAGTGTTTCGCTGCCGGGTATCTTTCCCATGCCAGGACGGCGAACCGGCAGCGTGAGCTGCCGGGTGTCTTTCTCCAGGTTGGCGTGCGAGTCCGCTCAGCGACTGTAACGAATCGGTTCAGCGCGCCGGCCGTCGATGCCCGATTGCGCTTCGTCGCCGGTCTCTAGGCGATGGAAATAGCCGAAAAACGTGGAGAATCGAGGTTTTTATCCCCTTTTTCACCGTTTGTCGTCCACGGCATGAACCTTGCATTCTTTAAAAGTGGAGAGAGAGAAAAGAGGGACGAAACGAGGAGCGCGGTACTCCTCGCTGTGGGTTCCGGTGGAAGAAAGGAGGCCACACTATGTTCGGGATCGTTCCTCGAGGCAAAGAGAAGAGGGTGGAGGGGTTTTGGCCGTATGAACCGCCGATGGCGGCGCTCCGGCGCGAGTTCGCTCCCCTCTTCGACCGCATGTTCGGTCGTTGGCCGATCTTCACCGAGATCGAGACACCTCCCTATGGACCGGAAATGGAAGATCTTGGGGAGGCGATCGTGGTTCGAGAAGCGGTGCCCGGCTTCGACGCCAAGGAGATTGAGGTGAAGGTGAGCGGCAACTTGCTGACGGTTCGCGCCGAACGGAAAGAGAAGAAGGGCGAGACGGAGAAGGTGTGGGGTGAGATCGAACGCACCGTCTTGCTGCCCGACGGCGTGGACACGGAGCATGTCGAGGCCAGCTATCGCAACGGCGTCTTGGAGATGCGGCTGCCCAAGCTGCCGGAGGCCAAGGAACGGCGCATCGAAGTGAAGACCTGATGCCGGTTGGAGGGGAGCGTCTGTTGTGGGCGCGCCGATCGGCGGACGGTTCGGCGGAACTCATTCGCGCCCGGGAGCGCGGGGGTTCCGCCGTTTGAATAAACACAGGCGCGAAGCGAGAAGGAGAAGACAATGTTACCTCTTGCAACCCTATTGCACCCCACGGACTTTTCCGAGAATTCCGAGTTCGCTTTTCGCGTGGCGTCCTCGTTGGCGCGCGACTACAACGCCCGACTGATTCTCCTCCACGTCATTCCTCCGCCCGTCGTGATTTATGCTGGCGGACCCATTCCGGCGGAGACGTGGCCCAGCGTCGAGGAAGTGAAAGAAAAACTGCGCGTCATGGAAGGGGCGGCGCGGCACGTCCGCGTCGAGTCGGAAGTTTTGGAAGGCGATCCGGTGGACATGATCCTGCGAGCGGCGGAAGAGACGCATAGCGATGTGATCGTCATGGGCACGCACGGTCGAACGGCTTTAGCTCGCTTACTATTGGGGAGCGTGGCCGAGTCGGTCATTCGCAAGGCGCGTTGCCCCGTGTTGACCGCCAAACCCGTGCCGACGCGTAAAAAAATCGTCGAAGAGAGCGAGAAGAAAGCGGAGACGACTATTCCGGTGGCCGCCCGCTCGGAGTAACCGTTCGTCCGTCGAGTCTTGGCGGATGAAACGGTAATGAGAAGGTTGGAAAAGAGGTCGCCATGTTACCCATGCGAACGATTGTGTATGCGACCGACTTCTCGGAGAACGCCGAGCCAGCCTTCGACCTGGCCTGTGCTTTGGCGGGCGAAGGAAAAGGAAAATTGATCGTTCTCCACGTCGAACGCCCACCTTTGGCATCGCTCGGCGGAACGGCTGGCGTACCGCCGATAGCCCCGGAATACGACCGACGATCTTCATGGGAGCAGCTGCAGCGCTTTCGGTCGCCCCGGCCCGAAATTCACCTCGAACATCGCTTGGAATTCGGGGAGCCAGGAGCAGTGATCCCGCGGATTGCACACGAGATGGAAGCCGATCTGATCGTCGTCGGCACGCACGGGCGGACGGGTCTGCGGCGCTTCCTGATGGGTAGCGTGGCCGAGCGCGTGGTGCGCAAGGCATCCTGCCCCGTCCTCACCGTTCGCACGCCGGTGCAAACGATGCTAAGTCTACCGACCGAAGAGGACGACGGCGAGCTACGGGAGTCGGTCTCGGAAACCGTGGCAACGCGGGAGAGAGCCTGTGCCAGCGAGACAGGGGATCGGCAGTGATCCTCTGGACGCGCCCGAGGGGAGGGAACGACCATGAAACAGATACACCTCGCTTTCCCAGAGCTTGCATTGATCGCTGGGACGCGCGCCCTCGCCGGCGCGGGACTTGGAATGTTACTGTCGACGCGCTTGTCGGAGAGGCAACGGCGAACGCTCGGTTGGGCGCTTCTCGCGGTCGGCGCGGCCAGCACCCTCCCGCTGGCCTGGGACGTGTGCCTACATCGTCTGGAATCGCCCCACAAGGATACGGAACGAATCGACAACGCTCCTCGAACGGAAGGCCAAAGAGGTCTCGCCGTGGCGAAGGAGTTGGCGCGAAACTGAAACGAACAATCCTCTCTCAAGGAGACACATCATGCCGGTGATGGTCAAACCGTTGCTCGCCCTCGTGGCGAGAGACTTGATGAATCGTGAAGTGGCCACGATCCCAATCGACTTGGGAATGCAGACGGCGGCGCGATGGCTGGCTCAGATGCACGTCAGCGGCGCGCCCGTCGTGGACGAACGCGGCAGTTGCGTGGGGGTGTTGTCGTCGAACGACTTCGTCTCCTGTTGTTCCGCCAATCGGTCGCGCTGCGGCAAGCATCGGGCTGAAGCTCGCATCGGACCTTGCACCTTCCCCGAGTGCTACGGCTCCGAATGGCAAATCGTTGAACCAGAAAGCAAAGAGGGCACGGTGCGCGAATACATGACCCGCGATCCCGCGACGGCACCCCCGGACGCGCCGATCGGCAAACTGGCTGAGATGATGGTAGATGCGCACCTCCATCGACTGATTATTGTCGACGAAAGGAATCGCCCCGTGGGCGTCGTTTCCTCAACGGACATCATGGCCGCCGTGGCACGAGCGGGACACGAGGAATAAGGGACGACGAGTAGCCGTCCGGCGAATAGCGTTCGGAGTGGAGGTGGGGCGAGCAGTTCATCTTGCGAGGCGGACGACGGCCGGTTCTTAGGACCAATCGCGATCCGCGTAGTCTCAAGATGCGTTGCATCGTCGTCAAACGACAAATCACTCGCCTCCACATCACGCGCCAACGCCGCCCCATGATTTAACGCGCCACCACCTCACTCCCACAGCGCGCCCTTTTTGGAGAACAGTTCACCCTACCCGTCAAGAACGCGATCCGTCGGTCGAACATCGACTCAGCGACGGGAGTAGGTGAACTTCAACATGACTTTCAACACTGCGCCCTCCTTCACTTCCACTCGCTCCGACACGTTCTCTCGGCGGGGTTGGTTGTCCTCGAAGGCCACGGCCTCGACGCGGTACTTGCCCACGGGAAGGGCGACGACGAATTCGCCCTTGTCGTCCGTTTTTACCTCCGCGATGAGCTTGCCGCCTTTTTCAGGGAAGATCTTGACTGCCAGCTGTCCGGCCGGCCATTGAGTCACTTCGCCGCGGGGCATGCCAGGTCCGTAAAAGATGGTGGCGACAATGCGGAGCCCCGTCTTGACCTCCACCCGCGGAGGGGATGCGGCCCGGATCGTGGCGGGGGCTGACCAGAGGGCCAACAGACACAGGGCGAAGTGCATTCCGAACGGTCGTGACATGACGCTTCTCGCTTGGTAATGGGCGACACCCTATCGACGTATCAAGGGACGCGACGGATTGCCCGCTGTTACTCGTCTACTCGTTTCCAAACTCTGTTTGGTACCATGAGTAAGGTAATAGTTTGTGACCTGTCTGGCGGGGCGAGGCGCGCATTTGCGACTTGTCATGGGGGCAAAATGCCGCAGCTTGGCCACTTCGAGGAAGGCACCGGCCCGCCGATCACCGCGCTCCAAAGGTGGCCAATTCAAGCAGGGTCTCGGCAAAGTCGGGCATCTCTCCCGTCCCTTACAACGGTGGGTGCGCGTTCTCCCGCACACAGCTCAAACCTTCCCAATCGTCCCTCGCGGAACTCTGCCTACCCTCCTCGTCTGCTCGTTCCCGAACGGAGTTTGGGAACCGGATAAAAATGAACTGGGAAACTGGGCTTGTTTCTTGACGATAACTGTATTAAGAGTCGTCATACAGTTGAACGCCGAAACCATGCAGGGAGGCATGAGGCGATGCGTTTTCATATCAGCACGACCAGTCGGCTGCCGATCTATCAGCAGTTGGCTCAACAAATCCGGGAAGCCATTGCACGCGGCGAATTGCTGCCGGAGGCGTGCTTGCCTTCGGTCAGGCAAATGTCGCAGGATCTCGTCGTTAATCCCAATACCGTCGCCCGCGCCTACACCGAGTTGGAGCGCGAGGGACTGCTCGTCAGCCGACCCGGACGCGGCATCTACGTCGCCCAGCCGCGCAACGATCTCACCCCCGCCGCGCGCGATCGGCGGCTGATCGAAAAAATGAATCCCTGGCTGACCGAAGCGGTGCATCTCGGCTATGCCGCCGACGAGGTGTTGCGCTTGGTCGCCGAGCGCGTGCGGGAATTTCAGTGGCAAAACGAGAAAGTGGCATGAAAGGAGGATCGAACGTCATGGACGACGCCATCCGAATCGAACGGTTGACCAAGTATTATGGTCGTCGCAAAGTCGTGGATCATCTCGATCTGCGCATTCCGAGGGGATGCGTGTATGGCTTGCTTGGCCGCAACGGCGCGGGCAAGTCCACCACGTTGAAAATGCTCGCCGGCATGGTGCGTCCCGATTACGGACGCATCCAACTGCTCGGCGAAGATGCCGAAACGCTGTCTCCGGCGACGCGCGCTCGCATCGCCTATCTCGCCGAGGGACATCCGCTTTACACCGGCTGGACCATCGCTCGAGCCGTCGCCTTCACGACTTCCTTTTACGACATTGCGGATCGTCATTTAGTCGAGCAGATTCTCGATCACTTCGCCCTGTCGCCGAAAGCGAAGATTGGCCGCTTGTCCAAGGGACAGCGCGCTCAGGTATCGTTGGCGTTGGCCCTCGCGCCGGACCCGGAATTGTTGATTCTCGACGATCCGACGCTCGGTCTCGATACCAATGTCCGCCGCGATTTTCTGGAGTCGATGATTCAGATTATCCAGCGGCGCGGACGGACGATTTTGTTTAGTTCGCACGTTCTCGGCGATGTGGAGCGCGTGGCGGATCGCGTCGGCGTCATGATCGACGGTGTGTTGCGCGTCGATTGTTCGGCGGAGCATTTCAAGTCTTCGATACGCAAAGCCGTCGTCGAGTTTGGCCGTGAGCCGCCGGAGCTGCCGCCGTGTCCGGGACTGCTTGGCGATTGGTGCGTCGGCACGCGCCGCGAACTGGTGTTCGTCGGCTACGGACCTCGGCAGCGCGCCGCTATCGAAGCGTTATCGCCGCGCAGCGTCGAGATCGTCGAACTGAATCTCGAAGATGCGTTCATCGAGTACACGCGCGGCCCCCGGCGGTCGCTGCCGATTTTTTCACATAATCTGTCCGAATTACAAGGAGGAGCCGATGAAAGCGTTGGCGTGGAAGGAGCTGCGTGAGACATTGAGCATCGCGGTTATCGCTATGCTCGGTTATGCGGCACTGTTGGTCAATCTGATGGGCGGGCGCGTGTTCTACTGGGTTCCTGGCCTGCCGAAACAACCGGAAGACGTGCCGTTTGTCAGCGGCGACTTCGCAAGTGTTTTCACCGTCGTCTCGTTCTTGTTGGCCGTGGCGTTGGGATTTCGCCAATCGGCCTGGGAATCGAGCCGAGGTACGTATCTGTTTTTGTTGCATCGACCGTTGCCGCGTCAGGCGATTTTTCTGACGAAGCTGGCGACGGGCATGGGCGTACTTCTGTTCTGTGCCGGCGTTCCCATCGTGGTCTACGGCATTTGGGCGATGACACCCGGTTGTCACGCGGGGCCGTTCGAGTGGTCGATGACCGCGTCGGCGTGGCGGATACTTCTGCCAATGCCGTTGGTGTATTTGGGAGCATTTCTGAGCGGTTTACGTCCGGCTCGCTGGTTCGGTACACGACTGTTGCCGTTGATCGCTTCGCTGGCGTTGCTGATTTTTATGAGTATGTTGCGAGGGTGGTTTCTCGTCCTTCCTCTGTCTTTGGGCCTATGCGGCCTGCTGATCGTCGACGTCTGTTTCGTGGCGCGGGCAAGAGATTACGCCTAATAGGAGTGAAATTGTGATTAAAAACAAGGGAGTGTTTCCGCGTCTGATAATGGGCGCAGTTTTGGCCATCGGCTTCTCGACCGTGTGGCTAGTTGTTGGCATGGTAGTTCTTCAATCGGGTTTGATGTTTGGTTGGGGAGATCATGCCGGAGACAACTTATTGTTTCGTGCGGACGGGACGGCATTGATCGCGCACACCGAAAGCAACGGCATCACGCAGTACCGCGACTTGAACGGCGCTTCGGTGAATATGCCCGAAGACGACGCCGGCACCCAGCTGCACGGGACGCGGATGCCTACCGCGAAACCGTGGGAGGAGGAAGACGGCGATTGGGACGCGCGCGCGCGCTACTTCACCGATGGCCGCGCCCCGCACACGGCCTGGTATTTCATCGCCGACGGTCAACCCAACGGAAGCGCCTACTTCGTCGGCTACGATAGCCACACCAAGGCGAAGATCGGCTATCTCGGCGTCAACGGTTTCAACGCGGTCATGCCTTCGCCGAACGAACGGATTCCCTTCGCCGGGGCGACCGCGAACGGACGTGGGCGGGTGTTCTGTCCCGATCAAGACGGACACCACCACCGAGTAACATCAAATAATGGGACTTTTTCCATCGCGATAGGATACGGAACGACGATGGCGATGCCGGCAATCGTCTACGTCCTCGGTCTCGATCGCAAGCTCTATGAGGCTAACTTGCGGAAGCGTACGATTCGCGTGGTTCTCCACGAGAGTGAACTTCACTTTTTAGCCGAGATCTATCATCCGACTGCTTCCGGGCAAGGCGATTGGGTCATGGCGGTGCGGACGGATAAAGACATTCTCGTGCTGGATCGACGCCACGAAGAATGTCTGCGTTATCCCATTCCGCAGGAATTGCGTCCTCTGACGCTGACCTTCGGCGAGACCTCGACCGGCGAGGCGTTGCTGTACTGGAAAAGCGAACAAGACACCCTGGCCACCCAAGTCGAATATCGTCTTTTCTGGGTTCGTCCGGATGGCCGCTGCCGCACGGCGATCGTGACGCTGCCGTGTGAATCGCCCTTGCGAACTTTGCAATTGATGGCCGCGACCGTCGCTCCTTGTCCGCTCTTTCTCGATGTTATCCTCGGTGTCTTGCGGGGAGGTGAATTGCAAGCCAGTGGGCAAGAGGTGACGTTCGCAGGCGCTTTCGTTCGCGCTGCCCGCGAGTTTTGGCCGGCAATAGCAATGGTTCAGGTGTTGGCGATGGCATTGGCCTTCCTGTGCTATCGTCGCCAGAAACGCTACGGACTCGGACGCGCGGAGTGCATTGCGTGGCCGTTGTTCGTGCTGCTTTTGGGGCTGCCGGGATGGATCGGCTATCGCTTCGGTCGCAAATGGCCTGTGTTGGAATCGTGTCCCGACTGCGGCGTCGCCGTGCCGCGCGACCGCGAGGAATGCGTTCGCTGTGCCAACGAATTTCCGTCTCCTGCGCTCGTGGGGACGGAAGTGTTTGCATAACTTTTGTGGCGAGCGGCGTTGTGTCAGCGCCGCGAGTGGAACTCTCACGGCGCTGACGCATCCATCCACCAAGTTCGTGTTCGTCGCAAAAAGCGACTTGGGGTCATTTCCAGGAATTTATTCAGCAAATCGCGCTACGAAGATTGTACGCCAGACGTCAATCTTGGTGAAGATTCCTGGGCATTCCACAAGTAACGAATCCTTTCTTCAGAGAGAAATCACCATGCGTTTGGTCTATCCCGAGCAACGTCTGGATTGCTTGCCCATCCGTGATGTTACCTTCAATCTCAACTGTCGCGATGAGATCATCCCCATCTTGCGAGGCTTGCAGCACCTCTACTCCGATACCTCCTTGCGGCGAGAGTTGCTGACTCTGGTGGAGAAAGCTGTCAACCACAAGACCAGCCGCAAACGCGGCCGACGCGGCATGAACTACTGGGAGATTGCTGTCCTGGCTTCCGTGCGGCTGGGCTGCAACCTGGATTTCTCGGAAAAATCACCCCTCACCCCAACCCCTCTCCCCCTGTAGTCAGTGAAGAGGGGCTTTTCGGATCGTCTCACAGATCTAAGAAACGCATGGAGCGATTGCGAGGATGGCGGAGGCGAGAGAATCGATCCGTTCCGCTTGCAAAGCGCCGCCTTTCCTCGTACCAAAACTCTAAGGGTTTATCGCCATTTGTGCTGTTCTCGGCCCGGTGAGCGACTACTCAGGAGGTTCCTTGCATGACGAGCGACGTTCGTGAATCTCCCCAGAGCGAATCGCCGGTCGTCGAGATGCCGCGACCGAATGTTTGGCCGTTGGTTCTCGCCTTGGGCATCGTCTTGATGGCGGCAGGGGCGGCGATGCACTTCGGCTTCCTCGTCGCCGGTGGGTGCATCTTCACGGCGGGGCTGTCGGGTTGGATTGCCCAACTGTTGCCCGGACGCGGACACTTCCACGAAGCGTTGGTCGAACCGGAACGCCGAGCCAAGCCCGTATCCGCCGAGCCGGGCACGGTCGAACAACTCCATCCCGGACGGGCGGGCTATCGCTTCCGATTGCCGGAAAAGATTCATCCCATCTCCGCCGGAGTCAAGGGCGGGATGGTCGGCGGCCTGGTGATGCCGATACCGGCGTTGGCCTACGGCATCCTCAGCAACAAGGGCATCTGGTATCCGCTCTATCTGTTGGCCGGCACGGTCTTGCCGGGCGTCGAAGCCATGAGCGCGGACTCCTTAAAAGAGTTTCAACCTGCATTATTCGCCGTTGGTCTGGTGATTCATCTCGTCAACTCGCTGGTGTTCGGGTTAATCTACGGCGTGCTGCTGCCGACGTTGCCGGAGATTCCTCGCCCCGTGGCCTGGGGCGGATTGCTGATGCCGCTGCTATGGACGGGAGTAAGTTTCGGCACCATGCGACTCGTCAATCCCACCGTGGCTCAAGGCGTGAATTGGCCTTGGTTTATCTTCTCTCAGTTCGTGTTCGGCTTGGCCATGCCCCTCGTGGTTCTGCGATGGAGCGCCTGGTCGCGTTGGGTCGCCGGCGCGGTCGGCGGTCTCGTCGGCGGAGCGTTGATGGCCCTACCCGCCGTGCTGTGGAGCTTGGCAAATCATAAAGGTCTCTGGTATCCGATCAACCTGCTGGCAGGCATGGTCGAATCGAACGTCGGGGCGGCGGAACTCCATCGCTTTCATCCCGAATGGTTTGCAACCGCCCTGGTTCTCCACGCGCTGCTGTCGGCGACGTTCGGTCTCCTCTTCGCGCTGACGCTACCGAAGCTGCCGTCGATTCCCACGTCGATCGCCTGGGGCGGACTGCTCATGCCGCTGTTGTGGACGGGGGCCGCCTTCAGCCTAATGGGCGTGGTCAACAAAGCACTGCAAGAGCGCGTCGATTGGCCGTGGTTCGTCGTCTCGCAATTCGTCTTCGGCATCGTCGCCGCCTCGGTAGTCCATCGCTCGGAGAAGATCTCCGTTCCGCCCTTAAGCCGACAACGAGAAGGGGAGACCGATGGCGGAAACTAGCTATTTCGGCATTTGGAAATTCGTTTCAGACTCCTTGTCTCCGATTCTTCTTCTCTCTTTGTCCGCGTTCGTCGGCTGCGATTGGACGGGCAAACCAAAGGAGGAAGATCGACCGGTCCCCGCCGAGAGGGTGATGGAGTTCGCACCGTTGTATGCGACGCACTGCGCGGGCTGTCACGGCCCGGACGGCAAGAATGGCCCCGCGCCGCCGCACAACGATGCTATCTTTTTGGCCATCGTTCCCGATGAAGTGCTGCATCGCGTCGTCGCCGAGGGCCGAAACGGGACGCCGATGCCCGCGTTCGCCAAGGACAAAGGCGGAGCGCTGACCGAGGCGCAAATCGAAGTGCTTGCCAAGGGCATCCGATCGAGTTGGCAACCCGCGAACCGTCTGCCCGATACGCAGGGTTCGGGCCTACCCTCCTATTGGTTGGCCGATGCCAAGTCAGGCGACAAAGATGCGGGGCGAAAGGCGTTCGCCCGCTCTTGTGCCGAATGCCACGGCAAGGACGGGAAGGGGACAAAAGAGGCTGGCGCGGTCAACGATCGGGCGTTTTTGGCCCTGGCCAGCGATCAAATGCTGCGACGAATCATCATTACCGGACGCCCCGATTTCGGCATGCCCAACGCGCTCAAACGGGATCATCCACCTCTGACATCGCAAGAGATCAACGACCTCGTCGCGCTGTTGGCCTATTGGCGGCTCGGCGGCGATACCAACGGAAAATGAACCGAGGCAGCAACCCATGACCCATTCTTCGACGCCGACGCAACCGGAACGACGCACGTTCTTTCATTGGCTGACTTACGCCTTCGGTGCCGCGGCGACGGCGATTCTCGGCGTGCCGTTCGTCGGCTTTCTCGTCGGCTCATTGCGGAAAAAGAAAGCCAAGGCCGTCAACCTCGGTTCGATCCGAGCCTTCCCCGAAGGGCAAACGCGCCTCGTAACCTTCACGAATCCACTGGGTCAACCGTGGGACGGCATGACCGCGCACGCGGGAGTCTACGTCTGCTATCTGGGCAAAGACAAGGCCGAGAGCCACCAATTCCGCGTGTTGGCGGTCAATTGCGCTCATTTGGGATGTCCGGTATCGTGGTTCCCGCAATCGGGGCTGTTTATGTGTCCCTGCCACGGCGGGGTCTACTACGAGACGGGCGAGCGCGCTTCGGGACCGCCGCCGCGCGGCCTCTTTCCGTGCGTGTGGGAGGTGAAGAAAGACGGCAACTTGTGGATCGAAGCGCCGCACTATCCGAGCTTGCAGGATACGTTGCGCAATCCGGCGGATGTGTGAATCGGTTCGCCGCGACGCGCAGCGGAGCGCGGGCTGTCGCGCTCCGCTGCGCGTCGCGGCGAACCCCGGATCATTCCTTCTTCGGTGGATACCCTCGCGCGTTGCCTTTGACGATCATCAGCGCCCCGTCGTAGGTTCCCTTGGTAACGACGACGTAGCCCATGTCGTTTTTCTTGAACATCTCGTCGAGAACTTCTTCGAGCGTTTTGTTGTCGGCTTTGTAGCTGAACTTGGTGTTGTTCGACACGCCGCCTTTGTTGTCTTTGAGAACGAACAGGTTTTTCTTGGATTTATCCTTAATTTGATCCTTAATGTCGTCGATAACGTCGGAGAGGGTGGTATCCTTGTAATCGACCGAGATCTTGGTTTTGAGCAGTTTCCGCGTGGCGGCGGCTTTGGGCGTATCTTTTTCCTCGTCGGCGGCGATTAGGTTCGCCGATACCGCCAAACAAGCGGCAAACAGACCGGCGGCGACAACATAACGGCGCATGATTCGATCCTCCCAAAACAAAGGGGTTTTCACTCCGACATCTTATCATCTACTTAGTCCGACGCGAATGCAAAATGGTTCCGCCTTAAGGACAACCGGCATGGTGCAAATGAGCCGTTTTTGCTAGAATAAACCGTAGAAATTAACGGAATCATTCGCAGGCGTTCGGCGAGCTTTCGACGACGCGCCGTGGAGGACTTTTGCCTTGCCAGACGATCTTACACCGCCGACGCCGCCTCTGGAACCGAGCGGCAACGGCAACGGTTACGATCCCCTCAACATAGCCGACGAGCTGAAAGACAGCTATCTCACCTACGCCATGAGCGTCATCATCAGCCGGGCTTTGCCCGACGTGCGCGACGGCCTGAAACCGTCACAACGACGCATTCTCGTGGCCATGAACGATCTCGGACTCGGGCCGACCGGAGCGACCACCAAATGCGCAGGCATCATCGGCGAAACGATGAAGCGCTATCATCCGCACGGCGATCAGTCGATCTATCCGACCCTAGTGCGCATGGCCCAAGACTGGAACATGCGCTATTGTCTCGTACATCCGCAGGGCAACTTCGGTTCTATCGCCGGTCTGCCTCCCGCCGCCCACCGTTATACCGAAGCGAGGCTAACGGCCATCGGGGCCGAGATGCTCGCCGACCTCGAATCCGACACGGTCGATTATATCGACAGCTACGACGGCAAGTACCGCGAACCGTTGGTTCTACCCAGCAAGTTTCCCAATCTCCTCGTCAACGGCTCCGACGGCATCGCCGTCGGCATGGCTACCGACATCCCGCCGCACAATCTCCGCGAAGTCTGCGACGCCACCATTAAGCTCGTCGACGAGCCGAATACGACGCTGCCGGAACTGTTGGAGATTCTGCCTGGCCCCGACTTCCCGACCGGAGGCATCATCTGCGGACGGCAGGGCATCCTCGACGGCTATTCCACCGGACGCGGGAAAATCACCCTGCGCGCTCGCGCCGACATCCGCGAGGAAAACGGTCAAGCGCAAATCATCGTGACCGAAGTGCCCTATCAACAAACGCGCAATCGACTGGCCGCCGCCATCGGCGAACTGGTCAAAGACGAACGGATAAAAGGCATCCGCGATGTCCGCGATGAATCGAGCGCCCGCAACGGCGAGCCGGTGCGCCTCGTGGTCTACCTCAAGCGCGATGCCGACCCGCATCTGATCTTGAATCAGCTGTACCAGTATTCGCCGATGGAGAAAACCGTCAGCATCATCCTCTTGGCGCTGGTGGACGGCAGGCCGGAGGTATTGTCGCTCAAGCGCATGTTGGAAGAGTTCATCCGCCATCGCATGTCGGTGATCCGCCGTCGCACCGAATATCAGATGCGTGAGGCCAAACGCCGCGCTCACGTTCTCGAAGGCCAGCTGATCGCCATTTCGTCGTTGGATGAAGTCATCGCCATTTGCCGCCGTTCGCCCAATCGAGCCGAAGCCAAGCTGCGTTTGCAAAGTCTCGAAGTGGCCGCGGCCGTCATTAGCCGGGCACTCGGCGAAGTCCACTTCCAAGCGCTGACGCGCGAGATCGGCGTGCAGGCGAGCTATCGCATGACCGAGGCCCAAGCCGAGGCCGTGGTCCGCATGCAACTCGGTCAACTCGCCGCACTCGAAAGCGATGAGATTCTCAAAGAGTACAACGACCTGCGCGGCAAGATTCTCAGCTACGAACGACTGCTGGGCGACGAGCAGAACATCCGCGAGGTCATCAAGAACGATCTGCGCGAACTGCGCGACAAATACGGCGACGACCGCAAGACCGAGATCACCGGCGAAGTGGGCCGGCTCAATCTCGAAGATTTGATCGCCGAGGAAGACAACGCCGTCACCATCAGCCACGCCGGTTACATCAAACGGCTGCCGTCGAACACCTATCGCACGCAGCATCGCGGCGGCAAAGGCGTCTCCGGCGGAGCCACGCGCGAAGACGATTTCATCGAGCATTTCTTCGTCGCCTCGACGCATGCCTACTTGTTGTGCTTTACCAATCGCGGCCAACTGTACTGGATCAAGGTGTACGACATCCCCGCCGGCAGCCGCACTTCGACCGGACGGGCCATTGCCAACGTCTTGTCGCTGAAGCCCGAGGAGAAGATTACCAGCATGATCCCAGTGCGCCGCTTCGACGCGGGCGGCCATCTTATCTTGGCCACGCGCCGCGGCCTCGTGAAAAAGACAACACTAGAGGAATACAGTCGGCCGCGCGCCGGCGGCATCATCGGCATCAGTCTCGACGAAGGCGACACCCTCATCGGCGTCGTCCTGACGCATCCCGGCGACGACGTGGTTCTCTGCACGCGCCACGGCATGGCCATTCGCTTCGACGAAGCGAACGCCCGCGCCATGGGCCGCAACGCGCGCGGCGTCCGCGGCATCCGTTTGCAGGGCGACGATGAGGTTGTCGGCATGGTGGTCGCCGATCCGGAGGGTTATCTGCTGACCGTATGCGAGAACGGCTACGGCAAGCGCACGCCATTCGGTGCCAACACCGCCGGCAGCGAACCGGAAGAATCCGATCCGGAAGCGTCCGCGACGGAATCCGAGCCGGAAGCGTCAGCGACGGAATCCGAGCCGGAAGCGTTAGCGCCCGAAGAATCCGAGCCGGAGACATCGGCGACGGAAGAGCGATCTGCCATGCACTATCGCAAGCAACGCCGTGGCGGCAAGGGTGTGCGCGACATCCGCACCAGCGAGCGCAATGGCCTCGTCGTCGGCGTGGTGTCGGTGCGCGAGATCGACGACATCATGCTCATCACCACGAACGGCATGGTCAACCGCACCCACGTCCGCGAAATCCGCGTCGTGGGCCGCAACACGCAGGGCGTTCGCATTATGAACCTCAACGAAGGCGACAAGATCGCCTCGCTGGCCCAAGTGGCGCGCGAAGAACCGGAGGAGCAAGCGCAGACCGCGGAGCCCACCGCCGAAATACCGCCGAGTGCGTGAGGTCGAGGCGTACTCCGTTCCTCGTGTAAAACTCGGTAGTCCGAACGAGCCTAGCGCAATCGAAATCGAGAAGGAGAAAAATAATGCAGCGGACGCTTGCCGATCTCGAACGGAACGCCGAAAAGTTTTGGCCGCTAAAACTATCGGAAAAAGAGCAATCGGCGAGCGTAATACCAAAACTCATCGAGACGCAAGAAAAGTTTATCGGAGTTCTCTATATGGCGGACGCTTCGCCGACCGCTTGGAAGGATGGCTTACGCGCCACGGCCTCCCTACCCGGCAATCTCTTTCTCAAGCATTTGGTCGTATTATCCGATGTGGGCGGGGAGAAGCTCCAACGCTATCGTAAGGAACTACCCAAGTGGTTTCCTCATGGCTCGATGACCTATCGATGGCGAAACGAAGAGTATCAATACACGTTTCAGGGGCTACCGGTTCATAAGTCTTGGACGAATAGCGTTCTTCGCATAGGCGGCGACGAGATTTTGACGGCATATCCACTTACTCCGGCGATGGAGGATGCCGCCATGCTCTTGCTCCACGGCGGCAGCACCCTTGAACCTGGACTTCCGACGGACCTCATCGAGAAGTGTATCATAGGAACACTCATCGGTCAGAGTCCCGAATTAAATGCATTCGTCCGTCAAAGATATATTCATGTAAGTCGGATTACGGGAGGAGCGACGGCAAATACAATGGGACAATTGTGTCAATCCTACGTCCGCGACTATCTCAAGCGCAGTCTGAGGGGCTGGGATTTCAAGAAACATACAATTCCTGGGATCAGTCAGAATGCCGGCGAAACCGATACTGCGTTCGATATCGTCTCGAAATCGCCTGCTGGGACGTACTGCGCCATTGAAGTCAGTTTTCAAGTAACGACCAATTCAACAATCGAACGCAAAGCGGGGCAAGCTCAATCGCGCTATGAATTATTGAACCGTCACGGCCATAAAATTGCCTATGTAATCGACGGTGCGGGCAACTTTCAGCGGGTCAATGCCATAAATACCATTTGTCGTTTCAGCGATTGCACGGTTTCGTTCGAGGATGGCGAACTCAAAACCTTGGCGCGTTTTCTTGAAAAACTCGGATGAAGTACGGATGGGGAGAATCGCAAAATGGCGCATGCAAGTGAAAGCGCGAGGCCGCTCAAACCGATAATGACGGCAATTAAGCATATATGCGAATTGGAGTCTCTGAGAGAGGATAACGGTACCGTGTGGCTACTCTTACTTCCGGCGGGGAGAAGAATTGCCGATTCCGAGAGGGGGATCGATTGGCAAAAACATTTAAAGCGCCTCGCCGCAAGAACGGGTAAAAACTCGATTGTTGCCATCTTAACGTCGCCCGAAGATGCGGCGGAAACTCTACCCAATCTGACCGACATCCTCAAGTTTCAACTTTGGGTCGCCGTTAAATCGCGCGGAGATCGTGCTGCCGCTTCTACTAGACTGATGGAAAACCATGCCGCTCTGCTGATTCTTTCTCGTTACACTGATTCGCTCTGCCATACGAAAACTCGAATCGCGTATACCTTCTGTCCGCATTGCGACAAAACGACCAAGGATTACGGGGGTAAAAAACATACATATCACGAGTATGGCACTCTAATCTCGGACGTTTGGCGCGACATCCAAGTCGACAATCGCGAACTACCCGATCGGATCATAACCCGCCTCTCCGATCTGTTCGGACTCGACAGTTTAAGCGATTTGCAAATCGTGGATTTACGCAACTGCGATTCGTTAAAGCCTTCCAGCATAGCCCGTAGTACGCTCTACGACGAATGCCGCCTAGAGTATTTCGAGAACTCGCGGCTCATTCGAGGAGAGTCTCTCGCGGAACTCCGAAAAATGCCGAACGACTGCGTCGATTTTTGCTTCGCCGATCCACCCTACAATCTGGAAAAAAAATACGATATTTGGGATGACGCGTTGACGGTAAATAACTATCTCAATTGGTGCAGCGATTGGATTCGCGAGCTGGCAAGGGTCTTGCGGCGGGGCGGAACTTGCGCCGTTTTGAATATTCCTAGTCTAGCGGTCAAGCATTTTCATCAAATGAAATCGGCCGGTTTGACCTTTCAAAATTGGATCGTCTGGGAAGGGCTGAGTCTACCGGTACGGATGATAATGCCCGCTCACTACTCTATCGTCTGTTTCTCGAAAGGTGTGCCGCGCCCTCTATCCGGTCTTCGAGCTGCGGAATCGTCGATTGAGAACGACGCCTTATTTGCCTTGAAAGAGTTTTATTGTGTCCGGCAAACCTGCGTCCAATCTCGAAAGACCACTCGCGCGGTCGATCGAGAGCAAATTACGGATCTGTGGTGGGACATACACCGATTAAAGCATAATTCTCGACGAGTGGATCATCCCTGTCAGCTGCCTCCGGCGCTGATGTACCGTCTTATCGCCCTGTTCACCCATCCAGGGGAAGTTTTACTCGATCCGTTTAACGGAGCGGGAACGACGTCCCTGTGCGCGGAGGTTATGGGAAGAAAATATATCGGAATCGAGCTTTCTGAAAAATATCATAGCCTTGCCTTGTCGCGCCATCAACTGTTAAGGAATGGCGACGATCCGTTTGGCAAAAGGTCGAGTATACCGAAAGCAAAGAATAGCCGCGTTAAGCGAATCGGCACCGCAAAGTACGAGGTTTCCAAGAAGAAATTGCAATTGGAAGTCAAACGCATTTCGACAGATTTGCAGCGGCTTCCAACGCGCGAGGATCTAGAAAAACTGAGCGTTTATCCAATTCGGATGTACGATGAATACTTTATCAACTGGGGTGAAGTGTGTGCCGCCGCGCGCACAACCGGCATGACGGAGAATCGAAAGCCCGTAATAAATCATAAGATCGACGAACAAAAAATGCTCTTTGAGTGAACGATAAAGATGGGTTGCATGGACTGATTTTTTACAATGCGCGTCACTCTTAAATGCTTCTTCGACATCTTCAATCTGCAAGCCTTTCGGCGATATTTGCTAATCGGCGAGAAGGGCGGCGATTACTTCTGTTGACGGTCGAGGCTTGCGAGTCGTTCTGAGATATTGCCGGAGCGGTTGCCGATCCTTTTTCCCACGCCGTCGCTCGTATTGCGAACGGTTAACATTCGTGATAGAGAACCGCCGCAGTCGGGTTCCCTATCGTCTCGCTGCAGCGAGGGTCGCGGACGTTCAACGATCTTTCGTGCAAGGAGGTGGAGGGGTTGTGTCGGGCAGCGAAATGTCGTTGCAGCGAGGGGGAAGCGTTGCATGGGGCCTGGGCGGAGGGCGGAGCAACGCTGACGGTATGCGAGAACGGCTACGGCAAGCGCACGCCGTTCGGGGCCAACACCGCCGGCAGCGAACCGGAAGATTCGGAGCCGGAAGCGTTAGCGACGGAATCCGATCCGGAAGCGTTAGCGACGGAATCCGATCCGGAAGCGTTAGCGACGGAAGACACCGAGCGCTCGGCCATGCACTACCGCAAGCAGCGTCGCGGCGGCAAGGGTGTGCGCGACATCCGCACCAGCGAGCGCAATGGCTTCGTCGTCGGCGTGGTGTCGGTGCGCGAGATCGACGACATCATGCTCATCACCACGAACGGCATGGTCAACCGCACCCACGTCCGCGAAATCCGCGTCGTGGGCCGCAACACGCAGGGCGTTCGCATTATGAACCTCAACGAAGGCGACAAGATCGCCTCGCTGGCCCAAGTGGCGCGCGAAGAACCGGAGGAGCAAGCGCAGACCGCGGAGCCCACCGCCGAAATACCGCCGAGTGCGTGAGGTCGAGGCGTACTCCGTTCCTCGTGTAAAACTCGGTAGTCCGAACGAGCCTAGCGCAATCGAAATCGAGAAGGAGAAAAATAATGCAGCGGACGCTTGCCGATCTCGAACGGAACGCCGAAAAGTTTTGGCCGCTAAAACTATCGGAAAAAGAGCAATCGGCGAGCGTAATACCAAAACTCATCGAGACGCAAGAAAAGTTTATCGGAGTTCACTATATGGCGGACGCTTCGCCGACCGCTTGGAAAGATGGCTTACGCGCCTCGGCCTCCCTACCCGGCAATCTCTTTCTCAAGCATTTGGTCGTATTATCCGATGTGGGCGGGGAGAAGCTCCAACGCTATTACCGCAGCATGGATGTTGCTCATTAAACCCACGATAACTCGTTTGTTTCGCTCACGGGAGGCCAATGTCATGGCCATTTCTTTACACCCGATGCCCGCGAACTCTCCGACGATGTCCTGGAGGCCCTCCGCTTGCGGGCCGTCCGTGGCTGCCAGTTGGGGTTCACCGAGACCGAACTCGCCGACATTTAGAAGTACGGCAATGGCTGGAGGAGACCTATCCGGCCATCGAAGAACGAGCCGCACAGTTGGAGGCAACGATTTACTGGGGCGATGAAGTGGGCGTGGCGGCGGACCAGCAACCGGCGCGTGGTTATGCGCCGCGGGGAGAAGCGGCGACGATGGTTGTGCCAGACCCGCACATCCGGGCCAGCCAGTTCTCGGCGATTAGCAACACGGGCAAGGTTCACTTTATGACCTACTTGGGTACGCTGGATGCGGCGTTGTTTCTGACGCTTTTGGAGCGTCTGTTGCGGAATACTACGGGCAAGGTGTTTTTGATTGTGGATCAATTGCGGGCGCACAAGACGGCCGAGGTGGCGTCGTGGGTGGCGTCGCACGGCGACCGTCTGGAATTGTTTTATCTGCCCCGTTACGCGCCGGAGTTGAACGCGGACGAGTATTTGAACAACGACTTGAAGGGCCAGGTGAGCGCAAGCGGTTTGCCTCACAGTAAGGCTGAGGTGCGTTCGCGGATACAGGATTTCATGCGAAAGTTGCTGCATCTTCCAGAGCATGTAATGAGTTACTTTGAACACCCATCCGTCCAATATGCTGCCAATATGAATTAGTGAGAATCTTACATGCCGAGGTAATAATATTTTCGGATACTTGAACTCGAAGCGGTCAATCTTCTTGAATCTCCAGCGTGATCGAAACCGTTCGTTCCTCGCTTCGTTGACCATCGTCATCGGTATAGGTGAAATGTACCAGCAAAGACAAGATGTTTTGAGCGGCCCGATGACTATAAGCCTTGTATGTCCAACGGCCCGGGAGACCGCCGTAGGAGACGTAGGGTTCCATTTTCCCTTGCTCAAGATCGAGGCGTCGACCATCCCATGTGAGGGGAAACGAAAAGCTCCACCTACCTCGTATCTTAACAGACCATCTCGGTCCTTCAGGAATATCCCAGTCAAATGACGGTAGTATACCTACACGAGTTTCTTTGGGAATGTGCAAAACGAAGCGACAGTCGTACTCTTTGTGTTCTTCCTCAAGTTTCCACCTGGCGTTTTTCGAATCTTGAAAGTCCCAAGTCAGCTTGAAAACAGGAGATTCAAAGCGCACGGAACCCTTAGGTGAGATCAGTATTTGAAGAAACATCCCAATCCAGGCTACCAGGAGTACCGCGAGGACCGTACACCACAATCGCCGGCGATTCCGCAGCCCGGAAGGCCGTGACAATTGGTGGGTGTCTTTCGAGGCGATGAACATGATTCTTTCCTTTTATTATTCAGATGCTACTGCAACCCTAGTGATTCTGATTGGCATTTATTGGAAGATTGTCATACTCCAGTAATGCCTTTGCACTTTTCCCTACGTCTTCTCGTAAGACCACTTGTTCTTAAAGAATCGATTGTCGTCGTCCCACGTCGTAAATTCATATTCCTCGTCTGGATTTTCAGCGAGCCGATCTGTGTCTTTCACTTCCAAAGTGTAGTCGCCTCTGCCATCTGGACAAATCTTCAACTTCACGCCGCTGCTCGTCTTCCAGGGAGCCTCTTCAGTGGAAGTTGACGACTCGCCGCCAAATTCCAGTTCAACGCCTTTTGCCGCTTTGGCTTTAATGTCTTTTTTCCTTCCGTCGGTAATCTTCCCTGCTTGAGCATAAAAGCTAACTCTCAACTCAAACCCACAACGCCTGCCACAATCCGCGTCATTATCTACAAGACCGGCGGCACCAGTTAAATCAATCGTATCGTAGGTATAGAAATTGTTTGTCCTCAGTATGAGTCCTTCAACCCAATGACGAATGACCACTTTTTGGGTGGCGTTTTGCGGGTAGGCAGTAGCCATCAAGAAACTTACCTTGTCATTCGTGACCTTAAGGTCGATCGATACAACTACAGAGCCTGCATTCACCCAAGATAAGGAATGCCAGAAAGGATATTCGCGCACTTTCCGTCCCCAAAGCTCATACTTCACCTTCAAACCAGCAAGTCCAAAGGGATCCACAAAAATTACCGGAGCGTTCTTCACATACCGATATAGATTTATATCATCTGCCAAAAACCGAATAGGATCCGGGTTAAACCATTTCCCTGTCAACGGGTCGTAATACCGTCCGGTACTCGGATCCGAACGATACAATCCTGTCTCACTATCATACCGATACCCGTCATACTTATATTGCCCGCCATTCGCCGCATTCGTTTCGCTCGTGATGTTTCCATATCCATCGTATGCAATCGTGTCAATCACTGCGCCCGTATCATCCGTCACATTGCGTACCGAACCCATGCGATCTGCCAACACCCAAGCCGCGGTCCCGCTCGCAATTCTCGCTAGCAACTCCAGCACCCGTTCGCCGCGCACATAGCGCGTCTGCAACCCATTGGTCGCATCCAAGTCGGCCCAGATTTCGCCGCGATCGTAGGCGAAGCGGGTGACGACCGTGCTGCCGTTCTGTGTTACGTCCTTCTCGATGCGTTGGCCGAGCGCATTATACACATAGGTCGCCTGCATTTGCAAGCCGGCGGAGGTCGTTTGCGTCGCCGAGGTCAGGCGATTGCGGTTGTCGTAGGCGTAGGTCCAGGTTTCGCCAGTGTTAATATTGGACTTGCCGACGAGGTTACCATTTTTGTCGTGATAGTAATTCCAGATGCCGTCGCTTGTCAGGTCGTTGGCGGGGCCGGTGGTGTAGCCGGGCATGGTGCGGTTACCGTTGAGATCGTAGCTGTAGGAGACGGTACTGTCGTCGGTTAATTGATTGGTGACATCATAGTTATAATTCGTGGATGTGCCGGCGTTGAGTGTCTCCGATGTGATGCGGCTGGATAGGTCGAAAGCGTTGACGTAGTTGGCGATGTTGTTGCCGCCGCCGTCGAGGTGTTGCGAGTTCGTCAAGCGACCCACACAGTCATAGGCGAAGGTTGAAGATCCGATCATATTCTGACCGGCCAGATCGCTGTAGCGCGTCTGAGTGGCCACCTGATCGGGCAAGGTATAGGTGAAATCTTCGCGCAACGGTGTCTGGCTCGTGCCACCCAGTTGCAGCGAGCTCATGCGGTTAAGGGCGTCCAAGATATGATTCACTGTTCCGGTTACCGCGACAGCACCCGAAGATTTCTAATACGCGATTGTAGATCGGCGCACCCTTTCTCTGTTACATTCGTGCCGGAAACATCCAACACTTCGAGGCTTCTCAGCCGTTTTAGGTGCTTCACACATGTATCCGTCAAACGATTGCCTGATAGGTTTAGAGATTGGAGCTTAGCGAATGCTAACAGATGTGCAATTCCCGGATCCGTAATACGAGTACATGAAACATTCAACTCTTTGAGATCCTTCAACGATTTTAAATGAACAAGACCATTATTAGTCAATTGTGTAGATGACACATTGAGCCGTTTAAGAGTAGTCTGTCCGATAAGGCGCATTAAATCTGTATCCGTTAAACGAATCTTCGAAATATTCAGCTCCGCTAAAGACTTGCACCCGTTTAGGGCACATAGATTCTCACCCGTGAGTTTTGTATCAGAAATATCGAGTTCGGAGAGAGATTTAATCGCTTCCAGCTGATTTAGCGTCGTTCCAGTAATCGACGTGCCCGACATCTTCAGAGAAATCAAATCACCGAGGACTTTCAATTGTGCAATTACAGCATCGGTTATCTGAGTTCTCGAAATATCGAGTTCGTACAAGTCTTTATGATTCTTAATATTTACAAAACTTTCATCTGTTACACCAGTATCCGATAGATTTAGCCGCGAGAGACCAGTTAAGTTTTGAAGAAGGGATAACGCTCCACCTCTAACCTGAGTTTTTGAGATGTTCAACCATCGCAGTGTTTTAAGACTCCGAAGGTAAATAAGGGATGTATTCGTCAATTTTGTATTCGAGAGATTCAGGGTAATCAACGCTTTGAGATTCTTAAGGTGAGCGATACCCTCGTCTGAAATGGGTGTCCCCGCGATATTAAGGGCCGTCAATTTTCTGTGAACACTAAGATGGGAAAGGCCAATATCTGTTATCTGAGTCCTGGATAAATCCACATCTACTAGCTCTTCGAGGCCATTTATTTCGATTAAACTCGCGTCTGAAATCGGCAGGCCCGTCAGGTAAAGTGCTTTAAGATTCTCGAGAGTTTTTATATGTGACAAAACATCTTTCGAGGCTCTACTCTTTGAAATATCTAAAATCTGTAAAGATCTGAGTTCTTTAAGGCAAGCTACACCAATATCAGTGATGTGAGTTTCAGACAAATCGAGCTCTTTTAACTCTTTAAGTCCCTTAAAACGCAACAAGCACTTATCTGATATTTGTGTTTTGGACAAATCTAGCTTCCTGAGTTCCGAGATATACTGGAGATATGTCAAATCCGCATCGGTGAATTCACAGCTGCTTAGGTTTAAACCCGTAATCTTTGTCCCTTGTCTTTCAACGACTGCTCCTTTCCATTTGTCAATTATCGATAGAGCTCGCTTGCGTAAGATGGGTTTAAAACTTTCCAATAGTCGAGCAGCCCGCTGAGCCACTTCTTTATCTGAGTTATCTACCGCCTCCATCAATGCAGGCACGGCGGCTTCTCCGAGATTTTTTAGCTGAACACTCGCCTCTTCGCGCTCTTTGAAATCTGAACTCCCAAGTTGTAGAATGAGCATATTAATGTGGGTTTCTGTCAAATCTGTTGACGGAATACAACCGATGGATAAAATCAGGAAAAACCACATCCAGATCGTCAATAATTTGATCATTGGGAAACTCAGTGAAAGCTTGTCGGTTCACCCTTGTTGAATTGAAGAAAAGCGTTCAGTTGAAGGAATATTAATCATTCTGTAACTTCAACGAACGGAACATCGGAGATCTTTTCTTCCGGTTTTCCAAGAAAAGTAGCGATCTTAATAGTTTCTGCTGTTACTTTTGCTGCGCGCCACCAGCGGGCTGCCATAACGGGTTGCATTTTGAGGATTCCTCCCGGCATAAAAATCATGATGGCATCCCTACTTATATCCGGCGGCTGCCTGAGCGTCCGGGATTCTGTACTACAGCCGATTTTGCAGGCAATTCCAAAAACGAATTTGGTGCCAACAAAAATTAAGCCGCGACTCTGTTTATAAAAAACGGGAGTGACGCCACATTGCATAGCTGCTCTGCATTCCACAATTGATCCCGGAGAACATATGTACGGATCTAGTTTAATTTTTGGATTCCCACACATTCCCGTAGAGGCGTTCGCGCCGTCGCGCCACTTTTGCACCTGCTTTTTCATGGATTCTAAAGCAACATCCTTCATGTGTGATACACCTCTCCAATAAGTTGAATCCTCAATAGTTCTCCTAAATATCTCATCCTTAACGTCGCTACACTTAACAACAAAAAGCCCTTTTGGGTCTACTCCATTCAATGGCGAATTGTTAACGTATTTATAATAATTCTCTTCAAGTAGACTAAATCCAATAGGATCTCGAACTAACCATCTTCCGATTAATGAGTAATAATATCGTGCATAAGATTCATCTGGTCGAAACAATCCCGTCTCGCCATCATATCTATATCCATCATATTTATATTGCCCGCCATTCGTCGCATTCGTTTCGCTCGTGACATTGCCGTAGCCATCATATGCAATCGTATCGATCACCGCGCCAGAATCATTCAACACGTTGCGTACCGAACCCATGCGATCGGTCAATATCCATGCGACCGCACCGCTTGTAATTCGTGCCAGTAATTCCAACACCCGGTCGCCGCGCACATAGCGCGTCTGCAACCCATCGGTCGCATCCAGGTCGGCCCAGATCTCGCCGCGATCGTAGGCGAAGCGCGTGGTGGTCGTGCTGCCGTTCTGTGTTACGTCCTTCTCGATGCGTTGGCCCAGGGCGTTATATACATACGACGCCTGCATCTGCAAGCCGGCGGAGGTGGTTTGCGTGGCCGAGGTGAGGCGGTAGCAGTTGTCGTAGCTATAGGCCAAGGTCGCGCCGGTGCCGATATTAGACTTGCCGATGACGTTACCATTTTTGTCGTGGAAATAATTCCAGATACCGTCGCTGGTGATCTCGTTGGCGGGACCGGTGGTATAGCCGGGCATGGTGCGGTTGCCGTTGAGATCGTAGCTGTAGGAGACGGTACTGTCATCGGTTAATTGATTCGTGACATCGTAGCTATAATTCGTGGGCGTGCCGGCGTTGAGTGTCTCCGATGTGATGCGGCTGGCCAAGTCGAAGGCAATGACGTAATTGGCGATGTTGTTGCCGCTGCCGTCGACATGTTGCAAGTTGGTTAGTCGACCGACGCTATCATAAGTGAAGGTTGAAGAGCCGATTTTATTTAGACCGGCGAGATCCGAATAGCGGGTCTGAATATCTACTTGATCGCGCGCGGTGTAGGTGAAATCCTCGCGTAGCGGGGTTTGTCCAGTGCCGCCTAGTTGCAACGAGGTCATGCGGTTTAGCGCATCGTAGAAGCGCGTTGTTGTTGCACCGAAGGAATCCACCACCTGTGTGCGATTGTCCGCTGCATCGTAGGTGTTGGTAAGCGTCGTGCTGAAGGCATCTTGTACCGTGGCGAGGCGGTCCAGCGCATCGTAGGTCAATGTGTTTGTGGACACATTATTTGCCGCAGTCAACAAATTATTATCGGCGTCGAAGGTGAAGGTCAACGCATTTACTTGTGTGCCACTGGAATTATACCACGTCTCGCCGGTCTTGCGATTCAGTTGGTCGTAACTCGACGTGATCTTCTGGCCGTTGCGATCCGTGGTCGAGGTCAAACGGTCCAGGGCGTCGTAGCTATAGATTTCGCTGTTGCCGAGGGGATCGAGTTCTTGGACCTTGCGATCCAGCGCGTCGTAAATCCACTGTGTGACGTTGTTGACGGGATCGATGAGGCTGAGCAAATTATTGTTGGCGTCTAATGCCCATTTGACGATCCCACCTAGTGCGTCTGTACTTTGCGTTCTGCGATTCAAAGCATCGTAGACATAACTTGTCGCATGGTTCAGCGGATCGGTCAGGCTCAATACATTATCGTTGGCGTCATACGCCGTCGTCGTGGTGCCGCCATCGGGATTTTGCACCGTGGTTTGACGGTTGAGCGCGTCGTAGCCGAACGTCGTCTTATAGTTTAGGGCATCAATGGTTGAAATCACGTTGTCATCGGCGTCGTAATTGGTAGTCACGGTGCGCGCCAAACTCGTGCCATAGGCGTCGGTCTCCGTCACGCGGCGATTCAATGCATCGTAGGCAAAGCTCGTAACCACCCCCAAACCGTTCGTGAACGTCAACACATTGCCCACGGCGTCGTAGCTGGTTTTCACTGTGCGCTGCACGCTGGACCCCGATGCGTCAACTTCCTGAATGCGGCGATTGAGCGCATCATAACTGTAAGCGGTGATGATGCCGTTGGGATTCGTTACCGAAGAGACATTGCTCACGGCGTCATACGCCGTCGTCGTTGTGCGTTGAACGGAGGTGTTGTATGCCTCGATCACCTGCGTCTGTCGATTGAGCGCATCATATACATAGTTCGTCGCCACGCTCAGCGCATTGGTCGTCGAAGACACATTGCCCACGGCGTCGTAGGCCGTACTCGAACTGCGTTGCAAACTGGTACCGTAGGCGTCGGTAAGCTGTGTCAGTCGAAAATCGGCGTCGTAGGTGTATTGCGTCACGGTGCCGAGGGGGTTCATGACCGTGAGAACATTTCCAACCGCGTCATAGGTTGTGGCGGTCGTTCGCTGTAAACTGGTGCCGTATGCCTCGATGCGTTGAATGAGTCGATTGCGAACGTCGTAGACATTTTTCGTCGTCGTGCCCAAGGCATCGGCGGTTGACGCCACATTACCTGCCAAGTCGTAAGTCGTCGAGGTAGTACGTTGGAGAGAAGTGCCGTAAGCATCGGTACGTGAGATTTGCCGGTTGAGCGCATCGTAACCGAATTGCGTAACATCGCCGAGAGCATCGGTGACGGATTGCACGTTGCCGGCGGCATCGTAGGCCGTGGTCGTGGTGCGCTGTTGCGGCGTGCCCACCGCGTCGGTGACCGATGTTTGTAAGCCGCGTTGGTCGTAGACGTAATTCGTTATGCGTCCCAATTCGTCGGTGGCACTCACGCGGTTTCCGGCGGCGTCATAGGTGTTGCTGGATGTGCCGCTGAGGGCGTTGGTGCGCGTAAGCTGACGGCGATTGCCGTCGAAGGTGAAGGTGGTGGTGTGGCCGAGCGCGTCTTGCACATTGTTCTGATTTCCATCCGCGTCGTAGCCGAAATTCGTTTTATTATTCATCGCGTCAATGGATGCCGTTTGTTGACGCATGGCGTTCCATTGCAGTGTCGTCATATGCCCCAACGCATCCGTCGTCGTCTGCTTCAGACCGTTGGACCACATATAGCTCGTCACATTGTTTAAGGCGTCGGTCTGCGTTAGCAAGTCGCCGGTCGTGGCATCGTAACTGAAATTCGTCAGGTTGCCGAGTTCGTCCTGAATTTGCGTCACTCGATGGAACGTCATCTCATACTGATAATTCCTCGTCGTGCCATCGGGATTGGTCACTTGCGTCAAGTCTTGCGTGGCATTGTAAGCGTAACTCGTCGTTCGATCCAGTTGGTCCACATAGGAGGTTGGATTGCCGGCGGCGTTGCGTTGCCACGACTGTATAGCGCCATCCGCAGTCTGTAATTGTAAGGGTCGGCCCAAGGTATCGAGCAGATAATTCGTGGTATGATTCAATCCATCGGTCATGGCGGCGAATGCCTGATTGGCATTGATGGCGGTGGCGGCTCCCAAACCTTGCGTCGCCGCCGCCGTCACGCCGAGCGTCGTGCCCAAACCGCGATTGATTTGCGTCAGCGTACCATTGCTCGCGGAGAAAGTGTACGTCGTGTTGAGCGGTCCCACTTGCTCGCCGATGAGCCGATGCGCCGTGTCGTAGCCGAAGGTGTAGGCATCGCCGGCGGCGTCGGTGAAACCAATCAGATTATTGTTGCTGTCGTAGGTCGGCGTCAGGGTGCGATTGCCTGGTAACTGAATGGACGTTAGCCGATTATTATTGTAATTGAAAGTTGCCACACCGCCATCGGGTTGCGTGATGGAAGTCACTAATGTCCCAGTATAAGCAATCGTCTGGGTCAGACCGTGCGGATCGACCTGGCTGGTCATGCGACCCGTACTATCGAAATTCGTTTTGACCTGATCCTTGGCCGTGTAGGTGAAACTACCATCGCCATTCTGTACCAGCGTGCCTTGATCGTTGGCCGGACTGGTGTACGACGGCCCCGTGCCGGTGAAATAGCGCGAACCACCGCTGGCATTCTCGACGATGGCGATTCCGGCGCTGCCGATCAGCAGCGACGGAATACCGCCGAGCGACCAGCCCGCACCGAACGCACTGGCGGCGTTGACGACGACGGGCACGGTGCGGTCGTAGACGTTGGTGCCGACGGCGGCCTTGACTTCGACGCTCCATGAGTAGATGCCGGAGGCGGCGACGGGACTGGCAACTTGCAGCGGCACATAGTAGACATCGCCCGGATTGTGGCCGGTGGTGCCGAGTGCGATCCAGCCTTGCGGCACACCGTTCCAGGTCAATTGTGCTTGGAGGGAGGTGGGCACGCCGGCACAGAAGTCGCTGGCGAGGGTGGCGACGACGATCGGTTGCACGTTGAGAGTGTTGGAGAGGTACGTCAGGGCGAGGGGCGTGTTGCCGGCGTGGCAGTTGTCGTCGGCGCAGCCGCAACCGCAGTGACAGGCGGCGTGTTGGTTGGCGTCGATGTCGAGCGCGCGTCGCAAACTACCGTCGAACGGCGAGACGGTGGCGCTGCCGAACGGGATTGTCAGCCCTTGTTGCGGGTCGGGCATGGCCGCGTTGGCGGTCAGCACCCAGTTGGTGGCGGGGTTGACCGTTTGAATGACGGTGTTGCTGTTGCTGCCGATGAAGTTGGCATCGCCGTTGTAGAGGGCGTTGAAATTGGAACTGCCTTGCGTCAAGGACGAAGTGGCGTAAGTCGCCGTTCCGTCGGTCAGGTTGACCGTGGCCACCGTCGTGCCGTTTTGCTGAAACGAGATGGTACCGGTCGGCGTGCCGCTTCCTGGACTGGCGGCGGTAACGGTGGCCGTGAATGTCACCGTCTGGCAGAGGGCGGAAGGATTGGCGGACGAGGTCAGGGCCGTGGTCGTGGATGCCTGGTTGACGGTGAGTGGTACGGGTGCGAAAGTGCTGGTGGCATAATTGGGGTCGCCCGCATAATCGGCCGAGAGGGAGTGCGATCCGACCGCCAATGTGGAGACACTGAGAACTGCCGCCGCTCCCACGGGAACCTGACCCGGTGCAAGCGGAAACAGCTCTGCGGAGCCTATGGGAGTTTGGCCGTCGAGAAAGGCGACGCTGCCCGTTGGGGGAAGCAGGCCCGGCGTGTTTTGGCTGTTGTTGATCCGCGCTTGAAGCGTTACGGATTGGCCGAAGACCGAGGAAGAACCGGAAGACACCAGCGAGTAGTAGGCGATGTTCGGTCCGACCGTTTGCGGATATGCGGGTGAAGCGCTGGGGCTGTAATTTCCATCGCCGGAGTAGGCGGCGGTGATGTTTTGCTGTCCGCCCGGCAGATTGGAGTAGGAAAACTGTGTCGCGCCGGCGCTGCCGTTCCAGTAGACGGGTGCGGTTCCGAGGGCGACATTGCCGTTGAAGAAGACCACAGTGCCGGTCATCGGCGAACCGCCGCTTTGTGCGGGGTTGACGATTGCCGTGAAGGTCGTTTGGTCCCCGTAGTTCGTTGGATTTGGGTACGAACCGAGGGAAATCGTCGTTGGAATCATCGGCTGCGCGCTCCTGGGGAATAGAATGAGCCGGGGCGTTTCGATCGCCTTTAACGATATTAACCGATTTGCTCGATCGTGGGTAGAGCGAAATTGAAAAAAAGACACATTGGAGGAATCTCGTGGTTGTAGCGCGTTTTTGCCGCAGATGGCGCACTGCTTGGTTAGCAGCGTAGGTCGAAGGAGTACGGGGAGACGCGCTCCGCTGGCGCGTCGCGGCGAACCGAGACCTTTCGTTGTTATCTCGAAGGGCGTTTGGGTCGGACAGGACGCCTTGACTTTCCGAGCGGCTCGGCATACGGTGTGTTGCCGAGATAGGGCAGAACCGGAAGGAGCCGACAGATGCCAAACAATTTGGGAGCGGGCGTGCCTCTGTGCGATCTACAAACGCAATACCGGGAGCTACAGCCGGAATTGGAGGCGGCGGTGCTGCGCGTCCTCGCTTCCGGGCAGGTGATTCTCGGTCCCGAAGTCGCCGCCCTGGAGTCCGAAGTGGCCAGGGCGTGCGGCGTGGCCTACGGCGTCGGTTGCGGGTCGGGGAGCGATGCCCTGTCGCTGGCTCTGCACGCGCTCGATCTCGAACCCGGGGACGAGGTCATCTTGCCGGCGTTCACCTTTTTCGCCACGGCCGGTGCGATTGTCCGAGCCGGTTTGCGTCCCGTCTTCTGCGACATCGACCCGATCACGTTCAACATGGATCCGCTGCAAGTCGAGAACAAGATCACGGAGCGGACGCGCGCTCTGATGGTGGTGCATCTATTCGGCCAATGCGCCGACATGGAACCGCTGTGGCGGATCGCCGAACGGCACGATTTGATCGTTGTGGAAGATGCGGCTCAGGCTTTGGGGGCGGAGTATCAGGGCAAGCGCGTTGGGAGTTTGGGCAGCATCGGCTGTTTGAGTTTCTATCCGACCAAGAACCTCGGAGCCTACGGCGACGCGGGCATGGTTGTGACCAACGATCCAGAGTGGGCCGGGCGGATGAAATGTCTGCGCGTCCACGGCATGGAGCCGCGCTACTATCATAAATATCTCGGTTGGAATGCTCGCATCGATGCCGTGCAGGCGGCCATGCTGCGGGTCAAGCTGCCGCACCTGGAGCGTTGGATCGGCGATCGCCAGGCCGTGGCCGCCCGGTACGACGCGCTGATCGAAGAGCATCATCTGACGCATTTCCTGGAGCGGCCGATCCGCCGCCCTCACCGCCGTCATACGTTCAATCAATACGTCGTCCGCGTCGCCAACGGACAGCGCGACGCACTCGTCCGCCAGATGAAGGCCGAGAACATCGGTTGCGAGATTTACTATCCCCTGGCTCTGCATCAACAAGAATGCCTGCGTTATCTCGGCTATCGCAGCGGCGATTTCCCGGCCAGTGAAGAAGCGGCCCGTCAGGTTCTCGCCCTGCCGATCTATCCAGAACTCAAGGCCGAACAACAACGGCGCGTGATTCAGTGCTGCGCCGGATTCCTCCGTCAGCAGGTACGACGAGCGGCGTAAAAGTGCGAGAAGGTGACACGGTGAGTACCGTCTTACGAGACACGGAGGGCGCGCGCGCCTCCACGAAATCCATCTCCCTATCGGCCCGGCGTCCCGTCGAGGCACTCCCTAACCTCTTGCTGCCCGTGGTGACGGGCGTTTTGTTACACCTTTTGCTGATAGTCGGCTATGTGGCAGCTTTTCACGCCGACTTATCGGCACTGGTGTGCGCGGCGAAAGAAGCCGTTGGGCGGCCTCCCTACGAACAGATCGGCACGGGATTCGACCGCAACGGCTACGACGGCCAGTTTTACTATCTCTTGGCTCGGTCTCCGTGGCGGTCCCATGCTCTCGAACTCGACGTGCCCGCCGTGCGTCATGCCCGCATTTTGTATCCGGCCCTGTGTTGGACGCTGAGCGGCGGCGATGCGCGTCTTTTGTTGTGGGCGATGCCTTCGGTCAATCTCTTGGCCATTGCCGCGCTGTGTGGACTGGGTGCGTGGACGGCGCGATCGGCGGGGATGAGTCCGTGGTGGGGAACGCTGTTGCCGTTCGCCGTCAACGCCGGCATGCCGTTGCTGCGCAATTTGACCGACGTGTGGTCCACTTTGACCGTGGCGGCCTTGCTGGTGGTCTGGCTGCGACGTGGACCGTGGTGGTCGGCCATGCTGTGCGCTGCGGCCTCGCTGTTGGCGCGCGAACAAAATATCGCGGTGGTTCTGCTCGCCCTCGCCTTCGCCGTATGGCAGCGAGACAAACGCTGGACGCTCGGCTTGGTCGCGGGGGTGTCGATCTGGTCGGCGTGGCTGGGCGTGTTGCGCGGGTTCTATGGCACCTGGCCGCTTCTGCCTTCGGACGGACATATCGGATTGCCGTTGTCCGGTTTGTATTATCGTTGCACGCATCTGGCGAGCGAGCCGTCCTCTCTCGCGCTGTTTCATATCGTCTGTCTGACGACACTGGTATTTCAGATTGGCTTGGCGTCGCGGCTGTGGTGGACGCCCGGCGATCGCGCGATTCGTCTGACGGCATTGGCCGGCGCGGCACTGGCTCTCTTGGGGGGCATCCGCTTATTCGGCGACAGTTGGAGCTATCCGCGCGTGTTCTCTTGGCTGCCGTTGGGCGTTTGGTTCGCCTGCGTCCAATTGCGTTGGCGTTGGCCTCTCGTGGTACTCTCCGCACCCGTGCTGTTGCCCTTCGCCGTTCTGGCACAAGTCTGGTCGACCAGGTTTTGAGCCATTCGTTCGACATCTTGCGTCGCCGTTCGTTCCCCGTTAGCATGGATTGAAACGATGGTGGAGAGAATCATGATAAAGCCACTTGTCTACTCGCTCTTGCTTCTGCTTCCTCGCGCGGCTGCGGCGGTGGAGGACAAACCCGAAGTCATCGCCAAGACCAAGGCGGAAGAGATTGCTCAAGCGACGTTGAAGGGCGACTGCGAAAAGATACTCGACTTGACGCATCCGGAAATCGTCCGCATCGGAGGCGGGCGCGTGAGAATGTTGGAAGCCATGAAGCGCGTGATGGAACAGATGAAGGCCAAGGGATTCGAGTTTCAGTCGGCCAAGATCGGCGACAAGGTTCAACTCGCCGCCGTCGCCGACAAGCGCTACGCGGTGATACCCCTGACGTTGGAGATGAAGACTCCCGATGGCTTGCTTACAGCGTCGTCGTTTTTACTCGGCATCTCTCCGGACAAGGGCAAGACTTGGACGTTCATCAACGGCGACAAAGCCCACGACCCGGCGGTTAAGAATCTGCTCTCCGATCTCCCGCCTTCTCTCAAGCTGCCGGAGCGCAAGCAACCTGTCTTCAAGCCGAACAAATGATACCGTACCTCAATCGCTCGACCGTCTTTTCTTCTTTGGTTTCGGATTGAGCCGCCGGTCGAGATCGGCGGCCGGTAAAAAGCCGCGTTGCCTTCCTTGTTTTATCTCCGTCAATAATCCGCGTTGGACCAAGTCGAGCAAGTCGGCCCGCGCGGTCAGTTGGCTGATGCCTTGTGAAATGCGGTGCGATTGAAAGGTATGGACTTGTTCGGGATACTTCAGAGCGCGATCGAGCAAATCGCGTTGCCGAGAATTGAGGTCGGGGAAACGCCGTAGCGCCGTCGCCATCTCTTTCTGCTCTCGTTGTTTTCGGTCGAGATATTCGCGCAGTTGTCCCAGCGCTCGTTGTGTCGCTCGCATTTGAAAGACCAGCGAATACGTTAGATCGTTCTCGTCCTGTTCGGAGTACAAAAACGAGCGATAGTATTGCATCGGTGCCGCCACGATCGCGCGAGAAATCGTTAGAAACTCGAAGAGCCAGTAACCGCTTTTGAGCATGAACCAATAGAACAGCGCCCGAGCCGTTCGACCGTTGCCGTCCACGAAGGGATGTTCGTACGCCAGCCAAAAATGCAAGATCGCAGCCTTGACGAGCGGATGGATGAAATCGTGGGGGTCGCGCGGCGCGTTGGCGAAAGCGATCAGCTTATCGAGTCGTTCGGGCAACAAAGTCGCAGGTGGGGGGACATAGACGATTTCCATGTCCCGCGAATCGACAACGGTGATTTCCTCGCTCTCCAACCGCAATCGTCCCGCGGCCGTTGGGTTGTCCAAGGTCTCGCGGGTCATGCTCTCTTGAATCTCCAACAGTAACGCGAGGCCGAGCGGTTCCTTGAGACGTTCGCGCAGCAGTTGTATGGTGCGGTAGCTGTTGACGATCATTTGTTCGCTTTTGTCGCGCGGCCTGCGGTTGGTCCTCAGCATCTCCTTAGCAACCTTGCGCGTTGTGACGGCCCCCTCAATCTGACTGGTGGCGATCGCCTCTTCCATCAAGGAATTCATCAACACGCGTTGGCGCATCGAGATTAACGCATCTCCCGCGTCTTCCTCGAAGGAGATGTTGCCGCCTCCCCAACGGTCTACTTCGTGGAGCGTTTCCAATGACGAATCCGATAACCAATAGGTGAACGCTCTTCCGTGAAGATCGGACAAAGGCAGCGGACGACGCTGGGAGAGGCGCGAAAGATGAACCAGGTGCCAAACGTCTTCGGGCGTCATGCCGGCGGGCGGTGGATGATAGCGAAGTTTCTCCCAATGCAGATACTCGCCGTTCGCTACCGCGAGATAGCGCTGCACTTCGGGTTTCGTCATGCGAGGCAGCGCTCGCGCGATCGCTTCGGGAGTCAGTTTGGGAGGTTGAGGAAGTTCGCGCATGGTGGTGTATACCAACTGTATAGTTTTCAGAAATTATACAGTTGCTATACAGTTCGTGGCCATGCCAAGCGCAAATTCTTTGTTGAAAGGAGGTTGTGAATCGCATTCGGAGGCGAAACGGCGATCATTTGCCCAACGGTTTGTCGAGTACGGTCTTTTTGGGGACCACTTTTTCCTGCTCCATCTTCGTGTCCGGTGGGGGGCCATCCGGCTGGACGCTCTTGAAACCGAGGACGTAGCCGACCATCAACGCGCCGAAGACAATCGTGAACCAGAATAGACTGTTCAGTAAGCCGTTCGTCAATTCGCCCTCGGTGTTCCATTCGGCCATCCAACGGCGAAAGCGATTCTGCTTCTGGAGCTTCTTCATCCAACGTCTGCCGGGCATGGTTCGGTCGAACTGGCGCACAGCGGTGGCGACTTTGCCGACTTGCCGCCGCGCCACGGCATTATCGGGATCGACTTCCAGTACGGCCAAATATGCCCACACGGCTTCGCCAAGTTCGCCGGCGCGCGTCATCGCCTCTCCGCGCGCCAATCCCTCGCGCAGATCCTCGACGTAGCCGACCAACAGCGAAACGTCGGCCCGGCAGTTGAGGCATTCCTTTTCCATCCCGCGCAGCTTCTTCTTGCACATCGGGCACGTCAGCATGGTTGACAGTCCTTCCGTTACTCTTTACCAGCCCGCAGCTTTAACATCCCGCAGCGCCAGCAAGGGATTTGCCTTGCTGGCGCTGCGGGATGGCAGCCCCCTCAACTACAGCAAATAGGCGTAATTCAACAGGCGGTCGTTGAGCGTGGCGCTGGCGTCTTCCATCTTTTTCTTGTCGCCGGAAGCCATCGCCTCGCGCACGGCTCGGCATAGGTCTTCGAGTTCACGGCGATCGTCCGCGTTGTCGATGCGCGGGATAACGTCTTGTTCGGTCTTTTTCAACACCTCGACGGCATCCTTGTACTCCTGCGTGTTTTCCAACTCCAGGGTGCGATTGATGAGTTCCTCGTTGATGCGCTTCATCTTGATGAGTTGCGAGGCATCCATCTGATCTTCACCGGCCTGTTGGATGGCGAAGCGTTTTTTCTGACCGGCGTATTGATCGTGAATTTGCACGGTCAGGATGCCGTCGTCGCCATACTCGAAGGAGACATCGAGTCCACCGTCGCGCTGGGTGCGCGGCGGCTTAAACTCCCAGGGAATCTCGGCCAGTTTGACATTTTCGGGGCTATCGGGATTGTCGTAGTTGTCACCTTCGTAAACGCTGATGAGGACGCGGTCGGCTGGGTCGGCGACCGGATAGTACATCTTGCTAAACGAACAGGGGATGTCCGAACCGCGCTTGACGATGGGATCGAGAAAGACGCGGTTGGTGCGCTGATCGACCGGATTGGCGCACAGCGAATGCTCGAGCTTGACACTGTAAGCGTAGTTGTCGAGTCCCGGCGCGCCCTGCAAGATGGCCGAGACGATGGCCGCGCCTTGGGCCACGCAGGTCATCGGATCGACGCGGTCGAATGACTCCGGCTCCTTGCCGGCGAGTTTCTCCGCGACATAACGGCGAACGAGTGGAATTTTGCTGGTTCCGCCCACGAGGAGAACGCGGTCGATGTCGCGCGGCCTCAGCTTTGCCAGCTTCATCGCTTCGTCGATGGCCGTGCCGGACTTGACGATCAACGACATGACGACGCGCTCGAACTCGCCGCGAGCGATCTCTTCCTCCAGGCTCAGATGCCGTTCGGGGACCAGCTCGGCCTTTCGGGCCACCGCAGTCTGGTCTGCCGACAGCTCGATCTTGGCCCGTTCGACCGCGAGCATGAACTGTTGTCGATACGGTGAATTGAGAATGTCGAAGCCGGTCTTATCTTGGAAGCGTTCGGCCAACACTTTGGCGATGGCGGAGTCGATGTCGTCGCCGCCGAGTTTCCCGATGCCTTTGCTGGCCACTTCCTCGAAGATGCCGTGATGGATTTTCAAAATCGTCACGTCGAGCGTGCCGCCGCCGAAGTCGTAGACCAAGACCGTCTGATCGTCCTGCGCGTTCAGACCGTAACAAATGGCCGCCGCCGTCGGCTCGTTGATGAGCGTCAGCACTTGGAGTCCCGCCGCCCCAGCGCACAACTTCGTCGCATGACGGGCCAACCCCTTGGAGTTGGCGGGTATGGTGACGACCGCCTTGGTGAAACTCTCGTTCAGCACTTGCTCGGCGTCCTTCTTGAGCAAGCTGAAGAGCATGACGGCGATCTGCTCTGTCCGCAAATTTTGTCCGACGAGCGGCACGCGCTCCGGCGTGCCGAGGATGCGCTTGATCGAACGAATCGAGCGCTGTTCGTCGAAGTTTTCCTTGGCTTCCTGACCGAATGCCAACGTACCGTCGCGGCGCAGGGTGACGATGGACGGCGTCCACTTCTGGCCCTCGTGATTGGGCACTACCTCCGCTTGGCCGTACTGAAAATTGGCCACGACCGAGTTGCTGGTTCCGAAGTCGATCCCGATGTAGGGCATAGTTGCAAACCTCTCTAAAAGCTATCAGCTATCAGCTATCAGCTATCAGTTCCGACGTTATGTAGTGAACGCCGACGGATAGAACTCTCCATTGTATTTCGCTTCTCGCAACCGATCCTTACCGATAGCCGACTGCCGATAGCCGACCGCTATTCCGAGACGATGACTTTGGGGCGGCGTAGGACGAATTCGGGTTGTTGGCTGGCGTAGCCGCGTTCGATTTGCTCGGCGACGAGGAGCGGTCCCATGCCCTCGACGCGCTTGCTGCCGACGCGCTCGTGCAGCGCCGGATTGTAAGGAGAACTGATGACGGCGTCGTAGGGCTGGATGCCTTGCTTTAAGAGAGCGGCATCCAGTTTGCGCGATTCGACCTCAATGGCTTCGCTCCAGCGTTCGACCGCTTCGCGATCGTCGAACGACGGTCGGGCCGCCACAATGGATTGCAAGTCGTGCGCCGTCTCGATCAGTTCGTTCAGCAGCGTGAGGCTGACGCGCTTCTCGCCGTGCGTTTCTTGACGCAATTGCTGATAAGCGCGTTGGGTGTCGGCGGCGAAGCTGTTGAAACTCGTCTTCAGTTCGTCGCGGACTTTGTTGAGCGTCTGCTCCAACGAGCGGAGCTGGCGTTTGTCGTACTCGCGCAGGGCGATGACTTCCTCGCACAGCTTGTAAAGCGTGGACGAGCCGAGCGTATCCAGATTGGGAAGCGCCGGCGATTCAGAGTTTTTCGACAGGCTTTGTGGAAAGTCACCAGTCATGGTTTACACTCAAAACTCAGAGGACGGAACGGGGAATTCGATGGCCCACGGATCCAACGGTTGTTGTACGAGCCGTTCGAGCAACAGCGATACGGCCGGAAAGTCTTCGGGAATGTCCGGCACGGTGAGCGCGGCGCGAACGACATCGGGGTCGGGCACTTCGGCCGGGAGTCGATAGTCGGCCAACGCTTTCTCGCGGTCCAAGGGCTGCCAAGTGCGAACGGTTCGACCTTCCCGTGCCCCATAGCGCTCGGCCAGCTTTGCCACGGTGCCGTCGCAGGTATCGACATTCAGACTGGCGGCATCGGCCCGAATGCGCCGTTCGAGATCGCCGAGCATCTCGCGGGCCCAATTGATGTCCTCCAACGGAACCTTTGCGATGCCTTTCCGCGCCCACTTGAGGCGTTCGGCCCAATGGGCGTCGATCGTTTCTTTGTCGGCGGTTTTGTCCAGACCGAGCAAGAGAAACGGCCCCACCTGCTCGCGCGGCAGCGTGGCTAACTCCAAGACGACTGGCTCGGGAATGCGTCCCATGATCTTCCTCGCACCTTCTTGCAAGCCCGGAGCGCCAGCGACGGGGGAAAGCGCCCGTCGCTGGCGCTCCGGGCTTGTTCTCGTCATTTTAAGCGCCCATCGAACGGCACGCCTCCATCTTCTTATCAATATGTTCCGCGAGGTCACGGACGATACGGCGATGTTCGTCGTTGCTGACGAGTGGCAGGCATTTGCCGGTGATGCGACGCAGCTTCTGAAACTCGCGCATCAAGTCGCGCATCACCTCACGAACTGCCGACCAGTTTATCTGATAGTTCGGCAGCGTGCGCACTTGATCGATCACTTTGCTCATTTGATCGGTCAGTTGATCGCATAAGTTGCCCATCAGGGGGATGACGTTGCCGACCATGTTGACGGCGCGCTCCTCGACCTGAGCATCGTTGGGATAGCCCTTCAAGATACGGTCGATGTCCGTCAACAGCTTCTCGATGTCGTTGAGTCCCTTGACCTCAATGAGATCCAGCTCGTACAACTCGTACTGGGGTCGATTCGGTTGCAGGCGGCGAAGCGACTCCAAGACGCGGCGCGCGTCCTGTGGCCGTTTGGCTTGCACATAGAGATGAAACAGGCGTTCGAGCGTGTCCGGATCGTTTGGCCTCAGACTGGAGGCACGCTGAACGTAGTTGAGCGCGCTGGTCCATTTCTCTTTTTCGCTGTAACGTCCGGCCAAGCGTCCCAGCCCCTCGAAGGCCAAGTGTTCGCGGTAGCGCGGGCTTTCGTCTGGAACCGGCACGCGGTCGTCGAGCAAGTCGAAGAATCGATTCCAATAGGGATCGGATTGCGGCAGCTCGCCCTTTAATTCGTAGGTGAGGGCGAGGTTTTGATGCAAGCGCGGATCGTTGGGTGCGAGCTTGATGGCGGCGGAGAAATGCTTGATGCCGCTATCGAAGTCCTGTGTCATGCAAGCACAGCAGCCGAGCAGATTCAGCAGCGCCAGTTGCGATGACTTGCTGGCGCATTTTTCACTCGCCAAGGGGCGCAGCAATAGCTCCGCGTCGGTCCAGGCACAACGATCGATCCGTTCGCGCGCTTTGACGAGAACCGCTTCCAAATATGCCTCCCGCGCCGCCGCGCTGCGAGGCCGCGCTGCGGTGAGGGCTTTCAGGAGGGTATGCACCGTGTCGAGCTGGCCGAGACTGCGAAGAATCCTCAACAAGCGTTGTTCGTCGCTGTCGTTCAATTCGGCGAGTTGCGACGCGAACGCGGGTGCGCCGTTGCCGCCGTTGCGGCACGCTTGCAACAACGCCTGCAACACCAGGAGAAATCTTGCCTCTTCCTCTCGATTCTCCGCCGGCCGGAGCGATGCCAGCTGGAGCGCGGCGGGCATCAGCGTTAGGCATTCTTCGATTTTGCCGATCGTCAGCCGCGTCAGCAACAAGTTATAGCAGCACTCGTACGATTGCGGGTCCATCTGCCAAGCGCGGGCGAGTTCTTCCTCGGCCTGCACGAGTTGATTTTCTTGCAGCGACAACAATCCCATTTGCAAGACGACATTGGCGTCTGGCCGTTGAATCTTGCGTAAGGCGGCGCGTGCTTCGCCGAGCTTGCCCTGACGCTTGTGCGCCATGGCCAGCATGTAAAGGACGTTGGCGTCGGCACTTCCAGACTGCGCGGCGCGTTCGAGCAACTGGGCGGCGGCTTGATATTGTGGCGGCATCGACCCTGCTCCCATGACTCGCACGGCACCGCAAGAGGAACACCCTATTGCACCTGTTCGTAAAGCAATCGTTGCCCCGCGCTTACCAGTGCGAGGGTCAACAGCGGTCCCAAACGGCGATCGCGCAGCCCAAGTTTGCCGGCAGTTCGGAACCGCTCGGCGGCTTGCTCGAAACGACCTTCCCGATGGGCGGTCAACCCCGACAGCAACACCGCTTGTCGCAGCGGCTCGTCGAGATGCCATTCGCTCCGCCGACCGGCCTCGACACGGTTCCACCAGCGGGAGGCTTCCTCGTAGTCTCCGCGACGCAGTTGCAAGCACCCCAGCAGCGCGCGGGCGTATACCGCCGAGGGACTTTTGTCGGCGGCGGCGACTTTTTGCAGCGCTTCTTGAGCCGCCTCTCGATTCTCCCGATGCAGGTGCGCCCATGCCATTAAAAACTGACTTTCGACCGTCAACGATTCGTCCGCCGCCGCACGCTGACCTAGCTCCAACACCGTATCGTATTGCTTCGCCGCCAAATGACATACCGCGCCGAGAAAGTGGAAGCGCGCATCGGTCACGGATGGCCGATTCATCTCCAGTGCTTGCCGCGCCAACCCATCGCGGTCGCCCAAGATCGAACGCACGGCCGCCAGACACCAGAGTGCTTCGATGTGATCGGGATCGTCGCGAAGGCAGGTCTGGAGCAGATGAAGCGGCTGGCCCAAATCGGTTGCTGACCGTTGGATGTCGGCCGAAGTCTGTCCGTTTTGGCCGCCCAGCGACTGTGGAGAACCGATGGCTGAACGCAGCGCCAATTTCGCTCCCAAAAAGGCGACGGCGGCGCGGAGACGGCCTCGCGTCAGGCCGAGGGCGCGGTCGATGGCTTCGGCCCTTCGTTCGGCGCGTCCGCGTTCTTGTTCCACGATGGCCTGGCGCACCAAGGGCCAATGATCGTTGGGGGCCAAGCGATTCCAGCCGCTCAACAGCGCGACGGCCCCATCCATGTCGCCGCGCCGATAGTGCAGACGCGCCAACCGATCGTGCCCCGGAATGTTTGCCGGCGCGAGCCGCAATAGCACTTCGACGCAGGCGCGCGCCGGTTCGTCTCGCCCCGAATCTTCCTCGCGGCGAGATCGCTCCAGAAGAAACGATTCGCCGCGCGCCGCATATTCGACGCCAAGTGCGTCGGGAAACTTTCCGGGATGCCGAGAAGAACTCCTTTCGAGGTAGACATACTCGGCATCGTCGAAATTCCAGCCGCGCTCGGTGAAGAAAGCCCGCGCTGCGGCGGATGCGGCAAACGCGCGCCCAAACAGCTCGAGATCTCCTTCTTCTTGGCAACCTAGCTCCGTTGCCGCCCGAGCATAAAGAAAAGCATGCTTTGACTTCAGCGCGCTCGGATGTGTCTTGGCGAGATGAGCGTAGGCGGCGGCGGCATGTGAATCGACGGCGTTGACGGCAGCCAGAATGTCGCACAATTGCAGCTGTTCCTCGACTCCGACCGGTACGTTCAACCGGCGCGCCTCGGCATGAACGGTGTTGAGCAGCCCCGCCCATTCCTGGTCGTTCATCACGGGATGGCGGGCCATGAGGCGGATGGCCCAAACGACATTGCGCGGCTTATCGTCGGAATTGGTCGGTTTGCCCATCGCGCCGCACAGCGCGAGATAGCCGGCGGTGAAGGGATCTTTCGGCTCTTCTTGCTCCAAGGCGACGCGAAGATGCTTGTACGCCTGATCGTAGCGTTCGCACCGCGCCAGTGCCATCCCCAAGCCGCGCAGCAGCGGCACGGTCGGCGGGCTGTCTTGCAGCAGCTTGGCGAACAGATCCGCCGACTCCTGAAAATCACCGTGGCGATAGTAAGCCTGTGCCAGCGCGAACTGCCCCTGCCGCGCCAGTATCGTTTGATCCGATCCCAAGAGGGGACAGACGAAGGTATGTTTCGCCGCCAAGCGGCGCACATACGATTTCGCTTCGGGAAACGCCTCAACCCACGCGCGTTCGGGGCGATCCGTCCACAGTCCGAAGCCGCGAGGCCCCAGTGCGCGCTGCAAAGCGCGCAGCGCCGAGCCGCTATCGCCCCCTGCCGCCACCAACGAGATGCCCATCTGGCATGTCACGAACGCGCAGCTGGCGTCGACGCGATTGGCCTCGGCGAGATAGCGTAGACTCTCTTGCGCTTTGCCTTGTCGAGAGAGAAGAAGTCCGAGATAGAACGCGGGGTCGAGATACTGTTTGCCCGCCTGCTCGTGCGCCGACATCAACGCCGCCATCGCCGGATCGATCTGTTGTTGCCGCAGCAGGCACAAACCCCGCCAGAAGAACGCCTCCGCGCACGAAGACTGCACGGCAAAGATGCGATCCAGCAGTTTCAGAGCGGCTAGCGTTTCCTTGCTCTCGACGCCCGCCGCGAACAATCGGCGTGCCTCGGCCAACATTGCCTCGATCGTGCGATTGCGCTGTTCGGCCCGATCCAACCCCAATTGGTCGCTCGCATCCAAGGCATGGCGCAAAGCTTCTTCAAATTGGCTCTCTTTCAGTAATTGATCCGCGCCGAGTTGATGGGCTTCACCGCTGGCGGCGCGGAGGCGCTCTTGCCAGGCGGAAGATAGCCGACCCTGAGCCGTCAACGTCGAAAAAACTTCGAGCGCACCTCGCCAATCGCCTCGTTCGAGCGATTGCTGCGCGCGGCGAAAGGCGCGTTGACGCCGCGGTCCACGTCCGAGCAGAAGCCACAACCCCAGCCCCAGCGACAGGACGAAGACGACGATGAAAAAGAGAATCATGGCAGTCACGGCTATCGTTTCCTCAACTTCCCGCGAACCGACTGGCGAAGCGGTCGGATTCTGGCTCGCGTTGGCCCCACCCGACGCCGACGGAAGCGGGTGGAGTAGTCGATCGTGCATGCCGCGTCGCCCAAGCGAATGCCTCGGTGGCCGACAGACGATTGCTTGCCGACTACGAGCCTAGCCACCTCTTTGAACGCCGCGCTACTCCGGCACCAAGAGGGCGTTGCACCGATCCTTAAACCCTAAGTTACCGCACGGACGAGAATCCTTCAAGCAGTTCGGGTGGAAACCAACTCGGTCCCGAACCTCCGAACGTGCTTCGCCGGGTAGAGAATCTAAAGGAAGCCGGATCGCATCGATTTCGTCGGAGGTCTCCCGTTCGCCGAATTTGCAACGGAGCGAACGTCCGAGTAGCCTAATGTTATCCGAGCGACACCCTCGAACCCGCGAGGAAGGCATGGCGATGCAAGTACCCGACGCCGTCCGCGATCTGTTGACGCTATCCCTTGTACCAGGCATCGGTCCCCGGTTGACCGCTGCCCTCTTGGAACGATTCGGTTCGTCCGCCGCCGTGCTGCGCGCCAACGTCGCCGAACTGTGCGAGATACCCTACCTCACGCCGCGTTTGGCCGAGGAAGTTCGTCGAGCGTTCGAGAATTCCAATGCCGCGGCGGAGTTGGAGCGCATGGGCAAGCACGGCGTTCGGCTCGTTGCCTGGGGCGATGCCGAGTACCCGGCGTCTTTGGCCACAATTAGCGATCCTCCTTATGTGTTTTATCTGCGGGGAACCGTGACTGCCGCGGATTCCAACGCCGTCGCCCTGGTCGGTTCGCGGCACTGTACGGACTACGGCAAGCGCGTGGCGTCGCGCTTGGCGGCGGGACTGGTGCGCGCCGGCGTCACCGTCATCAGCGGCCTGGCGCGCGGCATCGACGGAGCGGCCCATCGTGCGGCATTGGAAGCGGGAGGGCGGACGATCGCCGTGTTGGCCGGTGGATTGTCGCGCATCTATCCGCCCGAACATGCCGAGTTGGCCAAGCAGATCGAGGCGTCCGGCGCGCTGCTGACCGAATCGAAGATGGATCAGGAACCGATCGCCGGACTCTTCCCCGTGCGCAATCGGATTATCAGCGCGCTCTCGAAAGTCGTGGTCTTGGTTGAGGCGGCGGAAAAGAGCGGCGCGCTCATCACCGCGCATCATGCCGCCGAGCAGGGTCGCACCGTCATGTCCGTGCCCGGATCGGTCGAAGCGGCATCGAGCGGAGGCAGCAACGAATTGATCCGCAAGGGAGCGATACTCTGCCGCGGCGTCGACGATATTCTCGAAGAATTGCACGGCGTCTCCGCGATGGCCGTCGCCGAAAAGAAAGCCGCCGCCGCGCCGCCGGCCCCGCGCCCACTTCCCGAATTGGATGAGACACAAAGACGCATCTGGGAAGCGCTGACCGAGGCGTGCCACTTGGATGTCTTGGTTCAGCGTTTGGGGATACCCGTGCCCCAGATCAGCGGGGCGTTAATGATGATGGAGATGAAGAAAGTCGTCCGCCGCCTGCCCGGCAACCGCTACGAGAGATGTTGACCGTCTTGGCGAACCGGCAGCGTTAGCTGCCGGGTGGACCACACCACGCCTGGCGAATCGGTAGCGTTAGCTGCCGGGTAGGCACATCACCCGGCAGCTAACGCTGCCGGTTCGCCAAGGTCGTGTTAGGCACATCACCCGGCAGCTAACGCTGCCGGTTCGCCAAGGTCGTGTTAGCGGCCGGGGTTATTGAATCTTATGGGAGGCTCGTCCATGGTTGGGACCGTTTTTTTCTGCCGAGAGAAGTCATGCACCTCGTAGGTCTCTTTCTTCGGAGTCGGCTTCTCGGCGAGAGGGGGCGGCGGTGTGCCGGAGGCATTGAGGACAAGCGTGGCGTCCTCGTAGGTTTTCAGGGGGCTGGGAGCCTCTAGCCCTTCCACCCAACTCGCCGTCAAAGTCGCAGTACCGGCTTTCTTCGCTTCCACCT
>JAJXWW010000181.1 GCA_021781415.1 Planctomycetota bacterium
GGCAGGGGTAACAGTTCGCCTCGGAACCAATAACGCATCCAGCCGCCGTGCAAACCCACTTCCAATTCCAATTCGGGAATCGCATACCGACCGCGTTCGTCGGGCGGAACGCTGACGTACTGCGTGCCGTTATGGCGACACAGCGTCATCTCTTGAGAATCGGGCACGAACATCAGATAGTACGGCACTCTCAGATGGTCTTCGTATTTCTTCATGCCGTCGGTGTAATCTTTGCGTTCGTTGCTTTTCGAGACGTATTCCAACATGCAAAATGGGCGAGCGGGCTGGAGCGGCAAGTTGTAACTACCTTCGGCCTTAATCGGTTCGGAATGAAGGACGATCATGTTATCCGGCACGACCTGACCTGGTTTTCTACGCCCCGGTATCGGATATTGCACCAGAAGCTCGTTGAAGACTTGCACGTCGGGCCGTTGGGCTTTAACCAAGGCTAGGCTCTCCAAGGTGATTTCTCTCTGCGTTGCTTGTGGCGTCGATTCCATGAAATGCTCCAAGGGCAGGCGGCGCAAATAGGCGCGCTCCGCTTTCTCGTAGTCGATCTCCATCAACACGCGAGGCATCTCTTTCGGCATGGCATTTCTCCGATTATCCATGTGGAACAACGCCCACTCTACCAATTCGCCTTCGCATGAGGTAGGCGAACCGACGCGGACACGCGGTCTCGCATAGTGTGCATGGGTTAGAGAACGGGAAGAGAATCTTCACTAAACATTTACTGGACGCTCTCGCCGAAGTATGGACAATAAGCATCATTCCGCAGAGCTTGGAGTGCCGGCGTGCAAACGCCTCGTCTGCTTCCGGCTGCGATCGATACAGCGGTTCCCTCGCCACCATCGGGAGAATTTCTCGTGCCTAGTCGAAAACTCGTCGTAACCCTTGCCGCTTGCTTCTCGGCTTTCGCCGTGCTTTGGGCCGAGGAAAAACCTTCCCGGCCCGGCGTCACCGACAAAGGCTTCGTGCTTCCCAACGGCTGGACGATCGCGCCTGCCGGACGCCAAGTCACCCTCACGGATCTGCCGTTGAACATCGTGCCGCTGGCCGACGGCAAACACGTTCTGACGGCCACAAGCGGCTACAACAAACACGAATTGTCGCTCGTCGAATTAGAGAGCGGGCGAGTCGTCGAGAAGCAGACCGTGCTGCAAAGCTGGTTTGGCTTGGCGAAAACGGCGGACGATAAGCAAATCTGGTGGTCCGGGGGCGGCGCGGGAATGCTCCATCGCTATCGGCTGAACGAAGGCAAGCTCCAGCGCGTCGGCCCCGAGGAGCCGCCCCTGCCGAAGTCGGAGGACAAAAAGGACAAGGAAAAGAAACAGCCTACATTTAAGAGTGGCATACTGCTCGATGAGAAATCGCATACGCTCTATTCGCTGGACATCAACGCCTCGACGCTGACGGCAATCGATCTTGAGGGAGGCGAACGACGCACGGTCAAATGCGGCGGTCGTCCCTACGACGTGGTGCGCGGACGCAATGGAGCGCAACTTTACGTTTCCGATTGGGCCGGGCGCGCCGTTGTGGTCGTCGATGCCAAGAGCCTGCGTGCGGTGGGGCGCATCGCGGTCGGCGAACATCCCAATCAGATGGTGCCGCACCCGAAAGACGATCGGCTCTTTGTCGCCTGCGCGTCCAGCAACACGGTGAGCGCGATCGATACGCGGCGCGGCGTGGTGGTGGAGACGATTTCGACCAGCCTCTTCCCGCGCGCTCCCGAAGGCAGCACGCCGGATGCCCTGGCGCTGTCCCCCAACGGCGAGACGCTGTACGTCGCCAACGCCGATAACAACTGCGTTGCCGTCGTCGATGTGTCCGCCGTCGGCAAGAGTCAGGTCAAAGGGTTCATCCCAACCGGCTGGTATCCCACCGCCGTCGCCGTCACTCCGGACGGGAAAAAACTGCTCGTCGGCGTCGGCAAGGGCAATCGAACGAAACCCAATCCCATCGACAAAGACACAACAAACGATAAAACCATTCCGGATTATCGCCGACTCCCGTTTCCGTATATCGGCACCACGCTGAGCGGCGCGCTGTCCATCGTGCCGATCCCCGACGAAAAGCAATTGGTCCAATATACCGCCACGGTCTATCGCAATTGTCCCTATTCCGACAAACTGCTCTCCGCCTCCTATCACGCCGATAAGTCCGTCGTCCCCGGCAAGCCCGGTGAACCGTCGCCCATCAAGTACGTCATCTACATCATCAAAGAGAATCGAACCTACGATCAGGTGTTCGGCGACATGAAAGAAGGCAATGGCGATCCGTCGTTGGTGATGTTCGGCGAGAAGGTGACGCCCAACCACCACAAGTTGGCCCGCGAGTTCGTTCTGCTCGACAATCTGTATTGCAACGGGCAGGTTTCGCGGGACGGCCACCCGTGGTCCACAATGGCCTACGCCACCGACTACATTTCACGCGATTGGCATTTGACCTATTCCAAGCGCGTCGGCGTGGACGACGACGACGACGGACATCTCGGCAAAGCGCCGTCCGGCTACCTGTGGGATGCCTGCAATCGCGCCGGATTGAGTTATCGCAGCTACGGCGAGTACGGCAAGCGCGTCAGCACCGGCGATGGCGGCAGCAAGATGGAGGCGCGCGTGCCGGGATTGATCGGCCATATGTGCCCCGAATACGGTATCGCCAAGGCCAAGGACAAACGCCTGCGCGACACGGAAAACGTCGAGATCTTCCTGAATGAGTATCGCCAGTTCGAGAAAGACGATAAAATGCCTCGCTTTATCGTGATGAGCCTCGGCGAAGATCATACCACCGGCACGACGCCGGACACCTACACGCCGCAGGCGTGCGTGGCCAGCAACGATTTGGCCCTGGGCCGGCTCGTCGAGGCCGTCAGCAAAAGCAAATACTGGAAGGAAACGGCAATCTTCGTCATTGAGGACGACGCCCAAAATGGTCCGGATCATGTGGACGCCCATCGCACCGTCGGCCTAGTCATCAGCCCGTATACCAAGCGCCATTCGGTGGACAGCACGCAATACAGCACGGTAAGCATGATCCGCACGATGGAACTAATCCTGGGGCTGCCTCCGCTGAGCCAATACGACGCGGCTGCAAGACCGCTGGCTGCCTCCTTCACGGATAAAGCCGATCTCAAACCGTATGCACACGAAGCAGCTCGCATCGACTTGGATGCGAAGAACACGAAGAAGACCTACGGCGCGCAGCGCTCCAGCCGGATGGATTTCCGCGAGTACGATCTGGTGGACGATTTCGAGTTGAACGAGATTCTCTGGCGGAGCATCAAAGGCGTCGATGCACCCATACCGCCCACCGTTCGCCGGGCCATCGCCAACCGCCCCGTGTCCCGTCGCTGATGGTCATTTTCTCAAGGAAAGAGGAGGCATTCTCCGAACCTCTCCTCCATTCCCGACTCGCCCTTCGCTCCATCGCCTCACTTTGCGAGGGCCGACGTGATAGAATGACGCCACGCTCGGCCCTCCATTGGACTCGATCTCCGCGCGAGGTTCACACATGAGTGCTTCTCGATGGACGTGTTGTCTCGCTCTGGTTGTCATTCTCTCCTCGGCAGTTCGCGCGGGCGACGGCAATCGTCTGACGTATTTGGATGAAAGCGATCCGTATTATGTCTCACGGACGTTTCCCCGCCTGACGACGCCGCAATGGATCGGCGAGGAAGGCGTCGAAGCGGTCGTCGTGTTGGCCATCGACGACATGCGCGAGCCGGAGAAATACGAGAAGTTTCTGCGACCCATCTTACAGCGACTCAAGAAGATCGATGGCCGCGCGCCGGTCAGCATTATGACGAACCGCGTCGATCCGCGCGACGCGCGCTTGCAAGGCTGGCTCAAGGAAGGGTTGAGCTTGGAGACGCACACGCTCGATCATCCCTGTCCCTTCTTCAAGGGCGGCGACTTTGCCAAGGCGAAGGCCACCTACGAAGGCTGCGTCGATGGGATGAACGAGATCCCCAACAGCCGGCCGGTCGCCTTTCGGATGCCCTGCTGCGATTCGCTCAACACTCCAAGTCCTCGATTCTACGCCGAGATATTCAATCGCCGCACTGAAAACGGCCATTTCCTCTCCATCGACTCGTCGGTGTTCAATCTGCTCACGTCGAACGATCCGGAGTTGCCGCGCGAATGGGTGGTGGACGACGATGGACAGGATCGCTTTCTAAAGTATCTGCCCAAGGATCGCACGTTCGTCAACACCATCGAAAACTATCCCTATCCCTACGTTCTCGGCGGTTTGTGTTGGGAGTTTCCTTGCGTCATGCCCAGCGATTGGGTGGCGCAGCATCGGCATCAATCGAACAATCCGCTCACCGTCCGCGATTGGAAAGCGGCACTCGATGCCACAGTCCTCAAGCGAGGCGTCTTCTGCCTCGTCTTCCATCCGCACGGCTGGATTCGCAACGAACAGATCGTCGAACTCATCGACCATGCCGCGACCAAACACGGCAAGAAGGTGAAGTTTTTGACCTTCCGCGAGGCTCAGGATCGCTTGAATAGGAATCTGTCGAACGGTCAGCCATTGCGATCCGACAAGGGACAAGACAACGGCGTCCGTTTGCTCGATGTCGATAACGACGGCTATCTCGATGTAGTGATTGGCAACGAAAAGGTGAAGCAAACGCGCCGTTGGTCGCCGAAAGAAGGCAAATGGATCGCCGGTGACTTTCCGGTGTCGCTGGTAAATGCCGGAGGGCGCTTCGGAGTGGTGCGGGCGGATGGCCATCCTTCGTTGCTCGTTCGCAATGAGACGATGGCCGGAGCATGGGATTACGCAGAGGGAAAATGGGTAGAAAATACCCGACTGCTCGACGGACTGGAAGGGAAGGGACACAAGATTTTCACTGCCGGGAAGGGGCGCGATCGGGGGGTGCGTCTGCGCGATCTGGATGGCGATGGCCGTTGCGAGCTGATTATCGGCAATCGGGAGGAACAGGCGGCATTTCGCTGGACGGAGCAAGGCTGGAAAGCGTTGCCGTTCGCCTTGCCGGAGGGCACGTCTCTTGTGAACGCCGACGGACGGGACAACGGCTTGCGCTTCGTGGACATCGACGAAGACGGCTACGCCGACGTGCTATTCTCCAACGACGAGCGCTATTCTCTGCATTTATTTACGTCGATGCGCGACGGTTGGTCGCGGCGGGTGATGTCGGGCGACCGCGCGAGCCGAGAGCGCGAGCGAGCGGAGTTGCCGCCCATCGTGCGAAAGGGATCGAACAACGGCGCATGGTTTCATTCGCGCCATGTGTGGTTCAACAACGAATCGACGGAGTTGCTCAAGGACCATGTGGATCGCCGATCGTTCAACGAACTGTTGGCCAACGCGACGCCGCAAGCGAAATCGCCGCAGGCATCGCTGCATTCGATCCGCCCGCGTCCGGGATTCCAGGTCGAATTGGTCGCCGCCGAGCCGTTGGTGCAAAGTCCCATCGCCTTCGCTTGGGGGCCAGACGGCAAGTTTTGGGTCGTCGAAATGGGCGATTATCCGCTGGGAATAGACAACAAGGGCAAGCCGGGCGGACGGATCAAGTATCTCGAAGACACCGACGGTGACGGCAAATACGATAAAGCCACCGTTTTTATCGACGGACTGAGCTTTCCCACTAGCGTCTTGCCGTGGCGCAAGGGAGTAATCGTCACCTGTGCGCCGGAGATCTTCTACGCTGAGGACAGCGGAACCAGCGAGCCGGGAGCGCCAGCATCCGGAAGAAAAGTCAGGCGCGTGCCGCTATTCACCGGCTTCCGCGAGGGAAATCCGCAACATCGAGTCAATAGCCTCATTTGGGGTCTCGATAATTGGATTTATTGCGCAAACGGCGACAGCGGAGGACGGATCGAATCCGCGAAGACTGGGGCGAGCGTCGCATCGAGCGGGCGCGATCTGCGTATCCGTCCCGATTCGGGAGCGCTCGATACCGTCGCGGGGCAGACGCAATTCGGCCGCAGCCGCGACGATTGGGGCAACTGGTTCGGCTGTAACAACAGCAATCCGATGTATCAGTACGTTCTCGACGATCGCTCCATCCGTCGCAATCCGCACCTGGCCGCTCCCGAATCGCGTCTGCCGGTGTCGATCGTTCCGGGGGCGTCCACCGTCTATCCCATGAGCCGTACCTTGCCGCGCTTCAACGATCCGAATGCCGCCAATCATTTCACCTCGGCGTGCAGCGCTTTCGTCTACCGCGATGAGCTATTCGGATCGGCCTTCAACCGCAGCACCTTCGTGAGTGAGCCGGTTCACAATTTGATTCATCGAGAAATCCTATCTTCGAAAGGGGTGACGTTTACCAGCCGCCGTGCCGAGGATGAGAAGACCTCGGAGTTTCTGGCCTCCAGCGACAATTGGTTTCGCCCCACCTCGATCCAGACGGGGCCGGATGGGGCCGTGTGGATTGCCGATATGTATCGCGCGGTCATCGAGCATCCGGAATGGATACCGGCGGACTGGCAGAAACGCCTCGATTTGCGGGCCGGACAAGATAAAGGACGCATCTATCGCGTCTATCCCGTCGGGGCCAAGCCGCGCGAAATCCCGCGCCTGGATCATCTCAGCACAGCAGGGTTAGTCGCCGCCTTGGATAGTCCCAACGGATGGCAGCGCGATACGGCACAGCAAATGTTGCTGTGGCGAAAAGACAAAGCTGCGGCGGCACTCTTGGCGAAAATGGCCCTCGAAAACCCGCGTCCTCTCGCTCGATTGCACGCGCTCTGTACGCTCGATGGATTGAACGGTCTGACCTCCGAGCTTTTGCAATGGGCATTGCGCGACGCCCATCCCGGCGTTCGCCGTCATGCGGTGCGTCTGTGCGAGGGACGATTGGCTCAGGCTCCCGCTCTGGGCCGCGAGTTGCTGAAACGAGTGGACGACGCCGATCCGCACGTCCGCTTGCAGCTGGCGTACACTCTGGGTGAATGGGACGATCCCCGCGCCGGCGACGCCTTGGGACGACTGGCGCTGCGCGACGCCGGAGATCGATACCTCGCGGCGGCGGTGCTGAGTTCCGTGAATCGAACGAACCTCGAGCGCGTGTTGTTGGCCGTCCTCAAGGGCGAGGGGAAATCTCCTCCACCGGCTTCGCTTTTAGAAAGCCTCTTGCGTTTGGCCAACGCGCTGGGCGATACCAAGGCGTTGGCTGCTCTGCTGAAAACGGTCGGCACGCCGGAAAAGGATCGCTATGCCCCCTGGCAATTCACCGCGCTGGCGGGATTGCTCGACGCCCTGGACGAACGCGCCACGCCGTTGGCCGCGCTGCAAAAAGACGCCGGCCAAGCAATGCGAACGGCACTCCATCGAGTGTCCAGTATCTTCACGGCGGCGCGCACAGTGCTGGCCGACGAGCGCGCCGGACAAGACGAGAAAATACGGGCCATTCGTTTGCTGGGGCGGGGGTTGGATCATCGGCAAGAAGATGTCGCCGCCCTCTCGGTCTTGCTGGTTCCACAAACGACGGTCGAACTACAAACTGCCGCCATCGCCGAATTGGGACGAATCGATGCGCCGCAAGTGCCGAAAGAGCTTCTGCGCGGCTGGAAGGCGTTCGCGCCGGCGCAACGGCAACAGGTGTTGCTCGTCCTCGTCGTCCGCGACAAGTGGTTGTCGTCTCTCCTCGATGCACTGGAGAATAAGCAGATCGTTCCGAATGAGATCGACGCCGTGCTGCGGCAGCGTTTGCTGAGCCATCGCTCCGTCGAGGTGCGCAAGCGCGCGACGAAACAATTTACCGACGCCATCCATGCGGATCGGCAAAAGATCATCGAATCGTATCGCCCCGCGTTGACGGCGACCGGCGACGCGACTCGGGGAGCGGAGTTGTTCCGCAAGCACTGCTCGGCCTGCCATCAACTCGGCGGCATCGGCAATGCCGTGGGACCGGACTTGGCCTCGCTCGGCGATAAATCGCCGCCGGCTCTGTTGATCGCCATTCTCGACCCCAACCGCGCTGTGGAGGCGCGCTACATCGGCTACACGGCCACGACCAAGGGCGGCCGCACCTTTAGCGGCGTTCTCGCCGCCGAGACCGGCAACAGCATCACCCTGGTCGGCTCCGACGGCAAGAAAGTCGTACTGTTGCGGAGCGATCTCGACGAACTAAGCAGCTCCGGAAAGTCCGCCATGCCGGAAGGGTTGGAGAAAGAGATTAAACCGCAAGACATGGCCGACCTGATCGCGCACCTTCGTTCGCAAGGCCCACAACCCAGACGCAAAGAGTTTCCGGGCAACAAGCCGGCGGTGGTCCGCGCCGCCGCCGATGGCTCGCTGCTTCTGAGCGCGGCGAATTGCGCGATCTATGGCCCGACCATCGTGTTGGAAGAAAAGTACGGCAACCTCGGCTACTGGACCAGCCCCGACGATCGCGCCGTGTGGACGGTCGATGTCGCCAAGCCGGGGCGCTACGCCGTCCGGCTCGATTGGGCCTGCCCTCCCGACACGGCGGGCAAGGCGTTCCTCCTCCAAGCCGGCCTCAACCAAACGACGGGCAAAGTGGAATCGACCGGCAACTGGGATACCTATCGGCAAGCCAAAGTGGGCGAAATCGTCCTGACGGCAGGCCCCCAGAGCATCACCTTCCGCTCGGCGGGGAAGATTTATCACCCCTTACTCGATCTGAAATCCGTTCAATTGGTGCCGATGAAGGAGTAAGATGCCGCGAGGGTTAGCCGCCACCCGAAAGAGAGCGCTTATCATTTGTGTCAATGGAGCTGTTTTTGTCGTGATGCGGGTAGTGCTAAAAGATCTTCACCATGCAATCGTCTCCATCGAATGTCCCCACTTTCACGAATTGGAATTCCGGATCTGAATACAGACGTATGGCCCCCACGTTGTTGGGATTCACATAAAGAGCAAGTCGATTGGGATTCGACGGATGTTTCTTCGCCTGCTGAATGAGATCGTGTAAGATCTGTCGCGAATAGTAATTCTGGTAAGGGCCATCGGGCTTTTTTCTAAACGCCTTCGCAATTCCGAAGTAGGCAATCGTGAGTAGTTCACCGAGAGGGCGATCCGAACCCTCCAGGTGGATTCTCTGCGGGTACAAGGCTCCAAATCCAATCAACTCTTCCGATTCGGATAGATAGAGCCATACCTCCGCTCCTCCCCGAATGGCCAGCCATACGTCGCCGCCAGTTCCCTTGATCCAGTCGGAAACCTCAATGGCATAGGGTTCTTCGCCGCAATCGAAAAGACCAACTAAATCGGCGCTTTCTCGCGTGAGCAATTCCTTGCGCATGGGCTCCTCCTACGATGGAACCGCAATCTATCGAGATCGACTCCGAGGGATCAATGCACGCGGCACTCTCGACTCAGACCGAGTCGCCCACCGTCAGTCCCAACGCGGACGCTTCGTCCCGTGTAACCTGCCTCGTTCGAAATGCCCTCGCTGTGGAGGTGTGCGCGGGTTGCCATTCCCGAAGAGTTCGACGCGCTTCTTGGGAGAACGATTGCAGGTCTTCGTGGAGTCGCCAGCCGAACTCGCGGCAGTGGCGCTCGTAAAACTCGGCCCGCTGCCGTATGGGGTCGCTCAGTTTAAGCCATTCCTCGAAGAGTCTCTCGAAGCCTTTATCTTCTACTGCGTTGGGCGATTCTTCCCCGCGGAAAACGGCTAAGCGCCTCTCTTCGTTTAAGTGCCGAATCACCTGGTACAATGCGAGGTAGCGTTTGAATGTAAGCTCAAAAATCTCCCGTTTGACATTTGCGATTCGTCCGAACTGAGCCTCGGCTTCCTCCTGCCAACTCGCCTCTTCCTGGATCGAGTCGGAGACGGATCGAAGTTCTTTGTCGAGGATAGTCTCTTGAGAGACGGTTTTCATATTCCCGGCCTCCCTAGCTGGAGTGAGATCAAACGTCGAACGACAACAGGAAACCCCGCTATTCTATCCGCGTTCAATCCCTTGCCTCAATAACTCTTGCGACAAAACTCCATTTTGCGAAGCCGCGACTCGAAGGGGAGCGCGCTCGACGCGCTCTCCTCCTTGTCTCTGCCGTTCGTCGATTCGATCCATTTTTCCTCTTGCACCCTGCGCCGTCTCGATTATACTCCGCCGCCTGCAACGAGTGCGATTCCAGGGTACGTTGGGAGGATCGGTCGATGACGTGGCGCGAACGATTGGCGTGGGGTTGGATTCCGATGGCTTTAACGGCAAGCGGATGTCTCGCCAAAGCCTCCGCTTTGACGGACGCGCCGCCGACCTCTTCGCCGCCCGTCGCCGCTCGCCCCGCGGCGGACAAAGAAGTTGTACGTTCGCAGATACCCGAAAGTACCGATAATACCGTTTGTCGTCTCATTAGCCTGCCCGTGGCTCCGCCGGCGGATGCCTCGCACGCTCGACCCAGCGCCACCATTCGCGCCGTGGTCAACAACGAATTGATTCTCGATGAAGAAGTGCTGGTAGCTGCCGTTTCCGAACTGGCGTCGGCGCGAACGCCCAAAGAACGCGACGACGTATTTAAGGCGGCACTCGAAAGAATCATCAATCGAGAAGTTCTCCTACAAGATGCCTTTAGCAAACTGGAACGAGGCGGCAAACAGGGCGAGGCATTCATCAAAAAGATTCGAGAGATGGCCAGCGAGGAAGTCGATAAGCGCTGGTTGAAGCCGACGCTGAAGGAACGGAAACTGGCCAGCCAAGAAGAACTCGCCGCCCTGATGCGAAAGAGTGGGATTTCGCTCGAAATGATGCGTCGCTTTCTCGAACGCAACTATATGTCGCAGCAGTACCTCGCCAGCCGGATCGAGCCGCAAATCAGCCGTATCGGACACCGCGAAATCAGTGAATACTACGAAAACCACCGCGACGAATACACGCAGCCGGACACCGTCGAATGGCAGGACATTTTCATCGACGCGCGACGATACCCTACGCCTGCTGCCGCCCGTCAATTTGCCGAGTCGCTCGTCGAACGCACGCGGCGTGGCGAGGACTTCGCCTATCTGTCCGCCGAATTCGACAATGGCGAGAGCGGGCCGTATCGAAAGGGAGCGGGAAAAGGAAACAAGCGCGGCGATATTTTTCCGCACGAGGTCGAGCCTCGCCTTTTCGACATGAAGGAGGGCGATCTCGATATCGTCGGATTCCCTCACGGCTTCCACATCATTCGCCTCGTCAAACGCCAACGTGCCGGCCCAATTCCGTTCGATGCCAAAGTCCAAAAGGAAATCCGCGACAAGCTACGAAACATCGTTTTCTTGCGCGAGAAAGAGAAGATCGAAAAAGAGCTGAAACGCAAAGCCGTCATCGACCGCAGCAATAAGCCTTGGTAGTGAGGGCGGGGTAGCCAGGGCGGGTAAGTCAGTAGTCAGGGCGGAGTAGTCGGTAGTCAGTAGTCAGTAGAAGCCTTAATTGGCTACTGACTACTGGCTACTGACTACTGGCTACTGGCTACCGACTACTCCGCCCCGACTACTCCGCCCTGACGCTTCACGACTTCGTCGGCAGCGTCACGGGGGCGGCGCTGTGAGTTGAAGTGGGTGCGAGGGAGGGTGTCAACTGGGCATCGTCTTGGCCGAGTAGGCTCTGCAAGCCTTTTTTCATGCGGTCGCAGCGCTGTTGGAGGCTGTCGCGTTCGTTGGTTCGCGTCGAGATTTGCAGGCGCAGATCGTCGCGCTCCTGAAGGATGACTTGTTTGTCCGCCAGGTCTTTATTCAACCGAGTTCGCTCGGCTTCCAGTGCGGCCACCTGCTTTCGCGCTTGATCGCGCGCGGCGGCGACCGCGCGATAATCGTCCTCCAGTTTGGAACATTTCGCCTCCACGGCACGCAGCCGTTCGGCCTGCCCGGTTGGCCCCACCGGCCCCCGCGCACACCCCCAGACACCGAGGATTACTACCATCATCACACTCAAGGTTTGACTGCCGCGATTCATGGTCTCAAGCTCCTGATAAACTCCGACCCGCGAGCGCCCCGCAAGCCGCTCGACCGGAGGGAGAGTCAAATACTTTGGGAAAATATCTGTGAATCGAAAGGTTGGGTACTCCGCTGGCCTGCACCGCTGTTGCATCTTTGCTCGTCACCGCGATTAGCCACGTTTATTTCGTCCGAAGAGTCGCCGCGACTTTATCCAGTTTGGGCTACTTACCCATACCTCGCCCGGTTCGCTCAACCGCGCAGACGGTAGATACGGAATCGTCGTGTTCTCTTCACAAATCGGACGATGTTCACTCGAATTCATCGCGAAATCTCAAGAGGACGCTCGATCGACGGACTGTGCCGAGGCGATTCGAGAGGCACTCTTAACTGTACAGCGCTACTGTCGGATTCTCCCCTCTCCCCTGTACTCAGGGGAGAGGGGTTGGGGGTGAGGGGTAAGAGACGAAAGGAGACGCCGAAACTGTCGGATTCTCCCCTCTCCCCTGTACTCAGGG
>JAJXWW010000030.1 GCA_021781415.1 Planctomycetota bacterium
TCGCTCACGCTTCCGGCTCCGATAACGCGCCACTAAGGATTTTGAACCGTCGCTCACGCTTCCGGCTCCGATAACGCGCCACTAAGTATAACGAGTGCCCCGATGCTGCGGGTCGAAGAAAATCGGCAACAGGCGATCGACCTGCAGCAGTCCGCCACGAGTCATCTCCACATCTTCGGCGCTCCGCGTGAGATGCCCTTCTCGTTCGAGTTCGTCGAAGCTGTCCGCGAACTCTTCCAAGATATTCTTCCCGAACTTCCGTTGGAAATAGCCCGCGTCGAGGCGTCCCGTTTTCAATTGCAAGATCATCTCGCGGATGAGCCGATGGCGCGGCTCGACGGGCAAGGCGCGGCCGAGTGGCAACTCGTCGCGCTGCAACATTTCGACGTATTGCTCCCAGGTATCGACGTTTTGCAGATGAACGCCGTGAACGTGGCCGAACGAGGCGACGCCGGTACCGAACATGTCGGCTCCATGCCACAGGGCATCGCGGTAGACGAAACTCGTGCGGCGACGATTCTTGACCAGCGTGTAAGCGCTCGAAACCTCATAGCTGGCAGCGATCATGGTGTCGAAGGCGTAGTTGACCCAATCGCGTTTGGTCGGCCAATCGGCAATTCCCCCCTCACCCAACCCTCTCCCCCCAGGGGGGGAGAGGGTTGGGGTGAGGGGGGCGTCCTGGCCGATCATCTTGAGTTCTTTCGAGAACGTCGTGTTGTACGGCAGTTCCATCTGATAGATGGTGACGCTGTCTGGCGACAGAGCGATGGTCTTGGCAACGCACTGCTTCCAATTGTCCCAGCTCTCGCCCACCATGCCGGCGATCAGGTCGATGTTGATCTGGGCGAAACCGAGATCGCGCGCCCAACCGTAGGCGCGATGAATCTCGTCTTCGAGATGCGCCCGGCCGTTGAATTCAAGAATTTTCGGATCGAAATTCTCCACGCCCAGGCTGAGGCGCGTCACGCCGAGTTCGCGCAGCGTTTCCAGCTTGTGCTGTTGCAGGGTTCCAGGCTCGCATTCGAACGTCACTTCCTCGGCACCCTTCCACGGCAGCACGGCTTGCAATCGTTCCATGAGGCTGCGCAGCTGTGCCGCACTCAAGTACGAGGGAGTGCCGCCACCGAAGTAGACGTATTTCAGCGGTCGTCCGCCGATCAACGGCACGCGGCTGTAGAGCGTTACTTCTTTCACCAGCGCGTCGAGATAGGTTTCGACATCGCGGGCGTTCTTGTCGGTATAGATGCGAAAATAGCAAAACTTGCAGCGCTTACGGCAGAAAGGAATGTGCAGATACAATCCCAACGGTGTCTCGGCATCGGGAGAGGCATTCAGGGCTGCGTGCGCGGCGGGCAGGTGCGCCGGTTTCCAGAAGGAGAACGGCGGATAATTGGCGACAAAGTAATTGCCGAGGCCGGTCTTCTCTTGCGTGGCTTCCGTCATGGGTGGTTCCTGGATCGAGGCGGGCGCAGGCGGGTCGCGGAGGCGGTCAATGTCGCCTCTTTCTTATGGTACATCGTCGGAAGGTCGAAACAAGGCGGCTATGTGACCACGAACGCTTCAACTATCCCTCGATCGGCCGATCGTATTCGCCGTGGTGTCCAATCCAGCACCAGACGAATCCTTCGGCACGAAGGCGCGCCAGAACGCGATAATGAAACCCGACGCGCGCCGTCCAGCAAGCGCCGACTTCCTTTCGTCGTAGGGAATGATGATGCGGATTCTGCTGCAATAGGGCGATATTCTTGTCCGCTAACCGTACAGCGTTATTCCCCTCTCCCCTGCATTCAGGGGGAGAGGGGAATTTGGGACAGACTCCGGGTTGAGAGGTCGCGCGTCCTCGGAGCCGCTTCCTCGCGGTTTCGGCTCTCAAATCGTCCGGTTCCTACCGTCGTCGGGCGCGGAAGGCGTTGCCGGGAACCTTGTGTTCCCACACCACCTTGCCGGTTCGATCGACTTCGAATACCCGTTGAGCTTGGTGGCTGGCGATCAGGAAATGGCCGTTGGGCAGTCCGCTCGCCGTCGTTGCCATGGGCGCGTCCACTTCGACGATGAGTTTACCATCGGTGTCGTACTCGGCCACCTTGTTGCGGTCGGGCTGGGTGATGAGGATATGACCGTTGCTCAGCACATCGATGCCGCTGGTCCAGCCGTTCTGACGGTTCGAAGCGAATTGCTTTAAGGTTTTGCCGGTCGTGTCCATAATCTGACACTGCCCGACGCCGGAGAGGCAGGCGATGCGGCCGTCGCGCATGCGATAGGCGGCGGTCACATTTCCAGGAACATTATTGATCGAGTAAAGCTCTTTTCCCGTGCGGTCCACCTCGACGATTTGCGTGAACGTGGCGATGAAGGTGTTGCCGTTGCGGAGGCGTTGGACGTTCACCGGCTGGCCATTCAGACCTTCTTTCGACCAGAGAACCTTGCCCTTGAAATCGCGCTCGGTGACGCGGCTGCCGTTGTTCTCGGCGATGAGGACGCGATTGCCTCCCACCACCCAGGCATCGACGGGATTCTGCGTGCCATCGAAGCCCCAGCGTTCCTTGCCTGCGCGGTCGAGTTCGAAGACGCGGCCGGTGCCGAAGTCGCAGATGAGCGTGTAACCGAACCACGGGCGCGCCGTCAACCGGCGCAGATCGACGCGCTCGGCGTTGACCTTCCACCAGGCCGCCCAGGCATCGCGGAACTTCTTCTTCTCGGCCGGCTCATTGCCGAGCGACAGAGAAGGCGCGGTGTCGCCGGCGAGTTGATACAAGGCATCTTCGATCGTGCCGAGGTGTTCGGGAGGTAAGACGGTAAGCAGGTCGATCATCACTGTAACGCCCTCGCGCTCACGCGCTTGCGCCAGGGCGAGCGCGACGCGGAGGCGAACCGTTGCGGCATCGTCTTTGAGCAGCTTGCGCACGGCGGCACGGCCCGCGTCGCCCGCGCCTCCGATCAGCGCCTCGGCAGCGACCGTGCGGAGGGTCGGATCTTTATCGTCGAGCGCAGCCAACAGAGCGGGATGCGGTTTACCGTTTTGCAGCGCCAACACGCCGAGGGAATGCTGCGCCTCCAGAGTGAGATTTTCATCCTCTGCAAAGGGTAAATAGGCCAAGAGCGCCTCGACCGATCCGGACGGTTTGCGCAGGGCCAACAGTCGAATCGCCGCGGAGGAGAGGCGGTGCGACGGTTCTTCTTCGATGCGTTCGATAAGATTCTTGGCCCGCCGCGCCACCTCGGCATCCTTGTCCTTGAGCGCATCGCGCAACGGGGGCAGACTCCTCCGTCCCAATTCAAAAAGCTCCCGCGAGGCGGCCTCGCGCAGGGCGAAATCGTCGGACGCGAGTTTCTCGATGAGTCCGCGAATCTTCTCGCGGTCCTCGCCGCTCGTCGTGCGCTTCCGCAGTGCCGCGAGGAGCGAGTCGCCATCGACGTTCCGCCACCAGGCCGCCCAGGCGTCGCGGCGAATCTTGCGAGCGATCTCGTCCTCGCTGCTGAAGTTTGCCGCCGGTGACCAGTCGCCGGCGAGCTGTTGTAGAAATTCTTCGATGGGCTGTCGTTTTTGAGGCGGCAGTTCGGCGAGGAGATCGATGAGAACGGGAATGGCTTCGGCGTCGTGGGCCTCGGCCAGCGCCATGGCGGTGCGCAAGCGCACGGACGGCGACGAGTCTTTCAACAGTTTGCGAACGGCTGGGAGTTGTTCGGGAGGCGCGGCGCGACACAGAGCGATGCCCGCGGCGGCGCGGCGCACGGCCATCGAGTCTGCCAGGCCCCGCAACAGAGCCGGGTCGGCCTTGCCGTTGGGGGCGGCCACGGCAGCGAGGGCGGCGGTCACGGCCTGAAGAACCTCGTTACCGTCGGTGAACGGTAAATAGGCCAACAGTGCGGCGGCTGCCCCCGACGGTTTGCGCTGTCCCAATACCCGAGCCGCCGCCGCGGGTAACAAGGCGCGGTTCGATCCTTCCAACCAATGCAGACAATGCTCGGCGCGCCGCACCAGTTCGGGACGTTCGAGCGTGTTGGCCGCCCTGCGGAGAGCAGGAACCGCCAGAGGACCGAGACCCAGCAACTGTTCCGTTGCCAGATTCTGTTCCCGATTGGATGCCGCAGCCAGTTGCTCTAACAGAACGCGCAGGCGATCCGGATCGACCTCTGCCCGTGCCCGCGCCTCGAAAAACGCGATCAGCGCGGCATCGGTCATGGACAGCCCGGCGCTTTGAAGGGTTCGTTCGTCGTCTCGATCCGCCTCGGCGGCGCGTCCGACCGACTGCGACGGAACCAAGATTAAAACGGCCAACAGGAGAGACGAGATAAATGCAAAAAAGCGATTCATCGAGGCGACCTCCACGACGGTGTATGGCGGCTACGGGAAAGGAATCGCCGCAATCCTCGAACGATGAGGTTAACGCTTCGCCGAACACGCACTGCGCGGCGACGAAGCTTGCAACTCAGTCTATCAAACCGGCGGCTCGAAAGCGAACGAACCGCGAAGCGCTCGATTCGAGTTAATCCTCGTCGTCCTCTCCCCAATCCTTGATTTCCGCTTTTTTCGGTTGAGGATACTTCTCTCGAAACGCCCGGAACGCTTCGCTCCGCAAGATCGGGCCGAGTTCCTCGTCTTCGTAGCATCTGCGGAGCATATAGACGCGATAACTCACTTTTTGAATTGCGGCCATGGCGCGGGGGATGTCGCCGGCCGACACGAGGGCATACATCAAGTCGAACCGATCGGCGTAAGGATTCATTTTTGTCGCCTTTTCCGCCTCTCGGATGGCCTCTTGGTAGCGTTTCAGTTTGACGTAGCAGCGAATGAGCCGCGATCCCGTCCGCCACCGATAGTTTGGGCGATCGAAGACATCGTCGCGGTGTTCGCATATCAAACGCAGCGTTCCCTCATGGTTCTGCTCCATCCAACGAGCTTCCATCTCCCAAAAGATCAAGCCGGGATCATCGGCCTTATGTTTGCGATGCGCGTCGAGCAGCGAACGGAGCTGTCGAGCGTCTTTTTTTCCCTTACAGAGATTGGCCAAGCTATCGAGAATATCCGGCTCCGCGAGAAATTGTTCGTAAACGGCCGCTGCCTCGCCCAACTCGACGCGCGCTCGGAACAACCCGAAGCGCGACCTCCAGAGGTCGCGCGGGTCTTTCTTGGCCGTCGCCTTGGCGAAATAGGCCGCCGCCTCTTTCGGTTGTTTCCTCAGCAGTGCCAACTCGCCCCGATAGGACAGTACCGAGGCATCGTTGGCGCGCCCCTTGCCGAAATCGTCGAGCAATTCCCGCATCTCTTTTGTCTTCTTCTGAGACACCAAAATTGGCATAATCGCGTTGAACGCCGCGGATCGATCGGGTGCGGCGCGCCAGCCGTCCAAGAGATGCCCTTCCTCCATCATTGCCGTGAGGAACTGGCGGACCTCGTTGTTGCGGCGGTATTCCATCTTGTCCTTGGCATACGCTTGCACGAATAGCTCGGTGGCCTCCTTCCATTGATTTTGCAAGAGTTTGGCGCGGCTTTCCCAGTAGAGGAGCAGCGCCACATCGGCAGTGTTCGCTCGATGCGTTTGAACCAATTCCTCCAGTGCCGCGCCGTTTTTGTCCTTCACGATTAGGTCGGCCAATTGGGCGAACGAAGTTTCCCGCGGTTCGGCGAGGCGATAAGCCCTGATAGTGCGGCCGCACTTGTACATGGCGTAAACGTAACTGCGGCGAAAACTCATTCGCTGCTCCTTCGACCCCTGGATCATGGCTAAGCCCAAGGATTCCGCCGCCTTTTGCCATTCTTTGTCGCTCAGGTGCAACTCGCCCAGGTAGTAGGCGATCCAGGGATCGCCGATATTGGCCCTGCCATGCGCCTCAATCAAGGCGCGCAATTCGTCGAGTCGATCTTGGACGGTCAATTGCCGAGCGAGAATCAGGAAGGCATCCTTCGCGTCCGGCGCGGCGCGATAGCCCTCCAGCGGCTTCTCGGCTTCGACCGTGCAAGTGAGAAACTCGGCCACCAATTCCGAGCGCTTTGCCTTGTCGGTTTGCTTGGCCAGCGCCGATTGGAAGAAGGCAATGCCTTCCGCGATCTTCTTTTGGCGCATCCGCATTCGGCTGCGGTAGCGCGGCACGTCGGGGTCGCTCGGCCGATTCTTTTCGTGCGCGGCGAGCAGCGTTTCCAGCGCGGCATCGTCCTCGACCGTGTAACACAGTTGGGCCAACTGGGCGAACGTCTCATCGCGCGGGCCGATTTTTCGATAAGCCGACAGAATCTGTCCATTGTGGAAGCGCGCGGTCACGCGGCTGGCCCGAAACGACTGGAGGATCTCTGCGTCCACTCGTTTCTCGACGGCTTCGTCGAACAGTCGATTTGCCTCCGGGTAACGCAGATCGCGCAGAAGCATCTCCGCCTCGTACAGCGGCAAAAGCGGATCGGCGGCATCTTTGGCTCGATGCAAGGGCAACAAGGCTTTTAACGCGTCGAGATGATAGAACTTCAACGACTCGGCTGCCAAAATGCGAAACGCTTCGCGGGTGTCGGAGACGGCGAGATACGCTTCTTTGACGTGTCCGAGCTGGCCCATCACGGCGAGAAACTGCCGGGCGTATTCCTTGCGTTGATTCAGATCTTCTTGTTCGCGGAAGGCGGACTGAATGAGTCGAACCGCCTCCGCAGGATGATTCAGTCGCGCCTCGGCCAGCGCTCCGTAGAAATCGACCGGCGGATAGAGCGGATCGAGCCTGCGCATGGTGAGAACGAGCGGCAGAAGCAACTCGGGAAATTGACGTTGCTCGCAGTCGGCGGCAAAAACGTCGAAGTTCTCCCGCAGGTGGGTCAGCTGGGCGAAGCGCGGCCCCACGTCTTCCTTGTTCGACTCTCCGCCCAACGAGCGTAGAAAGCCGCGATAAGCGATGGCGTTTTGAGGATCGAGATCGAGCGATTTGCGGTATTCGATCGAGGCTTCGTCGAAGCGTCTCGACTCGCGTAGAGCGTCTCCGAGTTCGCGGCAAACGTCTTCATCGTCGCCGAGTAGAGCGCGGTAGTCGTTCAAGCATTTCAGGGCCTCATCCCGTTTCCCGAGTCGATTGAAGGCCAATCCGCGAAGATAATCGGCGACGGGCATGTCCGCATGGAGACGCTTGGCTGCTTCCAATGAGTCGATCGCTTCTCGATTGCGTTGGTAATGCAGATGCACGATGGCCGTCAGCAGCAACCGAAGCGCCTCCAGACGTGGCGGGAGATTGGCGGGTAGCATTCTCAAATGGACTTCCGCGCCGGCAATGTTGTTGACGGCCAACGCCTGCCCCGCCTCAGCAAGCTCGTTTCCAGCGATCGCTACCTCGCCGAGTCGTCCGGCCCCCAGTTGTGCCAGCGAGCCAGCGGTGGTCGAGACGCGCATGCCGACATCAAGGGATTCGAAATCGTAGATTTTCCAGCCTCCGGTTCGCCGCGTCAGCCACCATCGAACTTTCAAGGTGGTTCCGTTCGGATGTTTGTGGCGCACGATGACGACGCATTCTTCATTATTCAATTTCTTTACATTACGAATCTCCGAAGTCGTCCATTGAAAGATCGGGCTTCGACGAGCCATTCCCGTGCCCATGCCCCGACGCAAACCGACGACGAAGGGACGCCGCGCCGTACTCTTGCGATGGGGAACCAACGCGGGATCGCCGATCTCGTCGCTCAGGCGATCGATGTCGAAATGCCGCATGATGCTGTCGGAATTGGCGGGAAAGACCCGGAGCGAGGCACCCAAAGAATGGAACACCGGTTGCAAACCCTGAGCGATCTGTTTTTCGTCCAACGGCGGTTGATTGCGAAAAGCAGCCAGCATCTCATCGAACGCATCTTGGTCGTCTTCGGGAAAGCTACTCGACTCCGCCATCCTTGAGGGAGTGGACCGCCATACCAGGACGAAAATCCCGGCCACGGCCAAGCCCATTGTCAACACGATGAGACCGATCGCTAGCGCGAGAATCGTACATCCGCTTCGAGACGCTTTCTGGACGCGCCGCTTTTGTGGCAGGCGTTCCGGCCGCGCCGAGGGGGTGGGCGGCGCGGCTTCGACCTCGACGGGCAATACGCGCGGAGGTTCGACCGGCTTCGGGGCAGAGGTGGGAGCGAACTCTGTTTGGCACGCCGGACAACGCACCGTCTCGACTTGAAGATCGCGCGGCAGTTGCAATCGCCGACGACACGAAGGACAAGCGATAATCTCGTTCATGCGAATCACAGCATCGTTGGGAGCGGAGCGACAAACAGCGTATTTTACATCGCTTGACGACGCATCGTCTAGGTGAACCGCTCTCGAATTTTTGGGGGCCGGACAAGGGCTTGCGTCGATTGGGCGCGAGATTTATCTTGTCCCGCCGCAGCGTTCGGCGTTACGATTGCATCAGCGACATACGTTCGAGGGTTCGCATCGTGCAAAGGAGGCTGCCGTGTCGTTGTCTTCTCGTCGATTCGCGTTTGCCGTCGCCGTAGTGGTGTTGTTTTCGCCGACCGTTCGGACGGAGGAACCCACGCCCAAACAGATCGCTCAATGGATAAAAGAATTGGGAGACGATCGCTTCGCGGCCCGAGAAAACGCCTCGAAACAGTTGTGGCAGGCCGGCGCGGCTGCCGAAGCCGCTCTAGAGATCGCGGCCAAGAACGACGATGCCGAAGTCGCTCGCCGCGCCCGCGATCTGCTCGATCGATTTCATTGGGGCATCTATCCCGACACACCGGCCAACATCGTGGCGCTGATTCGCACTTATCGCACCGGTGTGACGAGCGCGCGCATCGACGCGTTTCAGAAACTGTTGGACGGCGGCGATCAGGGGATGCGCGCCGTACTCAAAATCGTCGTGGCCGAAGGCGACGCCGAACTACGAAAGCAGTTTCACGATCTCATCGCTCACCGTCTGCCCGACGCATTTCGATCCGCCGTCGTCGAAGAAAAGTACGAGCATTTCGAGCGTTTGCTCGAACTGGGTCACGCCGGCAAATTTCTGGCCAACAATCAGTATGCGGCCTATTGGCTGTTGCGCGGTAAACTCAAGGAGATACTGGCAAAGTTTCAGGAAAAGCAGAAAGCCCATCCCGACGACAAGTGGACGGCGCAAACGCTGGTCTATCTGCATCGAGCCAACGACGACCTGGCTTCGGCGCGCAAAGCGGCGGAGCGAAGCGGCGACGGCGCGCTGTTGAAAGGTATCCTTCAAGAAATGGGCGATTGGCAAGCGTTGGCCGACCTGCCTTTCGACGCGAAAAAGCCCCATCTGTTGCCTAACAAGGAGTTTGAGATCGTCGATGCTGTAGGAAGCGCGGAGAAATGGGCATTTCGAGCCGCTTATCAACGACTGGCCGGCAAGCAAAAGGAGTTTGAGACGGCGGTACGCGAGTTGCAAAAAATCGCCGCGACGAAAGACGAGGGCGGTTTACGCACGTTCATCGTTGCCAAGGGAATGCTGCTGAACGATCGCCCCGCCGACGGTGTGGAATTGCTGAAATCGTTACCTACTCTTCAAACCCAGGCGTTCGATATTCTGTGCGCGCGGCTCCAATTTAAGGAGGCGATGGCGCTCGAATCGAAGATGGACGACAAGAACGGCCCGATACCGCGTCTCGATTTGGCCCGCGCCCGTGCCTTGACCGGTCTGGGCGATCCGAGAGGTGCGGCGCAATTCAAGCGATTCGGCGAGGCAATAAAGAACGAAGTCGATCCCGCATGGATTCAGGCGTTAATAGCGGAGGAGTATCGCGCCGGCTTGGTCGATCTGGCGTTTGCACACGCGGTCAAGGCGATGAACGTCGCGCCGCCGAAACAGATCAACATGGTCGATGCCTACATGAAATTGGAGGAATCGTATGTCGCCGAGCTATTTCCTCGACATAAAGCGACCGCCGAGGCCCTGTGGAGCGTGTTGAGGCGACACACGTTTAAGGACGAATCCCACGAAGTCGTTCTGAAGCGACTGCGCGATTTGCTGGAGGGGAAGTGCGCGGCCAAGGAAGTGAAAAAATGGATCGAGCAAGCCGAGCCTTGGGTAGCGAAGTCGGCCAATTCCGTCGATTCTCTGTCCGCTCAACGCCAAGCGTTGGCCGAAGTCGCCGCCAAGACGGGACTCGACGATCTCGCCGTGTCGCTGCTGGATAAAGCAGACAGCAGCGAGACGTTGCTCCGGTTGGGCGATTTACTGGCCGAGAAAAAGCAATGGGAGAAGGCCGCCGAGCGCTATCACCGCGCCTGGAAGAAACAGCCCATTCCGTTAGAGCTTCAGGGACTGCTGCCCGGATCGGCGGAAGTAGACTCCCGCGATCCCTTGCCGCTGTATCTCGTCGGATACTCCCTGGTCCGCGCCGGTCGTGAAGCCGAGGGGAAGAAGCTGATGCAACAAGCTCATTGGCTGCCCTTGGCCGATGTCGCGGTGCGCCATCGATTTCTGCGCGCCTTGGCCGAGCGAGGCCACGCCGAGGCGGCGCGGCGCGAGACCGACCTGTTGCGGCGCGTCAGCGAGCCGAACACTTACTACTCCGGCGCAGCCATTCGTCGCCAAGCCGTCGCCGCGCTGCAACGCAAGGAATATCTCAAGGCATCGCTCGGACTCGAACAGTCGATGCTGCGTTGTCTGCACGCCTACTCCAGTTTCGTCGCGCCGGCCGGCTACGTCCATGTTCCGGCTCAGGTCCATCTCCTGCGGGCGCGCGGGCTTCTTGAAGAGAACAAAGTCGAGGAAGCACTGAAGCAAGGAGAGCTGGCGTTAGACAACATGCCTGGCTTCGTCGATGTGCCCATCGCACTGTTGCCCGCTTTGGAGCGTTTGGATCGAAAGAAAGAAGCAACGGCCTTATTCGATCGCTGCCGCGATGCCTACGAGAAGGTGTGCCGCGACTATCCGCGCTGTGCCTGGGCGCACAACTCGCTGGCATGGATGAGCGCCTGTTGTTGTCGTCAACTCGACGAAGCGCTGACGCACGCCGAGAAAGCCGTGGAATTAGCCCCGACCAACGCCGGCTACTACGACACCCTCGCCGAGGTTCACTTCCAGCGCGGTAACAAGGACAAAGCTCTCGCCATGCAGAAACGGGCTATCGAACTCGATCCGAAGAAGGTGTACTATCGCAAACAGATGAACCGCTTGGAAGCCGGCGATCCCAAGGCGGAGCGACCGCTGGAGAACGAGGAAGATTGAGGCGGTCATGGAGTTGTGCCAACGGGGATTCCGCGAGAGCGGCGTTTGACGCGCCGAGCTTTCGTCAATGTGATAGGATTGGTGGGGGTAGTGGGTTCTCCCTCGACCGCGCGGGAATGGAGGATCTTGTGAGCGGGATGACCACGGACGAGAGCAAGGCGGATATGTCGATGTCGGAACGACCGAAGCGCGGTGTGCCGGAAGGACTGTGGATGCGCTGTCCGCAGTGCAAGGCCACGATCTTCCGTAAGGAGGCGGAGGCGCGTCTGAACGTCTGCCCGGAATGTACTTATCACTTCTATCTGCCGGCGCGCGACCGCATCGCACAGCTGCTCGATGCCGACAGCTTCGAGGAGTGGTTTACCGATCTGCGTCCGTGCGATCCATTGGAGTTTAAGGATCGTTTGCCCTATGCCGAACGCCTCCAGGCCGAACAGGCGAAGACGGGAATGCTCGATGCCGTGCTGCGTGGTCCATTCTCTTCTTCGTCAGGAATCCGGAAGGTGGCAGGGTTCGCCTTACGGCCAAAGTTTGCGGATTGGTTTGTCCAGCCGATGCACCGCGTAGCGACCAGAGCGGAAGACGATTGGTTCCGACCACGGGAACGCCTCCGACATCGGCTTGGAGAATGGAATCGACGGTTGCATTTGATTGGGATGCCAACCGATACTCGTTAAATCGCTGACGGCGTATTTCGCTCGGCTCGTGGACAATTCCTCAAGCATCTGTTGGCGGTGTGCGCGGTAGACACCTATTGCTTGTCCGTAAAAAAGATAGCGCAAGGGGGGAAGCCGATTCAATTCCTCATATAGCGGCATGGTCGCTTCGTGTAGACAAAGTACACCATCCTCTGGCAATTCTTGCGAGCGCAAAAAGTCCTTGACGCTCTCCAAATCCTCCCAGTCCGTGGCTCCGCCGGTAACTCCCTGTTGCGGAGTGAGTGCCAATTGATCTTTTAAGCGGTTCGTGCTGCCCTCCGTCGCGCACATCCACCAACACGTCAGTCGGGTCGGTTTCAATCCCGGATGAGTAAAAACAGTCAGAGCGTGTTTGCAAATGGGGTTTTCCTTATAGTTCACGCGGGTCGTAACCGCCGGAGCATTAGATGAATCATCGCCACATATACCATCGTTTCGCTCACACGCGGGTTCCGCTCATAGTCCTTGCTCAGCCGACGATACCCCACGAACCAACCAAACGTCCGC
>JAJXWW010000077.1 GCA_021781415.1 Planctomycetota bacterium
ATCTTCCCACGCCGACGTGACAGCGCCAAGGCGAGTTCATCCCCTTCCGGCTCCCCGCGGAGTTAACCCCGCCAGTCTCCTGGTCTCCCTCTCCCGCTTCTCGTCGTACTGCTTGATGGCGGCTTTGTACGTCTCGGAAAAGTGGCATCAGTTCATTTTCACGTCGGCTGATTGCCGGCAAAAATGAACTGACACCACTTTTTGACACCACTTTTTCCCACTGCGCCGCTGTCAGAGCCTACGCGACCAAGAGCGGCGACGCCGGGGCATCCCTTGCCAGATCAAGGACATCGTCAATCTCTTCTTCCTCGATATTCGTGAAACCGTGCAGCATGCGCCGCACGTTCTCCATCCTCGCGGCCAGATGCGGCGCGATCTCGTCCAACATCTGTTCGCCTTCCTCGAAGTATCGGAAGTGGTCGAATGTAACCTGCCCGGCTACTAGTCTCTCAACGGTGGTCCAGTGCGGGCCGATGCCAACCCAAACGATCTCGCCCACCCTTCCCGTCCAAGTGCGGCCAGCGATGCCAATTACGGAATCATAGTCCCACTCTCTTACACTTCCCATGCAGTCGCACTCCGGAACGCCCCAGCAACCCAGGTCAGGGTCAGGGTCGCCAGGATGCGTCATCTTGTACACCAGTGTACTCATGCTATCCTCCCCTTAGAGTGTCCGCCAATGGATCTGGCCATATTGATTTGGTGGAGGTGAGGTTGCCATCACATCGGTTCCGTTTGGCCAAATAAACAGAACCACTCAAACAGTAGTAAATTCTACGGACGGACCCCAGAATATGCAAGGAAAACCGACTAGCCCAACAGGGGGCGAATCGAAGTACGGTGCAAGCGAGGGGCTCCCGCGGTAGCGCGTCGAGGCGAGCGCGAAACCGCTCCCTCACGGTCGCGGCTCGGTGGGAGCGTCGCTAACCGCGCCTTCTTCTGATAGACTATCCCCATCGCTGATTCGATCTGTCCCTGAGAGTTCAGCACGCAGGCGCGGATAAAACCCAAAAGGGCCATTTGCCCGTGGAGGTATCCATCATGTCCATGCTCGTAAAAGCGGACGCCAGCGGTGCCGTGACGCTGCCCGCCGAACTGTGTCGGGAGGCTGGTATCGCGGCGGGCATCGAAGTAGTCGCCGAAGTACAAGACGGCCGGATTATGTTGCAGCGGCCGCGGCGGCCCATTTGGGAAGAGATCCTTGAGTTGACCAAGGACATCCCTCCCGAAGAATTCGACAAATTGCCGCCCGGCGGTGCCGCTGGGATCGACGACTACCTTTATGGTAGCCCGAAACGGCCGGAGTAATCTTCCATGCCCGCGCGGATGCTGTTCGCCGACTCCTTCTATTGGATCGCCCTCCTCAACCTGCGCGATCCGTTTCATGCACGCGTTTCTTCTTTTAGCCTGTACCTCGGAAACGCTCGCCTGATAACAACGGATGAGATAGTCACGGAGGTCTTGAATTGGTTTTCTCGCACCAGCCCTCTCATGCGCGGGAAGGCTGCGACCCTGATTCATAACCTCCGAAGCAACCCCGATGTAGACGTACTGCCGCAAACTCGCGCCGATTTCGACGCCGCTCTGACCCTGTACGAAGCTCGGCCCGACAAGGAATACAGCCTGACCGATTGCCGGTCGATGCTGGCCATGAAGGGCTTGCGGCTGACGGAAGTACTGACGAACGATCGTCATTTCACCCAAGAAGGATTCACGATCTTGTTTCCAACCCCGTGAAAATCTCCCCGGCGCGGCAGCGTCGCTTACCGTCACCTCTTCTGATAGACTATCCCCATCGTTGATTCGATCTGTCCCCGAGAGGCTTTGCCACGATGACTGACCCCTGGTTCCAATCTCTCTTCGCCGAACGCATCGGCGGTGTCAACTACGGCAAGAGCAACAAAATCTACAAGTTCGAGAAGATCAAACGCGCCAAGCGCGCCGCCTTGGCCGCGCATCCCGAACGCCGACTGCTCGACTTCGGCATCGGCGAGAACGACGACATGGCCGATCCGCTGGTGCGCGATACCCTCAAGGCCGAAGTGGACAAGTTGGAGAACCGAGGCTATGCCGACAATGGCATCGCCGCTTTCAAGGAAGCGGCCGCCGGGTTCATGAAAAAAGCGTTTGGCGTCGTACTCGATCCCGCGACCGAGATCAATCACGCCATCGGCTCGAAACCGGCCCTGGCTATGATGCCGGCCGTGTTCATCAATCCCGGCGATGTGACGCTGATGACCGTGCCCGGCTATCCGGTCGCCGGTACGCACACCGCCTATTACGGTGGCGAGGTCTACAATCTGCCGCTGCGTCCGGAGAATGGGTTCTATCCCGATCTCGCCTCCATTCCCGCCGACGTGCGCCGCCGTGCCAAATTATTGGTCATTAACTATCCGAATAGTCCGACGGGAGCGACGGCGACGCGCGACTTCTATCGCCGCGTCATCGACTTCGCCCGTACCAACCAAATCGTCGTCGTGCAGGATGCCGCCCACATCATGCTCAGTTACGATGGTCCGCCGTTGAGTTTCTTGCAGGTGGAAGGCGCGAAGGATGTCGGCGTCGAGATTCATTCGATGTCGAAAGGTTTCAACATGATCGGCTGGCGCATGGCCTTCGTGGCCGGCCATCCAAAGATCGTACAGGCGTTCGCCGACGTAAAGGATAATTGTGATTCCGGCCAATTCATGGCCATTCAACAAGCGGCGCGGGCGGCGCTGGAACATCCTCAAATCGCCGACGCCGTGCGCGAGAAATATCGCCGTCGTCTGCAAAAGCTCGTCGCAGCCTTGAAGCAGGTCGGCTTCCAAGCGACGATGCCCAACGGAACCTATTTCCTCTATGTGGCCGCGCCGAAAGCGTGTGCCGGACACACCTTCGCCAACGCCGAGGAGGCGTCGCAGTTCCTCATCACCGAGCAATCGGTCTGCTGCGTACCCTGGGACGAAGCTGGGCCGTATCTGCGTTTCTCCGTGACGTATCTTGCCAACAGTGAAACCGAGGAAGACGCGCTGATGAAGGAGACGATCGAACGCCTGGGACGGCTTCAGTTGCAGTTTTGATTTCATGCCGGTTGCGGCTTCTACTTTGCTTCGGTGCGAGCCGAAGGAGCGCGTGTCCGCCCTCGCTTTCCTTCGGCTCCCAGCCTCAATCGGTGCGAAAGCGATCAACGTCGGTGCCAGCGATGCGGGGGTGGAAACAAGAGTTGCCTTCCCAGGAACTCCCAGGAGAGATCGAATCGCTTCAGGTTGGCTCCTCGCCCCACGGAGAGAACGGGGAAGAAAAGAGTAGCGCGCTACTGTTAGCCGCGACGCGCCAGCGGAGCGCGTTCGCGCATCCGAACGCGCTCCGCTGGCGCGTCGCGGCGAACCAACCTCGATGAACCGACGGCGTCTGCCGGTCGAGTCTCGAAGTCGTAGAATGAAGGAAAACTCAGCGGAGCGAACCGACGCAATGGCGATCATTGAGGCGAAGAAACTCAGTAAAACCTATCGAGTCTTTCAGAAGAACCCCGGACTGCGCGGCGCGGTGCGCGGATTGTTTCGGCGACAGTACAAGGAAGTACACGCCGTTGCCGACGTCAGCTTCCAGATCGAACCGGGAGAGATGGTTGCTTTTCTCGGCCCCAACGGCGCGGGCAAAACGACCACGCTGAAGATGCTGTCCGGCCTCATCTATCCCAGCTCCGGATCGGCCGCGGTACTCGGCTTCACGCCCTGGGATCGTCCCGATGCGTTCCGCCGCCGATTCTCCCTCGTCATGGGCCAAAAAAATCAGTTGTGGTGGGATCTGCCCGCCGGCGATAGTTTTCAATTACACCGAGAGATCTACTCGCTCCCTGCCGATGCATTCAACCGCACCTTGGGCGAATTGACCGAGTTATTCGGCGTCAAAGAGTTGACGCGCCAGCCGGTGCGCGAGCTTTCGTTGGGCGAACGCATGAAGATGGAACTGATCGCCGCCCTGCTGCACGAACCGCAATTGCTTCTGCTCGACGAACCGACCATCGGATTGGACGTGGTCGCTCAGGTGGCCATTCAGCGTTGTCTGAAAGAATACAATGCGGTGCGCGGCGTCACCATGCTTCTGACGAGTCATTACATGCGCGACGTGGAGGCGCTGTGCCCGCGCGTACTGGTCATCGCACACGGGCGCGTCATCTACGATGGCCCGTTGGCCGGCATCACCGAGCGTTTTGGCCGTTCCAAACTGGTTCGTTTACAATTCGCAGGCGAGGAGACGCCGGCCGATTTGGGACGCTTTGGCGAATTCACGGAATCGGGGCCTGTCGCCGAGTTAAAGGTCGAGCGCGCGCGCGTCGCGGAAGTCTTGGCCGCGATTCTCGACACCTACACCGTCGTGGACATGAGCGTGCAAGATCCCCCCCTCGATCGCGTGATCGCCCATGTGTTCGAGCAGGGAATGGGAGACAAAACACCCTAACGTGGATCGGACGCGCGCGGGCATTTCTTTTCGAGTTGCCGGTTGCCGCGCCGCGCCGGCGCGGCTAACTTGACCCCATGACACAATCATCGGACCACAAGCAGCAGTATTTGCACAGGATCAGCCATCGACGCATCGATCCGCCGAAGTTGACGGCGGACATGCCCTTGCCGCGCGTACTCGACGAGGTGTTTTCGTCGTACAACGCCGGTCGGCTGCGCGAGGCGTGCCGCATCTATGCCACCAAGATGCTGGCCGACGAAACCGTGGTCGGACTGTCGCTCAGCGGCGCGCTGACACCGGCGGGATTGGGCATCTCGTGTCTGGTTCCGCTCGTCGAAGCGGGATTCATCGATTGGATCGTCAGCACCGGGGCGAATCTCTATCACGATACGCATTTCGCCCTCGGCATGGATCTGCATCAGTCGCGGCCGGGACTCGACGATCTGCAACTGCGCGAGCATCAAGTCATCCGCATCTACGACATCGTTTTCGACTACGAAAACCTGTTGGGCACCGACCGCTTTTATCGAACGCTGTGCCGGGGCGAGGCGTTTCAGAAGACGATGGGCACGGCGGAGTTTCATCATTTAGTCGGAAAATACCTCGCCGCGCGCGAGGACGAGACGGGACACACCGGACGGAGTTTACTCGCCGCGGCCTATCGTTATGGCGTACCGATCTTCACGTCGTCGCCGGGCGATAGCTCCATCGGCATGAACATGGCCGCGCTGCAAATGGAAGGCTCGAAGTTGTGCATCGACCCGCTGCGCGATGTCAACCAGAGTGCGGCCCTGGTTTACGACGCCAAGAAACGCGGACGCAGTGGGGTGTTGATTCTCGGCGGCGGCTCGCCGAAGAATTTCATTCTGCAAACCGAACCGCAAATCCAAGAAGTCCTCGGTCTGGAAGAGAGCGGTCACGACTATTTCCTGCAGATCACCGATGCGCGCCCCGATACCGGCGGCCTCAGCGGTGCTACGCCACAAGAGGCCATGACCTGGGGCAAGGTCGATCCCGACCAATTGCCGGATACGGTAACGTGCTATCTCGATTCGACCGTGGCATTGCCTCTGATGACGGTGTACGCCCTGGCCGCGCGTCCGCCGCGTCCGCTATCTCGTTTGATGGATCGTCTGCCGGAATTGACGCGACAACTCGAAGAAGAGTATCGCGCTCGCAACAAATCATAACCCTACAAGCCCGGAGCGCCAGCGACGGGTGACAGCGACGGGTGCGGGAACGCCCGTCGCTGGCGCTCCGGGCTTGTAGGGTTCATTCTTTTACGATCATTGCTTTCGCCTCTTTGTCGTCGCGATACAACTCTTTCAACGCCTCGACGATCTCCGACGCTTCTTTCTCTTTGCCCTGTTGCCGCAATTCGCTCGCTCGCCGCATGGCACGGCGCACCGGACTCCATTGACGTTTTGGCGTCTCCTTGTCCAATTCTTGCTCGGCCAGCCTCGCCCAAGCCGATTCCGAGGGCACTTCCTGGAACGCGAGAATGAGTGCCTTCCAGACGCGCTTCGCTCCCCGTTCGTCCCCTTGCTGGCGCAGGCGCAAACCCTCTTGATAAAACCACTGCGCCTCGCTCATCGGTCCCGCCGCGCGCGCGGCGCGAACGGATTGCCGCGCCGCGCGGGCTTCTTCGTATTTCTCGCGCCAGCGTTCGATCTCGGCTCGATGTGCCGTCTCCGGAGCCTTATCCAACAGGGGAGTCAGATATTTATCCCATGCCGTCTCCCAATCGTCGGGATTGTCCGACTGCATGAGCGCCGCGCCGCGTTGGTACATGGTTTCGGCGCTCAGCGGCCAGAACGACCAGGCGAGCAATCCCAACGTGAGACCGAGCAACACGACGAGTACCGACGGACGATGGAGGAACCGGCGCACGGGACCGCCGCTGCGTTCGCGCTCTAACTCTTGGCGCATCAGACGGCTCATCAATGTGGCCGGCCCCTCGGCGTTTAAGGGAGAGCGCGTTGCCGATGCCGCCGCCGAAGGAGCCGAGGTGTTGCCGGCTCCGACTCCTCCCGCTTGGGTCGCTTGATAGGCCAACTTGTGTTTGAGGCGATCGAGACGCCGAAATAAGACGGCGGCGTCTGCCGGACGCTTGGAAGGATCTTTCTCCATCAGATCGCAGATGATCTCATCCAATTCGTGGGGCATGTCCGGCAGAAGGCGTATCGGGCGATCGAACTGCGCGAAGCGATGTTTGTGCAACAGATCGAGCGGCTCGCCCTCGAACGGTGTGCGTCCGGCGGCCAGCGTGTACAGGACCACGCCGAGAGAATAGAGATCGCTGCGACGGGTGACGGGTTTGCCGGCCGCTTGTTCGGGCGACAGATACTCCGCCGTGCCGACGATGCCGCCCGTCACCGTGAGATGAGGGCTGGCGAACAGGCTGGCGATCCCGAAATCGGTCAATTTCACAAGTCTCGTCGGCGTGGGATCTCCTCCCGGATCTTCTCGTTCTCCACGCAAAAGATTCGATGGTTTCAAGTCGCGGTGAATGACGCCGCGATCGTGCGCGTGCTTGAGGGCGGGCGCGATCTGCCACGCCAGTTCCAGCACTTCCGGCCACGGCAGTCTGCCCCGCTCGATCAACAGCGATTCGTAGCTGGGACCGGGAACGTATTCCATGACGAAATAGGGCCGTCCATTCTGTTGCCCCGATTCGTGGAAACGGACGATGTTGGGATGATCGAGTTGCCCCAGGATGTCGATTTCGCGCTGAAATCGAGCCAGAAACCCCGAATCGACGGCTAATTCGGGAGCCATCACTTTGATCGCCGCTCGTTTGGCGGACGACGAGCCTGGAGCGTTCGCGCTCGACGACCTCGCCAAGTAGACGGTTCCCATGCCGCCGGAACCAAGCGATTTCTCCAAGATCCACGATCCGAGTTTTGCACCGATCATGTCGTCCTCGATCTGAAACCCGAACGCATCCGGCAGCGAACGCAGCCGGCTCGCCTCATTGTAGCTGCTTCGGCGTCCGCGCACTTCGTTACAATCGACAAGGAGCGTCTTTTATCCGAACTCTTCCCGTCTTGCCCAGTCAATCGCATTGACAGCGCAAAGGGATCAATTAGACTGGAATTGGATTGAGTTGCTGAAGTTGCGGCCCGATGGCTTTCGCCTCGCGTCCATTCGGCACCCGTCGCTATTCCTGTCATGAGGTTGCACCGATGCCTCCGCGAACGAAACATCAAGGCGAATCGAAACAAGGTCTGATTATCACCATGGTGTTCTTCATCCTGGCGACGATCGGATTGGGCGTGTCCACCTACTACGGCTTCGCCGAGCAGGAAACGCTCGTCAAAAAAGCTGCCGAGGAGAAGAAAACCGCCGATGCGATGAAGAAAGAGCGCGATTGGTACAAGTTCCAATCCATGATGTTCGCCAGCTATCTGGGGCAGGGACAGACGCTCGACGGCGTCGAGTTGCTGGGAACGCAGAAGGGGCAATTCGACCGCGGCGAGATGAGGGGCCAGAAGGATGAGGAGGGGATTACGAAAATCCTCAAGGCGCTCGAAGCCAAATACAAGTGGAATGGCAATCAGCCGGTGGAGACGGCGGAGAGCATCACCAACAAACAGCGAGGCGATTACGACAATCTCGCCAAACAACAGGAACAGGTGACCAAAGAGCGCGACAAAGCCAAGAAGGATGCGCAAACGAAAGAGGACGAACTATTGGCCGCCCGCAAGGACTTCGACGACCAGCTGAAGGCGCTGACCGCGAAGTTCCAACAAGACTTCACCAAGCGAGATCAATTGGTCTCGCAGACCCAGGCCGACCTGCAAACCATGAGCGCCCGCAACAGGAAAGACCTCGAAGACGCCGCGGCCAATCGGGCGCAGCTGACTACCGAGATCAAGGGGCTTCAGGGAGAAATCGCGTCCCTCAAAGGCAGAGTGAAGGAGAAAGAATCTCTGCTTGAAGCGCTTCAGCTCAAGAGCCTGCAAGCACCCCTTAGCATGAGGACGGAATGGCGCATCGTGCGCATGGATACGCGCGGTACGAACCCGTACATCAACCTCGGTTCGGCGGATCACGTCAATGCACAGCTGACGTTCTCGATTCACGGCATCGGCGTCGATGGGCGTCCCAATCCCCAAGCCAAGGGGACGCTGGAGGTCATCAATGTGATCGGCCCTCACCTGTCGCAAACGCGCGTCACTTCGGTGAAAGACGCAGACCGCGACCCGATCATCGAACGCGATGTGATTTACAATCCGGGATGGGATCCGAACCTGAAGAAACACATCGCCATCTCCGGCATCGTCGATCTGACGGGAGACGGCCGCGACGATCTGCCCGAATTCATGCGCTCCCTCGAGCGGCAGAATGTCATCGTCGATGCCTATCTGGACCCCAAAGACGGCAAGGTGAAGGGACAGATGAGCTACCGAACGGAGTTCTTGATTATCGGCGAACTGCCCGATTCGCCGACCGTGGGCAAACCTTCCAAGGCGGTTGAGGAAGCCAGCAACAGTCGTAAAATCATGCAGGCCGACGCGGGCAAACTCGGGGTGCGCACGGTCAGCCTCCTCAACTACCTCGACATGATTGGCTACCGCCGTCCGCATTCGACACGAGAAAAAAGCCCGTCGTCGTATACTTCCGATCGCCCCGGCGACAACGCGCCGAAGACCGGCGCGGACAAACCGATCCCGCCGGCGAAACCGGACAAATAACGTCGGCGAAGCGGGGCGGCGTAGGTCGATGCGGATTCCTCATCGGCTTACGCCGCTCTTCTGCGCGCCGTCTCCATCGCATCACTTCTCGCTAGGTTCTTCGCCGCGTTGATAGATGGGTAGGAATCGGTACTCGACGGTGAGGGCAAGGAGGGCCATCGCGGTGCAGTACGCGCGCCCGCCCTGTTGGGCGTCGCCGGTCTGACCGTCCCAGAAACCCCCGCCACTGCGCATGCCGAGCAAAACGTCGTGCATGGTGGGTCGAAACACCGTCCAGTAGTTGCCGCCAAGTTGAAAGGCCGCCTGCGAGCCATAGTAGATCGAATAGTAGAACCATTCTTGTCCGGCGCGGGGCAGGTTTTGTTTGGCGATAAGGTATGCTCCGCCGCTGAGGGCTTCGTCGCTGCGATGGTGGGCTTTGCCGCATATTTCCAGAGCGAGAACGCTGGTGCCGGTGCAGGCGACGGTGACGCCTCCTCCGGTCTGATAACGAAATCCTCCGCTGCCCTTATCGTGGCAGCGTTTGATATAGGCGACGGCGCGGTCGATGGCGGAGGAAGGAACGTCGCAGCCGAGATTGCGGGCGGCGCGGAGCGCCATGACCTGCCAGCCGGTGACGCTGATGTCCGCGCCATCGACATCGGCCACATGATAGCGCCAGCCTCCGTTGTCGCCGCCGTTGCTTCGTTGGGCTTTGAGAATGACGCGCACCGCCTTAACGAGCGCCTTGCGAATCGAGCGGGCCAACTCGGCATCGGTGGAGCCGGCAACTTCGGCCAGCATCAGAGTGGCGATGCCGTGTTGATACATCTCCTGGGCATCGTCCGTGGCAATCAGCCCGTTGTCCTTCTGCTGGCGTAAAACCCAGCGAACGGCCTTCTCGATGAGCGGGCCATAGCGTCCTTCGCCGGGCACATGGCCGGCCGACAGGAAAGCCATGACGGCCAGTCCGGTAACGGCGGGATGGGGGCGATTGTGTCGATCCCGCCAACATCCCTCCGTTTTATCCTGCATCACTTGCAAGGTCTCCAGCCCGCGTTCGACGGCGCGATCGACTTGGGCCGCGCGATCGACCTCAGCACCTTTTGCGCAAGGGACGAGGGCGGCGAACGAGACGGCGGCGAAGATCGCCGGATGCGCGACGGATTTCATTTCTTCCTCGTATCGGCGAGATGCTCGAAGTAATACTTAATGGTGCGCGCGTAGTCGTCGCCGTAGTTGGCCCGCATGTCTTGAACGATCTTGGTGCGCAATTCGCCCGGCAACTCGCCCCAACTCTTCCCTGCGTAGGCAGTCGAGTCGAGTCCATAGGCGCTGAGGTTCGGCAATCCTCCGGGCTGCGCGCCTCCTCCAGCAGATTGAGCCGATGGACTGGGGCGTCCGGATTGCGACGGTTCACCGGCGGCCATTTGTCCCGCCGCCTGAGCCAGCGACTGCGCCGCTTGCTTCATGGCAGCCTGTGCCCGTCCGGGTTTGCCTTGCGAAAGCTGCCCCTGAGCGTCGGCCATCTGTCCGGCGGCTTGGGTCATCGCTTCGCCGGCCTTGGACGAGGCTTTTGCCGATTTGCCGGACGACGCGCGCGCAGCCGAGGCCGCCGTTTGAGCGGCGCGATCGAGTGCCGCGGCGGCGCTGTCTTGCGATTCCTTCGCCGACGACGAATCGCCGCTCCGCGCTCGTTCGTTCGCTTGCCGCATGTCCCGTCTGGCGCTGTCGCTGTCACCTCCGGCTCGTTGCATGGCCGACTTCATCGCTTCCGATGCGCCGGGCTTCTGGGCCGAGTCTTGGAATTGGCGCATCAAATCGGAGGTCTCGCGTTCCAATTCGCGCTGGCGCGCTTGTTGCCGACCCGCCTGAGCGCGGGCATCGTTGGCCAGAGGTTGCAATAACCGATTGATTTCCTGTTGGCGCTGGCTCAACCGTCGAGCTTGGAGCAGGACATCCTTGGTCGGATTTTCCACGCCTCGAGGCAAAGAGACCAATTGAGAGGCCAGTTGTCTCAGTCTGTCGGCGCTCTGCTCGCCGGCGCGTAGAGCCGTCGGCAAAGAACCGGCGACGAGTTGCCGCGCCGCCTCCGCCGTGGTTTCTCGCGCTTGTCCCGCCTGGCGCGCCACGGCGGCCTTGTCGCCTTGCTCATCGGCGACATCTCGCGCCAATTCCTCCGCCTCTTTGGCGACGGCCGCTTGCCGTCGGACGAGATCCTCAACGGGATTGTCGAGCAACGAAGGTCGTTCGTCGTTCGTCGACTGGTTTAGGCGCTTCACGCGATCGCTCAATGCACGCTGTTGTTGGGCCAGCCGGCGAGCAAGGTCGCGCAACTCGGCGCTGGGCAAACCGGAGGGCGTGGGTGGGTCGATGGGAGACACGATCGGGCGGGGCGAACGGGGCTGCGGCGCTTCGACCGGAGAAGCCGGACGTTTGCTCGTGGCGGCGAGCTTCTCGGCGAGTCGGTCGGCAGAATCGGCGGCGCGAGCAACGGCCCTTTTGGCGTCGCTGGGATTCTTGGCTCGCGTCAGTGCCACCACGGCATCTCCCATTCGCGCCCGCGTCTCCACCATTTGCGGTAGTGCTTTGCGTCCGTCCAGACGGCGTAGCTGTCTCGCCAATTCGGCTTGTCGTTCGGCGGCATTCTTATCCGTGCGATCCGCGGCGACTTCATCGGCCAAGGCACGCTGTTGGCTGGCGAGATGATTCGCCTTGTCGGCTGCCTCGTTGCGGCCCGAGAGACGGTCGGCGAAATCGCGCAGCGCGTCCGCCGCCTGGCGACTCGCTTGTCCCCGATCCCGAGGAGACGCTCGTTCGAGGTTCTGGAACGCTTCCAAGGCGCGCTTTTTCTCTTGTGAGGCCGCTTCTCCTCCGCGTATCTCGCTCGCTTCGCGCGCGATCTCCCGCTGGCGTCGTTGTCCTTCTTCGGAGGCGGCCCGATCCGGTTGCCGTTCGTTCTCGGCCACGGCGTCGGCCTGGGCGCGGGCCAATCGTTCCGCCT
>JAJXWW010000036.1 GCA_021781415.1 Planctomycetota bacterium
CGCAGACGCTGCGGTTGCAAAAACGGCCGGTGCTGGGGTTTCTGTATCATTCGTTGGTGGCTCATCGCCAGGGCCTACCGGCCCCGTCACTACTCGCAGGGCAGTGAACGGTTACCGGCATTCTTCACTGCATACAGGTGAAAGTCTTCTCCTTGAGGTGCCAAAGCCTCGGTATATTCGTGTGCAATCACGGCATCAATCCGATGGCGCAGGCTCGCGGTTCTCCAAGACAACAGCAGGCCCATTTTCGGGGCGTTGGCATCGAAGACCGTCGCATCGACGTTGATGCCCGGTTTGCCGTTGCTGCCCCTGCGAATATTACCGCCGAATTGAGGTGGGTGGTAGCGGACAAACGGCCCCTTCTCAATTCCCCACCATTCGATGCCAATCAGCTCCTCCGGAACTCCCACTTGGCGCATTCGATTGCCGATCGCTCGGCTAAGCGCTTCCTGATATCGATCGGCGAAATCGGCTATATCCGGCGGCAGCCGATAGACGTTGGGCCTTGTCATCCTGAAGCCCCGATTCATTGGCGGATGTCCTGCGAGGCTTCACACGCCCATCACATTGTAGCCGCAATCGACGTACAAAACGTGTCCGGTGATGCCCGAGGCCAGGGGGCTGCACAGAAACGCCGTGGTGTTGGCCACTTCTTCCGGGGTGATGCCGCGCGGCAGCGGCGAACGCTCGGCGGCGTAGTCGATCATTTGCTGGATGTCGCCGATGCCCTTGGCCGCGCGCGAGGCATAGGGGCCGGCCGAAATGAGATTGACGCGAACGTTCTTTGTACCGACGTTGTGGGCCAGTTGTTTGGCGTCGATCTCCAGGGCCGCCTTGGCCGTGGACATGCCGCCACCGTAGTGCGGAACGACGCGATCGCCGCCCAGGTACGTCAGCCCCACCACCGCAGCGCCGTTCGGTCGATTCTCCATCAAAGGCAATCCCGCTCGCACCAGGCCGATCAACGAATAAGCGCTGATGCTGATGGCCGTCCAATAACCGGCCCGCGTGGTATCGACGAGTTTACTCTTGATCTCCGGGGCGAAAGCGACGCTGTGAATGAGTACGTCGATGCCGCCGTGCGAATCTTTTACCGATTTCATGAGTCCTTCTATCGAGTAATCGCCGCGTTGCTCTTCGACGCGCTTGTAGCGCCGATCCGAGCGGGTGGCTTCGGGCACGTCGGCCAACGTGTCGAAACTGACGTCGCAGGGCAGCAGTTTATCGACCTGAAGCATGCCGCCGGAGGGCAGTTTACGGCTCTCAAGATCGTGGGGAGCGTCGCCGGTCAGGAACCCTTCGACGATGCGAATCATGCGCGGATGGACGGCGAAGATCAGCCGCGCGCCCGCCGCTTGAAGCGTCTTGGCGATGAACCATGCGAAGCTCTCGTTGTCGCCGACGCCGGTGATGAGTGCAACCTTGCCCGTTAAATCGATTGGAATCATGTCCGCTCTCCCCTGCTTAAACAATCGTCTCGACGAATGACGTAAGGTCTAGCAAAAGAGGGGAATTGGGGCAAGACGAAAGGCGCTGCGCATCCGCACGGATACAGGTCCGGCACTTGGGTGCGAACTTCTCATTCCCACGCTCCGCGTGGGAATGCACGTTCCGCCGCTCCGCGGTGCGTCTAAAAAGACGCAGAGCGTCCACACGCTCGTTCCCACGCGGGAGCGTGGGAGCGAGACCTTCTCAAACGTCCCTCTTCCCCATCCTCTCAAGAAGAGGGGCGTTTGGAACCGGACTCTCATTCGTCGTGGAGGACGATTTCGCTATGGGTTATCATCGCTCCGTCTCGAATGTAGGTGGCGCTGGTGGAGATGCCGATGGCCTTTAAGGCTTCGAGAATCGTGCGGACGTGGAACACGATGACTTCGCGCTGCGTCTTGTTGGCATCGCCACCTTGCTTCTTTTCCGCGTTGCCGGGAGCGGGAAGTAGATCCAACGGTGCTTGTTCGACCGCGAACATCACCCACGGCGAGAAGGCATCGACGAAAACGGGCCAGTTGAAGTACGAAGCGCCGGTCAACGGCCTTTTCGTGTTGGCTAAAGGTCCGCCTTCGACCTTGAGCGGCTTACCGCTCAACAGACGTTCGACGTGTTCCGCGGAGAGAGCCACCACGCCGACCTTTTCCGAAAGCCCCGTCGCCACCGCGACGCGAGCATCGACTTGCAACTCTTTCGGTAGACGCCAGAGATAGATCTTGCCGCTCGTGCCTTCTTTGACTTCCGGCGCGGGCAGTTTCGTGAACGGAGGTTGCGAATCCGGCGGCGCGTGCTTCTTGATTTCGACCAAGACATCTTCGATCAACTTGCCGTACGATTTCATCGCTTTTTCCAGCAAGTCGCGGTCGCTGACGCCGACGAGGAGCGCCAGCTCCGGCATCGGCAGCTGTTTGCCTCCTTGCGGAAGTTGGGGATGCCATTGCTTGCTCTTCCACTTGGCGTCGAGGACGAGGCCGGCTTGTCCGTCGGCCAGCGCCGGCAGCAACATCTTGGCGTTGATCTCATCGAATCGTTTCAGCAACGGGAAGACCAACTTGCTTATTTCCTCGTACTGCTTTCTCTCCGCTTCGCCGATCTTTTCCAAGATCAACGGCTCGGCGTGACCGAAGGCTATTTTGACCCACTTCGAGATCTGTTGGTACTGTTCGAGCGAATTTTTGGAGCGGCCGACCGTCGCCAGGATCGGATTGCCGCCGACGTGTTGAAGGAGCGTCAGCGGTTTAGAACTATCTCGATCCGGAAACTCGCCATATTCGTAGGTATATCCTTCGTAGCCGCGCTCGCTCAGGTAGGAGAAACTCAGCGAAGCGCCCGCTGGGGAGAGGCTTTTCTTAAACTCGGAGGCCAAGCCGGAGAGATCCTTCATGATGGCCTTGCGTTTGCTCTCCGCGACGCCGGCGGCGTCGAGAGCTTTCTCGGCCATGACGGTCAATTGATCGATGTCTTCCTTGCTCATTTGCGAGACGGTGGCCAACGCCTTGCTGTTGTATCCAACGCCCGTGAGCCGCTTTTCGAGGTGGGCCATCAACGGTTTCAGTTCCGCTCGGCTCGTCAGACGAGGCCCCTCGCCCCCCAACGCCGTCAGACCCTGCGCCGTGGAACCGATGGCGAAGAGGAGATATCCGTGCCGGACACCCAAACTGACTGTAAGCGTGAGTTTCTTCAGATTCTTGCGCACGCCGTCGAATTCGCCCGCCGCCTCTTCGACGTCTTTCCAGTCGATCTCGTCCCACGGGATCATCTCGCCATCGAAGTTCAAGGTGAGGAAACTATCTTGGCCGACCTTCGTTCGTTTGACGCGATCTTTGAACATGGGAACTAGCGTGGGCAGGATCTGAGCCATCATTTCCAATCGATCGATCTGTGCCGCCGCCTTCTTGGCGTCCTTGATTTTGAAACCGAAGACGAGATCGGGGAACTTCATCTTTTTAGGATTCCGCGCCAAGACGCGAAGCATGCCGCGTATCTGAGCGTACTGCATCGCTTTTTGATCCTTGAAGTTGGGATCCTTGAAGAACTGCTCGATGGGACCGGTGTAACGCATACCGCTATACATCTGTTGGTAGAGATCGATGAAATCCACCCAATTGCCGCCGCCATAGCAGAAGATGTCGTCGGAGACGGCATCGGTAAGCATGGCGAGCAGATCGCGGTTTTCATCCTGCTTCATCCAGGCGCGAACTTCGGCAAATTGCTCGCTATCAAACTGTTGTTGAACGGCGATGCGCGCCAGTTGATAGAAGGGGAGCTTGGTAATCTTCGCCCAGGTCTTGCTATTGGCGACGGCTTGAAACTGCTCGCGGTTGCGGAGCATGGAGCCGTAGAAGGCGGCGTCGGCCGGGATAAGCCCCAGCGACGAGTCGATAAGCCCCAGCGACGAGTCGAGTTTTTTGTCCTCGGCCCCAACGGGCATCGCCACGGCCAGCAGCAATACCGCTGCCAAGAGAGGACGGAATCTGGATGCGGATGGACTTGCCTGGTGCGACATCGTGCTTCCCCTTCGTTTGGAATGTAAGAGAGTCGCGGGATCGAATTCTCTCAAAGGTGGGTACATTGTAGGCAAGCCAGGGCGCAACCACAAGCGTCGGCATCGGAATGTAAAAAATCGTTCCTTCGTTCGCGGTGCAGTCTCCTCTTTTCCGATTCGAGGTGGGTCGAGTGCTTTTTTTCACTTTTTCTCTTGCATCGCGCGAAAAGATGGATAAGATTGTGGATAATGTAAGTAGAGTGTGGTGTGCGAAGTTAGCGACTCCCCTTCACCCTTTTCACGATTGTGGATCGTCGATGGGTAGATCCATCCGGCGTTTGGCTTCCGCGTCCGTCGGCTTGCCGTTGGCATGTCTGGCGGTCGTTTGCCTTGCGCCGACTCCGGCACACGCCGGTTGCGACTATCCCACCCACGCCGTTCAAACGTCTCTCGATCCCATTGGCTCGCCGTTCGGCACTGCCGATATGCTCAAGCACGATGCACGGCAGCCGAGTAAACCGTGTCCTTGCAACGGGCCGGGTTGCTCGCGCGAACCGTTCACACCGCTGCCTCCTCCGTCGATCCGGATGTCAACGGTCCCTGAGTGGGGCTTTTTGATCCCGCGACCGACGTTCGCTCTTTCCTCGTCTGAAACGCATCCCTGGGAGAATGCGCTCGTGCTGCCTTGCGGTTGCGACTCCTCCATCTTCCATCCCCCGCGCGCCATCGTCTAATCTTCCCTTTCGCAATCCGTAATGTCTTTATTTTGGTGCGATGCACCTAGGTCGCGCTGCCGCGCTTCCTTGTGCCCTGCACGGTTCGCAAGGCATGTCGGTTGCACGTCAACAACATCTCGGTTGAGCGCTCGTTTGCCCGCTGTGATGTTTCCGTACTTCGTTCCGGTGTCACCGGATCGAACTAGCGTTCCGTACTTAGAGGTCAACCACTATGAATCGTTCTCGCACTCGTTCTGCTTTTACGTTGATCGAACTGTTGGTCGTCATCGCCATTATCGCTATTTTGATCGGCTTGCTTCTACCGGCAGTTCAGAAAGTGCGCGAGGCCGCCGCTCGCGTGCAATGCCAGAACAATCTCAAACAGTTGGGATTGGCGGCGCAAAACTTCCACGGCACTTATTCGCACTTTCCCTACGGCAAAAGTCCTCCTTATGCCGGCGCGCCGGTATTCGCGCGCTGGTCGGCTCAAAGCCAGTTGTTACCGTTCTTGGAACAAGGCAACGTCTACAATCAGCTGAACTTCAGCCGACCGCCCAACACGGGCGATATGTTCAGCGGCGGCTGCGGCTGAATGCAGGCCTACTCAAATCCCGGTGGGATTAACGCGGCTTGCTTGACGTTGATTAAGAACTTCCAGTGCCCGTCGGACCCGACGCCACAGATGGTGACGGCGGCCAACGGCGTGTCCTATCCCGGCAACAACTATCGCGGCAATCAGGGGACGGCGTTTATGTGCGATCTCGGCGATGCTCCCGGACTGCAGAGTACGCTCGCGCCCGGACTGACGCCCAACGGCGTCTTCTACCATCAGAGCAACGTTTCCATCGCTCAGATTACCGACGGCACGAGTAATACTTCCATGTTCAGCGAACGGCTACGCGGAGGCGGGGTGTTCAATCCGCGCACCGTCATGCTGTTGATGCCCGTTCAAACGACACTCGCCGGAGCCTACCAAGCGTGTCAATCGCAGAATCCGACCACGGGAATCCCCATGTGTTACGACGGCGGCGTGTGCTGGGCCATGGGCGAAGATTGCTGTACGCTCTACAATCACGTCTCGCCTCCCAACACCAACAATTGCGGGGCCAAGGGTTTTCCCGGCGGCATGACCAACATGGCGATGGACAGCCCGCCGTCGAGTTATCACACCAACGGCGTCAACATGGTGTTCTGCGACGGATCGCTGCATTTCGTCACCAACGCGATTTCCTTGACGACGTGGTACGCCTTGGGCACGCGCAATGCCGGCGACATTCTCGGTCCCGACTTCTAGGAGTTGAACGATGATCGATCGGCAACACGACAAGGAAAACGGGCAGCGAAGAAATCGCATTGCGTTTCTCGTTGGTTCCGCTGTCTTGCTCGGTCTGGGCGAGTGCGGTTTGGGCTGCAACCGTTCTCCGAATTTTGTACCCTCGCCGGCTTCGAGCCGTCAAGCCTTGGAGACCGTTTTGGGCGCGTGGGTGAACGGTCAACCGCTCGGACCCGTGGAAACGGTTTCTCCTCCTATCCAGGTCGTTGATTCCGCTTGGCAGAAGGGTCAGCGTTTGGAGTCGTTCGAGATCGTCGGCGAGGAAACGGGCCAGGATGGCCTTCCGTATTTCACGGTGCGCTTGCACAAGAGCCGACCTCGAGGGGAGGAGACCGTTCGCTACGTTGTCACCGGACGCTCTGCCATGTGGGTCTTTCGTGAGGACGATTACAAGAGTTCCCAAAGTTGGGAAGGATATAAGTAGCCCTTCGGTGGGTCTCGCCGCGCTCGACCCACCCTACGCAATCCGCTTTATCGACAGAACAAGGCAACGAGTGATTCTATGGCTACGTTGGAATCTAAATCCGCGTCCGGCTGGCTGGCGCTGCGCGTGCTGATCGTCCGTTTGCGCTTCTTTCTCGTGGTGGCCGTCGTGTTGCTGGTGGTCGGGTATTGGCATTCGGCGCGGCAGTATTGGGAGCGTCTGACCGGATCGACGAGTGGCCAAGGGCGGTCGATGGTGAGCGACGCGGAGTTTTGGTGCCCCATGTGCCCAGGAGTCGTCTCGGACTTTCCTGGCAAATGTCCGGTGTGCAACATGGCGCTGGTACTCCGCAAGAAGGGCGAGGCCGTGGCTCTGCCCGACGGTGTGGTGGCGCGCATGCAATTCTCGCCTTACCGCGTGCAGCTGGCCGGCATCCGAACCGCCCCCGTTGAGTATCGACCCCTGCGCCGCGAGGTTGTCCTGGTTGGTCTCGCGGAGCGCTCGACTTTCGCGTCGACAGTCAACGTGCGGGCCGATGTCTTCGATACCGACGTCCCGGTTCTGACGGAGGGGCAGCGCGTGGAAGCCAGCGACGACGCACTACCGGGACACCCGCCCTTTCGCGGCCGGATTGCACGCATCGAAACCGAGAGTAAATGGGAGCGACGAAGCGTGTTCGTCCGGCTGGAGTTGGATGATCCCGAGCGCGATTTGCGTTCGGGATCGCTGATCGCCGCGCGCGTCGAAGCGCCGATCGCGCGCTTACCCTGGTGGCGGCGCGCCCAAATGGACGAATGGCGAAAGGAGAGCGCCGCCGAGGTGGCGCTGCATGCGCTGCTGACCCAATCGATTCCAGGCATCCCCGGCGGCGCTTATTCCTTGGTGGTGAAAGCTTGCCGACAGACCGTACTCGGCGAAGGCTACGGTTTGGCCGTTCCGATTAGCGCGGTCATCGATCGCGGATCGCGCAAGGTGGTTTTTGTCGAGACAGGGCCTGGGATGTTCGACGCCGTTGAGGTCGTCGTCGGTCCTCGCTGCGGTGACTTTTATGCCGTGTTGAGTGGATTGGATTCCGATCAGCGCGTGGCAGCGACGGGTGCTTTTTTGCTCGACGCCGAGATGTGGCTCAATCCCGGCTTGGCCGCTACCTATTTCGGAGCTTCGCGTGGATCCAGCACGCCGGCGCACCATCATCCGGAGACGACGCCGGGTTCACCCTCAGCCGAGGATCGAATCCTCGTGGAAAAACAAAAAATCTGTCCGGTCACGGGAGAACCGCTCGACTCGATGGGCGGCCCGGTTCGGGTCGAGGTGGCGGGACGGATCGTGTTCGTCTGCTGCAAGGGATGCGAAGCACCGTTGCGCAAAGAACCCACAAAGTATCTATCGAAAATGCCGGCAAAGTGACGTGAGACACCATTTATGATCGAGCGCGCAATCGAATTCTCGATCCGCAATCGTTGGCTCGTCGTGGCCGCCGGTCTGCTGCTGGCGCTAGGAGGAGTGTACGCCGTCTATCAAACGCCGGTCGATGCCATACCCGATCTGTCCGAGAATCAAACGATTGTTTTCACGGAATGGCCCGGCCATAGTCCGCCGGAGATCGAAGCACACGTCACCTATCCGTTGTCGTTGCATCTGCAAGGATTGGAAGGCGTCCGCGTGGTTCGATCGTCGAGCGATTTCAATTTCTCGATGATTAGCATCATTTTTGAAGACGGCGTTTCCTTCACGGCGGCGCGCGAGCGCGTGAGTCAGCGCTTGACGCGCGCCCGTGAGGGATTGCCTGCGGGAGTCGTGCCGGCGCTCGCTCCGGATGCCGCCGCCACGGGGCAAATCTATTGGTATACGGTCGAGGGATTGGGCCTCGATCTCGGCCAACTCCGTGCCATACAGGATTGGTACGTCCGCCCGCAATTGGCATCCGTGGCCGGTGTCGCCGAGGTCGCCAGCGTCGGCGGGTACAATCGCGAATACGCCGTCTCTCTCGATCCGCGCCGAATGCGAGCCTTGGGTGTGCAGCTGTCGGATGCAGTGGAGGCCGTGTCCCGCAGCAACGCGGCGGCGGGCGGCGACGTGATCCATAAGGCCAACGCCGAGTACATCGTCCACAGCGTCGGTTGGCTCGGTCAATCTCCAAAAGAAGACACCGACTTCGACCCGAAACGCATCCTTCACGACCTCGAAAACATACTGGTGAAGCGTGCTTCCGGGAGCAGCGTTCGTTTGACCGAGGTGGCTACCGTGGGTTTTGCTCCGGCTCCGCGCCGCGGCGTCCTCGAAAAGGACGGCAGCGAAGTTACCGGCGGAGTAGTCCTCATGCGTCAAGGCGAGAACGCTCTGGATGTGACGCGCCGCCTCAAGGAAAAGGTTCGAGAACTGCAAACCGGGCTGCCGGACGGTGTGCGCGTCGTCTCCTTTTACGATCGCACACCTCTGATTCAGGGCGCGATCGGCACCGTCACCGGCACGCTGATCGAGGCGATGGCCACGGCGACGATCTGCGTGCTGCTGGTACTGCTGCACTTCCGCACTTCGTTTGTCATCTCGTTGACGTTGCCGTTGGCGGCGCTGGCGTCGTTTCTCGTCATGTGGCTGCTGCGCCGCTTCGGCATCGCCGACATTCAGACGAACATTATGTCCCTCGCCGGTATCGCCATTTCTATCGGCGTACTCGTCGATTCGTCCATCGTTGTGGCCGAGAACGTCATGCACCGACTGCACGAGGAATTCGGCGATCGGCCCGTCACCGGCGACGTGCGTGCGATTGTCTTATCGGCTTGCCGCACCGTCGGACGGCCGATTTTCTTCTCGGTCGTCATCATGCTGCTGTCGTTCCTGCCTGTGTTCGCGTTGGGTGGGATCGAAGGCAAGATGTTCCGTCCGCTGGCGTTCACCAAATGTTTCGCTCTAGTCGCCGTTGCCGTTTTGGCGGTAACGCTCGTGCCGGCGCTTTGCACCTTCTTCATTCGTGGGCGGCTCCGCAGCGAGACGGATAGCTGGCTGGTGCGCGGCGCGATTGCCGCCTATCGTCCCATGCTCCAGTTCGCTCTCGATCATCCCTTGGCCATTGTCTGGTTCGTGGGCGCGACGTTCGTTCTGGGCTTTGCTCCGCTCGGTTCGCGCTGGCTCAAATTGCCGATCTTGTCCGTGGCGCTGCTCGGCGGCTTGTATGCCGCACGCAGCAACGTCATGCGCATCGCCGCGGCGCTCAGCTTGTCGCTCCTCGCCCTCCTCGCGGAGGCGTTTATCAAACCGCTCGGTTACGAACCCATTCCTCCGATCGACGAGGGCATGGTGATGGACATGCCCATAACGGTGCCGTGGGCGTCAATTGCACAATCCGCCGACGATCTGAAGGCGCGCGACATGGTCTTCTGCCGTTTCCCGGAAGTCGATATGGTCGTCGGCAAAGCGGGCCGCGCCGAAACCTCCAGCGATCCCGCGCCGCTGGACATGATCGAAACGATGGTGAACTTCCGACCGCAAGATCTTTGGCCGCGGCGCAAGCTCTCCTCCGCGGACGCCATGCGCCTCGCTCATTACGTTTTCGACGAACTGACGCAAGCGGGGACGATTGCTCCCACTTCCGATGCGGAGCGCGAATCCAAGGTCAACGAGGCGGTCATGGTTGTCCTGCCTCTCTTCGATGCACAAATGCGCGAGTACGCCTACCAACGCAATCAAGAGTTCGAGTCGCGCCTTGGCCTGCGCCTCCTTCAGTCCGGTCGCGGTCAACTACTTGAGCATCTCCGCAAGAACGATTCGCTAAAAAAGAATATCAGCGATCTTGAAAAAGCAGCTCTCGCCGACAGACAGCGGCGCGGCGATCTGGAACGAGGCGGATTCCCTCTGCGTTTGGCCCGCGATCTCACGCCGGAAGACGTGGTCCTGCTGGCGCGCGAGTCGGTTCGCCTCATGGACGAACTGCAAATGCTGAAGCCGGGCAGCGATCCATTCGCCTACCGTCCGGGTCCGTTAGCCAATGCTTTCCTCGCCATAGACCGTCTACTTGGGGGCAAACCGCCGGATTTGTTCGACAGGTTGCATGAGAAACTCTCCGCCGAGCGTCATGCCCTCTGGCTCGAACACATTCACCGTCTCAACGGCGAATTGGCGACGCGTGCAGCGGAGATTCTCAACTATTCGATCGTAGAGGAAGCACTCGGTCGCTCTTCGGGTGTCGATGCCGAGGTTTTGGCCTACGTCCAGAAACGTCGCGGCTATCGCCTTGAGGTTCCCACAGACGCTTCGTCGGAACATCATCACGGCGGAGCGCCGTCTGCGGACGCTCCCCCGCCGCGCAATCTACATTTCGGCATGGATATGGATAGTTCGCATCAACACATCATGCGGACTCCAAATGTCCCTCTCTTGCCCCCTCCTCCCGCGTTGGATCGACTTCAAGAGAAACTGAAAGCCGATCTCGCTCAACAACTCGATCTTCGCGCCGCCGAGCGCTCCGAATTGGCCGGTTTCGGTGGCGAGTTGGATCGCGCCATGCAGATGCCCGGTTGGACCAACGTATGGACCATGCCCATTCAAAACCGCGTGGATATGCTCTCAACCGGCGTGAATACAACCGTGGGAGTGCGCGTACTTGGCCGGCGGCTCGACGATGTGATTCGCGCTTCGGAGGACGTGGCGGCGGTGGTGGCGAAGATTCCCGGAGCGGCCAACGTCGTCGCCGACCGCCTTCGGGGCAAGGGCTATTTGCGCATCCTTCCCGACCGCGACCGAGCCGCGCGCCTCGGCGTTCGCGTGGCCGACATCAACGATGTGGTCGAAGTCGCTCTCGGCGGCAAGGTGGCGACGCAAACTTTAGAAGGCCGCGAACGCCATGCCGTGCGCATTCGCTATACGGACGAATGGCGCGCCGACGAAGAATCGGCCGGCAACCTGCCCGTGCCTGTATTCAGTTCTCCAGGAGCCTACGTCCGACTCGCCGAGGTGGCCGAGGTGCGCATCGCCGAGGGGCCAGCGACAATTAAGAGCGAAAATGGACTATTGCGCAATTACGTTCGCCTCAATGTGCGCGGGCGCGACAGTTCCGGGTTTGTGGATGAGGCACGCCGCGCGGTTGCCGCCCGCGTGCAACTGCCGTCCGGCGTGTTCCTGGAGTGGACCGGACAGTTTGAACACGAGGAACAGGCCGACAACACCTTGTGGCTGATTTCACCGCTCGTCCTCGGGCTGATCTTCCTCGTCCTTTGGCTGACCTATCACGATTTAGCCGATGCCGCGCTGATGATGTTCGCGGTACCCGGAGCGCTGGCCGGCGGCGTCTTCACACAATGGTTGTTCGGCTATCCCTTCTCGGTAACGGTGTGGGTCGGCTACATCGCCTGTTTCGGCATGGCCACGGCCACCGGCATCATCATGCTCGTCTATCTGCGCGAGGCCGTCGAACGCGCCGGCGGACTCGAAAACATGAGCCTGGAACAACTGCGCCAGGCGGTCATGGACGGTGCGGTCCATCGCCTGCGCCCCAAGCTCTTGACCGAAGGAACCATGATACTCGGCCTCGCACCGTTGTTGTGGAGCCACGGCGTCGGCGCGGAGGTCATCAAGCCGATGGTCGTGCCGGTTTTA
>JAJXWW010000008.1 GCA_021781415.1 Planctomycetota bacterium
CGAGTGACGTGCGGGATCCGTACAGACTTGCATGGCACAGCCTCCTTTGGGGAAACGAACCACGGACAGCCAGTCCCCAGCATACCCAAAAGTCAGCTGACATTCACCCCTTTTCGGGATTGGACCCATCATAAAGTCAAAAATAAAGCTATTGACGATAGCCGCCAAGTAAACCTGTTCCTCGTTTTGAATCATGCGCTCGTGCTTGTTGCCAATGATGCGAGCTGTCGGCAGCTTATTGCCATGAAACGTCGGAGGAATAATTGTGGCTACCGCAGTCCTCTCATTGGTGTTCGACGCGATGTCGCGGAAACCGAATCGATAACCCTGATAGTCAAGAACCTGCCCCGCATCTCGGACGCTGCCAAGTAGTGCCTTTCGCCCCTCTTTTTCGCTGACCCAGTAGCGCGGCTCGGCAAGGCGATGGTCGAATTGCCAAATCATCTTGCCTTCGTACAACGGCAGCCGATCCTTCCCCGGTGCTTGGTGGAACAGGGCGCTGTCGTTGGTCATATCAAACTCGCGGTAGAACTTCACGTTCCAGGTATCGTCGCGCTCTTCACCGAGCAGCGGAAAACGAAGCATTTTTTCGGCAATCTGCACGTCGAGGTCGCATCTGAACTCCATCACCGAAAGCGAATCCGGCGACAGGCGGCGGATGAGGTCTGTCGTGATATAAACGTGTTCGACGGGATTGTGGAAGAAACGGTCTAGATGCTCCATACCCACCGCCTCACGCGGGTTGATGCGAAAGGCTGCTTCAATCGACTCCGTTCGGCCGCCCTTCATGTACGACAAGATGCAGAATTTCTGCGCGTGGTGGACCCCTTCAAAGATGAACTTTTCGTTGGACAAACCGTACAGATTGGAAACTGTGTTCTCGGTCAGCAGGACTTCACGCAATTGCTTCGTTCCCAGATCGGTGTAAATACCACCGGGAATGATAATGCCACAGCGTCCACCACTTCGCAGCAAATTGATGCATTGTTCGACGAACAGCTTGTAGAGATTGATGTCGGTTCCGGCCTTCTTGCCGTTGACGATGCTGATTTGATTGCGGTACTGCGGGGCCGCGCGGAAATAGGCCGACTGATGGGGAAATTGGCTGAGGTAATCGAGCCACGCCGCGCGAATCTCGGCGTCCTTGAGCAGGCGTTCTTGTTCCTTTTCAAACTCGTGGATCGTCATGTTTTTCTTCGTGACGATCTGGGAATGTTGCTCGAAAAATTCCTTGCCGTTGGGCTTGAAGATCTCCCAGGGCGGATTGGTGATGATGGCGTCGAAGCCGCCGTGCTTGTGGAGAATCTCATCGAACTCGAAGCCCCAATGGAAGGGATGCAACCGTTCGAGGTCTTCGGGCTTGAGCGGACGTTTGCTCGGCTTTCCCAAGCGATTCTTGGCCGCGTCCCAAGTCGCCCGTTCGCACTTGATGCCCAGCGATTGAAATTCCTCCAACAGAATGTCGTTGAGGGTTTGATAGGCTTCGTCCTTCTTGGCCTTGATGTCGTCTCGAAGAGCGCTGAGATCGTCGGCGTAGGTGGCGGCGTGCCGGTAGCCGTCTATGAGGCGATTCTTTTCCTCCAGTACCTCTCGGTAATTTTTGCGATAGAGGTTGCCTTGCGCGTGATGTTTGTCGAAATTGCCATCGTCCACGCGCATCAGACCGAGGAGCGAGTTGCCGGCCAGGATGTTGAAGTCGATGTTCGGCAGCGGTTCGAGATCCTCGACTTTCTGCGCCGAAGCCACCAGGGCCAGAAAGAGACGGAGACGGGCGATTTCCGTGGCCTCTTCCATGATGTCCACGCCGAAGAGGTTGTCGGTGATAATGGTCTTCTTGATGAAATACGGCACGCTGGGATGATCGCGTTCCACATCCTTCAGCCACTGAGATAGGGTGCGGTCGTTGACGAATTTGATCTTGCCGACCAGCGCCGAATAGACGTTGATGAGCGTCTTCATGGCCGCCACCAGGAAGGCACCAGAACCGCAAGCGGGATCGAGCAGACTCAGTTTGGGCAGCACATCCAACAGGAGACGGCGGCATAGGTCGGCATCCAGAGCAATCAGAAGATCGCCCAAGCTGTCGTAATGGCGAAACTTGACGCCGGGGAGGGCGTGCTTGCGGGCTTCCTCGGAGGTGTTGACGGCATCGAGGATCAGCCGTTGAATCGTGCGTTCGCACAGATACTCCGTAATCTCCGTGCGCGTGTAGTAGGCACCGAACGCCTTTTGATTGATGTATTTCTCGAAGATGTAACCCAACACATCGGGGTTGATCTCGTCGTCCTTACCGCCGGGCGTGTCGTCGAGGTTCCAGGAGTAGCGGTCGAAAAGATCGAAGAGATTGTCGAAGGCCCGGTCGGGCAGGTCGAGATGGGGATTCTGCCGTTCGACCTGGTGCGGCAGGAATAGACCTCCATTGAGATAGCGAATAGAGCCGAGGAGACGATTGACCTCTGCCGTCCGTTTTTGCGGCGGCTTGGCGAAGCCCTCGAAAAAGAGCGGTTTGAGGAAGTCGCGGAAGTAGCGGTCCTCGCCATGTTGCTTAGACTGGTCGAGCTTGCCGCGCAGATAATTGAGATTGCCGCCGTCCAGGAAGCCTTTCTTTTGCAGGAAGTAGATGAACATGAGGCGATTGAGCAGGACCGAGGCGTACCAGCGCCGTTGGTGTTCGTCGTCGATGCCGGCGATCAGTTCCAGAAAGACGCCGTGCTGTTCCTGAAATTGGTTGTAGAAGCGTTTGGTGACGCGCTCCACGTCCAAGGCGGTGCGCAAGCGGCCGGCGACTTCGACGATGCCGACGTTGCCTTCGGCGTCGAAATCGGCGAGATCGAAGACGATTTGACCGAGTTTGCCGACGAACAAGTCGCCGGGCTGTCCTTTGAGATACAGGTGATCGCGCGGGTAGGATTTGCCGTCCTGGCGCTTGACCCAATACCACAGGCTCTGGGTGCGGTCGGCATCGACGAAGATGAGCAAATTTTCGTGGTAGTGCTTGGCGATTTCCTTATGAACGGCGCTGCGGAGCTTGGCGTCCGGGATCTTGCCGTCTTCGGCCTCAACTTCCAGGACGGCCACTCCGGCGAGTTCCGCGAGGGGACAGCGGGTGAACGACAAGTCCTTGACGGAGAAGACGGTGGGCTTGCGGGCGGAAGGTTGCGACCATCCCAACTCCTCCACAAACAACTTGCGGAAGTCGAATTGTTTCAGACAGTCGCGCGTTCGCTCAAAGTGAATGGTCATCGTGTTCGCCTTTACCGCACGTCGCGCAACCCCATCGAACAAATGATGAGCGGTTCGCGCGTTTGCTCTTCTTCGTGAATCAGGCACAAGCGATCCTCGTCGCGCAAGCCGACGACCAACTCGGCCAGATCTTCATCTGAGACGCCGCTGCGCAGTTGGCGGTTCAGTGCCTCGATTGCGGTCGGTCGCAGCGGATAGCGATAAATGTCATCGATGGCCTTCAACAGCTTCTGCGACTCGAAAAGGGTTCCTTTAACTTGTTCGGCGTAGCCCTTGAGCCGTTCGTAGGCGCGGAAGCGAGCGCCGGAAGGCCGGCCGAGTTGACCGCCGGCCGTTTTTTCCTCGGCGACGATCCGTTGCACCGCTTCGTTAACGAGATCGTGGTGATTCTCCTGGCGCGGCAGGGCAGGCGTGTCCACGGTGCATTCCGCCGCGCGGAGAATGGCGAGCTGCGATTCCGTCACGGTATTGCCGCTGTTATCGATCCATGCCAGGGCGTCGTTGCCCTCTGCCGTCCGCGCGTAGACGAGAACGCCGGCCGCTTCCCTGGGTGTCGGTTGGTGCGATCGCGTCGCGTACACCACTTTGGCCTCAAGCAATGTCTCCAGGGTTTTCGGCAGGCCGGGGTCGGCCGTAATGGCGTTTTTCCAGATCTGATACGCCTGCGAGGCAAGATCCACTTCGGCATCGGCATCGCCATCGAGGATTCCTGCCTTCTCGTGGAACAGATCGAGAATGCGATTGCTGGGTTCGCCTTCAAAGAACGCCTCGTCGGTGCCCAGCACTTCGGCATTCTCGTTCAGCCGCTGGCGGACGCGCGAGCGAAGGCGAATGATGCGTTCGACGCCGTCGGCGGGAAGGAAGGAGTAACACAGAATGGTCTCGGCCCGCTGTCCGATGCGATCCACGCGGCCCGCCCGCTGGATGAGCCGAATAATCGCCCAAGGAAGATCGAAATTGACCACAATGGCACAATCCTGGAGGTTTTGTCCCTCGCTCAGTACGTCCGTGGCGATGAGGATGCGCAATTCCTCATCGAAGGCAACGCGGTCGCGTTTGTCGTTGCCGACCGGACTGAAACGCCAAGCCAGAGCGGTCGGATCGTTCGCATCGCCCGTGACTCCGGCCAGATGCGTCAAGCCGCGCGCTCGCAGTTGCTCTTCCAGATAGTGAACCGTGTCGGCGAACTGGGTGAAGATCAGTACCTTCTCGTCCGGATGTTTCCGCGTCAGGAGTTTGCACAGAGCGTCCAGCTTGGCATCGTTGTTGGCGTCCCATTCGCCGCACAGGGTCAGCACCTTGAGGAGAGCATGGGTGTCCTCGCGCAGATCCTGTGCCAGTTGGTGAACGAACAAGCCGGGCCGTAGCCATTTGAAGCGTCGTTTCCAAGAGCCGGCATAGGATGCGTAGATTTCCGCCGCCCGCCGCTGATAGTCGGCTCCGCTTCGCAGGGCGTTCTCGTTCGCTTGGCCCTCCGCGTTCTGATTGTCGTCTTCCTCGTCGGCAAACAAAGCGTCGCGGTCGGCGACGCCGGGGTCGAGCAATTCGGCGTCTTGCGTGCCGAGCGGAAGATCCAGGTCGTGGTCGATGGCGTGCAGAAAGACGGCGTTGCGGAGGATGTGGCGACGAACCGATTGCCAGAACGCTTGGCCGCTGCTTTCCAGGCGCTTAAACAGATTCGTGCGGCAAAAGCCCATGAGGCGTTTGCCCGCACGCGAGAGATCCTGAATGACCTTCCCCTCCGCCTGCGTGGGCGGTTGATGGGGCGATGGGGCCAAGTAGTTGCCCAGCCCGTAGCGCGGCAGGTTGAGATGGTTGATGACGTCCACCACGCCATCGGCGAACAACCGCGCATACGGATCGTCGTCGCGTTTGCCGATCTTGAATTTCACCGTCCGGGGAAGGCGTTCTGGGAAGTACGCTTTGGAGCCGTTCTCGAACGTCAGGAACTTGCGGCCGGTCGCGGCATCGTTCTCGGCGTAGTTGTCCTTGATGAACGTGCGCGTGCGGCGAACCAGACACAACCGCATCAACTCGCGCCAGTCGTCGGCGTAAGGGCTTTTCTCGAAGGCCGCCAGCGAGCGCACGGGACACTGATGCTTGCGGAGAAATTCGGTCTCGCCCATCGCGCGCAGCAAGCGTTCGGGCCGAATGCCCAGATCGCGGTCCTCCGGCACGAACAGCCGAAGTTGGTTGCCGAGATCGTGGTACGACTTGTTGTACGGTGTGGCCGACAGCAGGATAACCTTGCTGTCGTTGGCGCGGATATACTCCTGAATGGCCCGATAGCGCCTCCCGTCGCGGTTGCGCAGGTTGTGGGATTCATCGATCAGAACCAGGCGGTAGCGGCGCAACTTGGGCAGTTCCCGCGTGGCCAGACTCATCGAAAGGACACGACCGCGCAGACGGTACATCTCGCGGTAGTCTTCCCACATGGGCACCAGGTTGCGCGGACAGAGAATAAGCGTTTCCAGACCGAAATCATCCTCAAAGATGCGGGCCAGGGCCGTGGCCATCAGTGTTTTGCCCAGGCCGACAACGTCGCCGATCAAGACGCCGCCGCGTTGGTTGAGGTGTCGGGCGGCGATGCGCACGGCGGCGCTTTGGAACTCGAACAGTTTCCGGCGAAACTCGGAAGGGATGCGGAACTCCGTCAAGCCGGCGCGGGCTTCTTGGGACAGGTGATAGGCCATCTTGATGTAGATGTGGTAAGGCGGGATGAGGGATTCCCTCGCCCAACTCTCTTCTATAATCCGTACTAATTCGTCGGAAATGTCGAGACACCAGCGGTCGTCCCAGCGGTCGTTGAACCATTGAGCCAGCTTGGTGCAGGCGTCGTGGTCGAGTACGTCCACATTCAACTCGCCTTGTCCGGCCAGTCCGGCGAGGGTGAGGTTGCTGCTTCCCAGATAGCCGATGCTGGGATTGATCGGGTCTGGCCGGAAGAGCAAATAGAGTTTGGCGTGCAGCGGATGGCGAAGGTACAGTTTGACGAGAACCTTGCGCGCTTTGATCTGGGCGGCCAAGCGGCGCAGACCGGCTTCGTCTTCGTTGGTGGGCGCGCCGAGGGTCAGCTGTTCGCGGAACTCCTCGGCCAATCGCTTCTTCAACCGCAGAGCCGTTTGGTTGTCGATTTCCTCGCTGTGGATCAGGCTCAAAGCCGTCCGCAATTCCTCCGCCCCCAGCCGCTGCATACCCACGATAAGACGGCAACAATGGCCCACACCGCCGGGCCAACGCTCGATAAAGCGGTCCAACTGCTTCCAACCGCGTAGATTGAAGTAGCCGACGCAGAAGTCGGCTCGGTCGGTCATTTCCAAAGCCTGCTGCAAGGCGGGGAGAAGATCTTGCGCGATGTTGTCGAAGATTCTGGGCATGAAGATTTTCTGTTATGTGAATTCGTGTTGTCGCCGCATCCACCGCAGATGAAGTAATGGAGATGGAGCTATTGTAGTTTACTTCATGCCGCAAGAGTAGGTTGATCATCCGAGTTGGATTTTGGGATTACTGCGGCAGACGATAGCGAGTGGCAACAATACTTCAAGTAGACGCACCAAGCTCAGCGTTGTCGATTCATTCCTCCGCAACGGGTTGCATCACCTCGATGATCTGTTCGGGAATCTGGCCGCAGCGCGTACACGGCTGCGGTTTGGCCTCGTCCCAAACCTCGGTTCCGTCCGACAATCGCGTGCAAGTGCGGATGACGGTGCCGTTCCGATGGCGACAAGCCGGGACAAGCCGCCGGCCCAACAGAACGCTCCAACCGCTATAAGCGCGTGCGCAGTCGCATCGACTATCCTTTCGTTGTCGCGCGGTTTTGCGCGGTTTCGGGAGCGATCGGGGAGTTCGCTTTCGTCTCGTTCGGCCACGCGAGCAAGGCGGCAGCGGAAGGTTTCATCGGGATCGGGGCGTCAACGAACCAGCCGACCGGGAGCAATCGGCACGTCCGGGTAGCATCCCCACACCACCAACGGCTCGACGCCGAAAATCAACTCGCCGATCTTGGGAATAACGCTGTAATGTCGGCCAATCCATCGCCGAGTCTCTACCGAGCCCGCGTCCACCACGATGCCGTGTTTGTCGACGAAGACCATCCACCACGCCGGCGATCCTGGCAGACGAATACGCTCCAATCGCGATAAACGTTGGCGCAATCGCATGTCGGTTCTCTTCCTCATCAACGCCCTCCGGCTGCTTGGTCGTCAAAGCGTTCTTCCAACTCCGCCAGCCGCTGTTCCAATTCGGCCACCTCACGCAGCTTCATGCCGATCTCCAACACGGCCTTCGCCGCGCCCAAACGCACCGACGACGAGGTGGGATTCTTCAACAACTCCAGCAGCGTCCGCACCGCTTCACCGGCCGCCGCCGTCAACGTCCCGGACGTGCGCGACACCATGTCGCCTCGCAGCGTTTGCAAACGCTGGCGGAACGCCGCATCGGCCAGACGGCGATAGACAGTGGCGGGACTGATGCCGGCCTGGCGGGCGGCGTTGTCCACGGTGGCACCGCAGGCCAGAGCCATTAACAATTGATCGTCCGCATTGCGTCGACCGTTACGCGACATAGGAGCCTCCTCAATGTTTCGGCTTCCGGAATTGACAGTTGGTGAGAGTTCCTGAGAGGTCAAACGGGGTTTTTATCAATGGCCCGCCGTTGCGCTTTCTGTCCGCTGAACGCCTCGAAGCGTTGCACGATAACATCACAATAAAGAGGGTCTAACTCCATCGTGAACGCCTTGCGGCCGGTCTGCTCGGCGGCGATCAGCGTGGAACCGCTGCCGCCGAACAGATCGAGGACGTTCTCTCCTGGCTTGGACGAATACTCCATCGCACGGGCTGCCAGTTCCACGGGTTTTTCCGTGAGGTGAATCATGTTCTGGGGATTGACCTTTTTAAGACTCCACAAATCCGTTGTGTTGTTAGGCCCGAAGAACTGATGTCCCGCGCCTTCTCTCCACCCGTAAAAACACCACTCGTGCGCGCCCATGTAATCCTTGCGCGTCAATACCGGATGTTGTTTGTCCCAGATAATGGCCTGCGAGAAGTAGAGGCCGGTGGCCTTCAGGACCGGCGGATAGTTGCCGACGTTGGCGTAGCCGCCCCAGATGTAGAAGCAGCGTCCCGGCAGCAGCACGCGCGCCAGGTTGCCGAACCACGCCCTCAGCAAGCGATCGAACTCCTCGTCGGAAACGAAGTCGTTGGCGAGCGGGCGATCCTTGGCGCGGAGTTTCTTGGTGGTGGGTGTGCCTTTCTGGGCATCGCGGGCCAGATCGAAGCCGTGGTAATGTGGCTTGGCATCGGCGGGGAACGAGGACAGACCGGCGGCGATGGCGTTGTTCGAGCGTGGTTCGACTTTCACGTTATATGGCGGATCTGTGTTCACTAAATGGACCACGGCACCATCGAGCAAGCGATCCACGTCCTCCGGTTTGCTGCTGTCGCCACAGAGCAGTCGATGCTTGCCGAGTATCCACAGATCGCCCGGTTTCGTGGTCGCCTCATCGGGCGGTTCGGGCACGGCGTCCGGATCGGTCAATCCCTCGTTCTCTTCCGAGCCGATCAGCCGCATCAGTTCGTCGGCGGAGAAGCCGGTTAGGTCGAGATCGTAGTCCATCTCCTGCAATTGCGCCAGTTCCAGAGGCAATTTATCGTCATCCCACGAGGATAATGTTGCCGTTTGATTGTCCGCAATACGGTACGCCTTGGCCTGGGCCGGACTCAATCCCACGGCAACGTGAACGGGCACTTCCGCCAAACCCAACTTGAGCGCTGCCTTGTACCTCGTGTGGCCAACGATGATGACGCCTTCTTCGTCCACCACGATCGGTTGTCGGAAGCCAAACTCCTGAATAGACGCGGCCACGGCATCGACGCCAGCGTCGTTTTGCCGCGGGTTGTTCTCGTAAGGTTCGATGCCTCCGATCGGACGTAATTCAACCTGCATCACAAGTCTCCTTCTCTGTTCTTGAAGATCCACGGCGGCCTATCCCGTCCCCATAGGGAAGGGACGCCATTCAAAACCCGGGCGAGCATTTTCAAATAAAAGACACATTCGGGAGGAATTGCCTTGCTGTCGGTGGCGATGCTGAGGTAACTGTTCAGTCGCGAGCGGTGCAGCGTATCGGTGCGCTGACCCCAACACGACAGACCCAGACGAGGACGACCCATCATGAGCGGCAAGAAGAAATCCAAAGCCTCCACCACTCCGCAGACCCTGAAGATCGGCAGCCGTGTGCGTTGCAGCGACGACGGCGTCGAAGGGAGAATCACCTGGGCCAACGGCGTCTCGGTGAAGGTGCAGTGGGACGATGGCGAACAAGTGACCTGGCGACGCGACTCGTTGGCCGAGCGGCCCATCGAGATTCTCGAACCTGCCGAGGAACAACCGATCGCAGCGGCTCCCGAGCCGCTCGCGGTGGAGCAGGAGGTGGCCACGGCATTGCCGAGCGAGGAAACGCCTACGATTTCCCCAACCGTTGAAACCACCGCGGCCGAGCCGGCGTCGTTGGTTCCCGAAGCCGTCCAACACGAAACGACGATGCCGGAAGCGGTGGAAACGATCGATCCGACGCCGCAAGAGCGACCGGTTCCCCCCACACCGCGACAGAAGCTCAGCGCCTTGGACGCCGCCGCCCAGATTCTCCTGGAAACGGGCCAAGCGATGAATTGCCAAGAGTTGATCGCAACGATGGCGGAGAGAGGGCTGTGGAACTCTCCCGGCGGCAAGACGCCCGCGGCGACCTTGTACAGCGCCATCCTCCGGGAGATCGCCACCAAGGGAACCGAGGGGCGATTCGTAAAGACCCAACGCGGACAGTTCGCCCGTAAGGTGTAGCCGGCAAGGCCGCGTCGCGCAGGAGAGGCCCCGACGTGGGGCCTCCCGCATTTCACCCTTCCATCCAACACGAAAGGTCTTTCCTCATGGCGTCTTTTCAGAAACCCCGGCCCCTCAAGGCCGCCCTCAAAATGGCCCTGTACGGACCCGCCGGCAGCGGCAAGACGTTCACCGCGCTGCTCATCGCCGAGGGACTGGCGCAACATACCGGCAAACGCATCGCTTACTGCGACACCGAACAGGGGACCGCCTTCTATGGCCAGGAGGTCGCCCAACGAAGCGTCCATCCAAACGCCTTCGACTTCGATGTTCTGTACACCCGCTCGATCACCGAGGTCATCGCCGCTGTCAAGTCGCTGGACCGCGACCGCTACGGCGTACTGGTCATCGATTCGATCACGCACCTGTGGGACGCTTGCAGGAACGCCTTCCACGGCCGGCTCACCCGCGCGGGCACGATTCCCTTGCCCGCCTGGTCGGCGATCAAGAAGCCGTACAAGGAACTCATGCACCTGCTGCTGGCGTCGCCGGTCCACGTGCTGATCTGCGGGCGACAGGGAATCGACATCGCCGAGGACGAGGTCTCGGGCGAACTGAAGAATCTCGGCTACAAGATGCGTGCGGAGGGCGAGACCGCCTACGAGCCCGACGTGCTGATACGGCTGGAATCGTACAAGTCTGGCCGTAAGGATCCTGCGGTTCCGATGGCCCACGTCGAGAAGGACCGCACCGGCGTGCTGGCGGGACAATCGATTCCGTGGCCCTCTTTCGACAACAGCGCCCGGCCGTTGCTGGGGCTTTTGGGCATCACGCAGGCGGCCTTGCCGAACGAGGACGAGGTGGGACGGCAGGACGCCGATGCGCTGGCACAGCAGGAGGAAGACCACCTGGAACGGTCGCTGGAACTGGCGGCGGAATACACCGCGCGGTTCGCCGTGACCGATGCGGTCGGGGAACTGGAACGCCTGGGCAAGGAGTTGACGCCGGAAGTGAAGGCGCAGATGGCGGCCAAGGATCTGGCTGGGGTCCGCCGGGCCTATGCGACGCGGTTGCGACAACTCAGGGCCGAAGCCTCCGCCCCCGAGCCGAAGGATTGAGACGTGGGCGTCGCGCGGAAGAGGGATCTGCCCCTCTGACGCCGACGCCCGTACCCTTGTCGCCCACGAGGCCCCCACGCGGGGCCTTTTGTCGTTGATCGCGTTCGCGGCCAAAGCCGCGCGATCGACGCGACCGGGGCGAACGTCGGCGATCGCTGGCGCAACCGTGCGGTTCGCTTCAGAGACGCCAACGGTGGTAACGAGCGGATGCGACATTTGCACCTGATCCTGTCCCGGTGTCGAATCTGCTCCCCGGCCTTCTCTGCCGGTGTGGATGGCTTCCGGCAGAGGAATTTCTGGCGGTACCAGCTCAACTACTTTGATGCTACCGCCACGAGAGTCCTGCGCCCTAGCCGGTGCGATGTCCGGAGGGAAATCGTTCCACCGGTAGACCTGGAGGAGGATCGGGCGGAAAGGAAAGGGGAATACGGGAGATGAATAGTACGATGATCCGATCTCAAATGCCGACCATCCGTTCCCAGGTGGTGATGCGTGAACCACAGGCGCGACAGGCGCGGCGGCGGATGATCTTGCCGCCCGGAGCGGCACGGGTGTAGATCACCCGAAAGCGTTGATCGCCGCATTTGCGGCAACGCAGGCCGGCGTACTCGACCGGATCCTTTGGCGATTCGCGCATCTCCTACCTCGTGTTAGATACCACGGATCTGTTTGCTTATTTGTTGCCATAGAACCCGCTGTTTGCGCCAGTCCGCGATCATGGCGATCGGCTGCAAATCCCGCAGGATGATCGGGTCGCGGCCGCGTTCGGTTCGCGGTAGGAACAAAATGGCTTCCTGCACGTCCGGTGCGAGATTCAGCAAGTTCATAATCTGGCTGACCCGCGCCCGGGTCACGTGACCTAGCGCGGCCACTTCCGCATAGTTGGCCAACTCGCCTTGCCGCACCTGCTCGTCGATGCGTAACGCCAAGGCCAGCAAACGGGCGACGCGCGGCACGCGGCCGGGTTCTCGCGGCACCGGTTGGGGCTCCGGTCCGGCTTCCAAGCGCCGGCGGTTGCCACGGCCGCAGCCGCGAAAATGGATCGGACAGGCAATGGTGATGGTCGTACTCATGTGGTTTCCTCGGCAGATTGTTGGGACAATTCGTCGGCCAGCGTCTGGATACCGGAGGGTTGAAACGTGATGCTCACCTTTCCCTCGACCCCGTCATAGTCCACCCGCTCCACCAGCAGTTGGACGATGCGCGCTTGTTCGCGGGGAATCAGCGATTCCCACACCGCGTCGAAGGACGTCAACGCCGCTTCCACCTCTTCTCGGCTCATGGTTGCGCCGTCGAGAGCGTGGATCTCGTCGTCGATGGCGGTGCGGCGCTGTTCGGCACGACGGATGTTCTCTTGCAGATCCGCCAGGCGGGAAAGGTCGGGCGTCCGGCCGTCGCGGGCGTCTGCCGCCAGCAGCGCATGCATGTCGGCGTTCCAGCGTTCGAGGTGGCGTTCGATACCACGGCGTTCGGCCGTCAATTGTTCGATGCTTGCCTGACTCTGGGCACAGGCCGCGGCGAAGGTTTCCTCCCACAATTGGGGATCGCGACCGACGCCGCGCAGTTGTCCCACCACGAACCGTTCGATCTCGCCGGCGGGGACCGAGCGGGAAGGGCAGGTGTGCCAGCCGCGTTTCTGGGCCGCGGTGCAGACGTAGTAGCGATAGCGTTTGGCTCCTTTGGTCGTATGCGCCGGCGTCATCGCGCAGCCGCACGGCACGCAGCGCAACAGGCCTTTGAGCAGCGCTCCGAACTGATTGCGTACCGGAGCCCCGCCGGTGCGGCCGTTGCGGCGGAGCAGGACTTGCACGCGCTGCCACACCTCGGGAGCAATCAGGGCGGCGTGCTGGCCGTCGTGGAGTTCGGTCTTGTGGCGAACCTTCCCAATGTAGGTGACGTTGGTCAACAGTTTGTGCAGACTGGTTTTCGTGAACGGTTTACCGCCGCGTTGCTGTCCCTTGCGCGTCACCCAACGTTTGTTGAGCCAGCCGCGGCGGTGCAGTTCCGCGATGACCGGCACGAGGCCTTCGTGTTCGAGGTAAAGCTCGAAGATGGACCGCACTTGTGCGGCCTCGTCCTCGTTGACGATCAGCTTGAAGCCGGCGGGGTCAATGTCGAAGCCGAGGATGGGGTGGCCGCCGCCCCACTTCCCCTTGCGTCGGGCGGCGGCGATTTTGTCTCGGGTCCGCTCACCGATGATCTCGCGTTCAAACTGCGCGAACGAGAGTAGCACGTTGAGCATCAGCCGTCCCATCGAGGTACCGCTGTTGATCTGCTGCGTGACGCTAACAAAGGCGACGTGGTGCTTGTCGAACACCTCCATGATGCGGGCGAAGTCGAGTAAGGAGCGACTCAAGCGATCGACTTTATAGACAATTACGCAATCGATCTTGCCCGCTTCGATGTCCGCCATCAAACGGCGCAAAGCCGGACGGTCCATATTGCCGCCGGTGAATCCGCCGTCGTCGTAACGGTCGAGCAAGCAGGCCCAGCCTTCGGCAACCTGGCTCTTGATGAACGACTCGCTACACTCCCGTTGGGCGTCGAGCGTGTTGAACTCCTGTTCGAGCCCCTCTTCCGTGGACTTGCGGGTATAAATCGCACAGCGAACGGCCGGTCGCGCCGAGGGCGCTTTGCGAGATTTGTTCATTGCGTCACCTCCTTGGCGAGTCGGAAAAAGGCGTAGCCATTTACATGGCTTCCCGTCACCACCTTGGCCACGGCGCTCAGCGACTTGTAGACCTCGCCGGCATACTCGAAGCCTTGGGGCAGGACTCGCACTTGGATCGTCTGGCCCTTGTATTCGCGGGTGATGATCGTGCCGGGCAGCGGCAGACGGTCGTCGCTCTTCTCGGCCAGGATGGTGGACGCCGTCCGTCCCGTGGTCTGCTTCGGCATGGTCTGGATCTTCGGGGGCGACAGACGCAGGTCGGCGTCGTTGGCTAACTCTTCGGCGCGGCGGCGGGCCCGTTCCGATAGGCCGCCTTCCGCCATCGCCTGGAGTCGCCAGGCGATCCGCTTGATGAGCCACGCCCGATTGTTGGTGTTGGTTCCTTCGCCAAAGGCCTCGGCATAACGTTCGTGCAGTTCCTTGACGCTCAGCCGTTGCAGGGTGGCGAGCTGTTTTCCGACATTCAGAATCATGTTTTTCTCCCGTTTGTGACTTACTCGGAGACCGTCAACCCGTGTGTACACTGAGCCTCTTCCGCTCGGATAACTCAAGGCAATTCACGGAGGAATTCGGGAGATTTTCCGGGCCGCGACTGCCGGTCGGCACCACGGGCAAGGCCGCTCGGGATCGTAGCCGCAGGATGGCCGCCGCCAGAAGAGCGGCGATCTCACGGCGGCGAGCATCGTCGGTCTGGATGTCAACCTCACGGGCGGTGTTCTGCATGAAGACCTCATTTGCATACATGGCGACGGCATCAAACCAGAGAAACATTCTTTTTCACAGCCGCGAACCGCACCGTAAGCGTGTACTCGCGGCAACACCCGAGGAGGGGTCGAGCGGTCAAAACTCCATCTCGTCCGGTTCCGCGGTGAATGGATTATTCCACGGAGTGTCCTCATCCTCCATTTCCGACCCGACCAACCCGACCACGCCGCCCTTTCCATAAGAGCCGTAAGGAGTTACGGTGGTCGGGTTCGTGGTCGGGTTCGGGGCGTGGTCGGGTTGGTACGTCCCGGTGGCTGGGGCGTGGTCGGGTTGGTCCGTTCCCGTGGTCGGGTTCGTGGTCGGGTTGGGACGATCGACCTGACCACCGTAACTCCTTGTATTTTCAGACGTTCCGTCCAAATGGTCGGGTTGGTCGGGTCGGCTGCGCAATAGGTGGGTATGCAAGTGCAGGACACTGCGCCGTTGGTTCTCCAGTACGTGGCGAACGGTCAGCACTTTTCGCTTGGTGTCTGTGTCGGCGAGCAGTCTCTTGTCGTGCAGACGGCGATGTAGCGTCCGTGGGGAAATGGGGAACGATTCCCCCTGTTCGCGGGCGAGCGTCTGGACTTCCGCATAGGATGCTTCCGGCTCCAAGTAGACGTGTTCCGACCTGACCAACCCGACCATCCCGACCTTAACCCAGCCCAGCCGGCGACCCTGCGGACGCCATTCTCTGCGGGAGTGATCTCCCGAGCCGACCTCGACTTGACGCCAGCCCCACGCGCCCGGGTCCATCGGCTCCGTGCCGTCGGGGCCAGCCAGGTGAGCGCGACCACTCGCTAAAGCCGCCTTCAAGAGGCGGAGGAAAACGGCGGTCGGTTCGTCGGCCTCGACATTGGCCGCCTGCGCCCCCACGGCTTCCCCCAACGCCGCCCACGCGCGTTGGGCCAGGGCCGAGCGCTCCTCCACCGTAATGGCACCCACTTCGACCGCGAAGTCGAGGAGATATTTCAGACCCACCGCGAGATCAGCCATGATGCCAGGAGAGCGTGCATGCCCCTTTCCCCCCTCGGCGAGGGCCCTGTCACGCAACGCGGCACGTTCCTGAGAAAGTCGCGATCGCATCTCGCCATAGCGCTCGGCCAGCCAGCACAGGTAGCCCGACATGGCCGCGGCGTAGTGCCCCGCGGCGGCATCCTTCTGGGCCATCGTCAGCCGCTGGCGATCGATATCGCCGTAAGCGATCTCCTGAATCAATAGCCGTGCCCGCAACGATTCCCCATGCGGAATCTCTTCTCCTGTCGACAGCACGAGACCACGTGGGCGGCGCTCGGGGCGGAGCTTGCCGTCCCGGTTCATCCGCTGTCTTCCCGAATGGTTTCCTACCGCCCGCAGTAGTCGGTCAGCTTTGCGGTGATACGACTGCACGTCGTAGCTGCTGCCGGTCGGTTTAAAGTCATCCACGGTGAGTAGCATGTCCTTAGCGGCATGAGCAAGTTCCTCCAGCGCGTTTTCGGTACTCGACCAACTGCCGGGGATGGTGCGAGAAGTGAAGGAAGCGCCGAAGTGACTTTGCAAGAGGGCCGACAATTCCGTCTTGAACACCCCCGATGGTCCAGCCAGATGAACCGAGAAATCGACGTCGCCCAGAGGTGCCCGGTAGGTCGCGGCCAGCAGGGGGATCGTGATGCGATCGGATGCCAAAGCCAGCAAGTCAAGCGAAGCGCGCACGGCCTTCTGCAACTCGGTGCCGACCGGCGGCGGAGGCAATTCGACGCATCCGAGACCGCCGGCCAATTCCACCTCGAAACCGGAGAGCGCTCCTTCCTGTCCAATGGCACCTCCGGCATGGAGAAATACCCAACGGCTGTCGATCTCCCGCCAACCGGTATGCAGATACTGGAGCCGTCGTCTCCGGTCGCGAGACAACAGCTCGATGGCACAACGCATGTGATCGCGAATACCGCTGCCGGCGAACAGGACGGCCTCGCTGTGCCAGCCGGTCGTTACCCATTCCATGCGCTGGAACTCGGCTGCCGGCACCTGGAGACAGGGCAGAGGAGGACCGTCGGCCAGCTGCCCTTCCACCGCAAACACGGCCGTTTTTTCGATGCCGTCGTCGCGAGTCACCACCTCCGTGATGCGTGCCGCGAAGTTGCCCAACGGGATGTCGACGGGGCCGTCCTTGGTCATGCGCGTCAGGACGATGCGGCCGCCGGCGATGTGATAGGAGCCGGCCGATTGCATCGGCGGACGCTCGGCCCGCACCGCCCGGCGGAAGGAAGCGATGGAGGCATCCAGACTGTGTAATGAGATGCCGGCCTTCTGAACCTTGGCTCGCACACAAGCGAACTCGGGCGGATTGGTCTCTGCCAGGCGGCCCAGGTCTTCCAGCAGTTGCTTGTCGCGGAAAAACGACTCGGCTCCCTCCGCCAACGCCACGTCGATTCGCTCCAGCAACGCCGCATCGCCCGGTGTACTGTCCCGGGAAACGTCCTCGGTTCGACGTGTCGAACGCGGGTATTCCCAGCCGTTCTGTCGTGCCCAATAGATGAGCGAGCCCAATCCCAAGCCGCCTTTTTTGCCGAACGAGCCCCATTTCCGCCGGCAGGCACCGTCTTCATACTTCTCGGCGTCGTGCCGGGACCAGCGGTCCCAAGCTGCCAGCATCTCCCCATCATCACTGACCCCGTGCAGCGCCATGCCCACGCGGAGCCAATCCCAATAGTTGGTAGCCAGCGAGGGGTTCAACCCTTCCAAAGCCGATAAGGCCAGGCTCTTGTCGTCTGGACGTTGCCGACAGGTGGCTTTTAAACGAAAGGATTGGTTGTCTGAGAAGATCTGCTGGTACAGCTCGGCAAGCTCAGACGATCGTTCGCCGATTTCGGCTGGTGCTTCTTCTAACCTGTGGCCGGTGATCGTGAAATAGCGGCCGCCACTGTACATCTCGATGCCGAACGAATCACTGCCGTTTCGGTCTGGACCAGGCAGCGTGCCCAGCGCCAACGCTTTGACGCCCTGTCCCGATGGTGACACTTCCGCGTAGCTGTTGAGGCGTTCAAGGTGGGACGCTGCCCATTCTTGGATCTGGCCGGTGTGCGGATCACGGCAGTCATCGAGATCTACACCTGTGTAGGTAACGCCTTCCTCCTCGACGAAACCCAGAACAAAGCCGACGCCGTCGAACGTGCCGGTCGCGAGGGCGGCCATCGCCTCGTTGAAAGAGCACCACATGCTGGGATCGTCAACCGAGGCCATCGCGCCGTTGATCTGGCGGGGCGGCTTGTCCCACTTCGTCTTGCGCCGGCACCAGCGCCAGACGACCCAACGACGCAGCTTCCTCAGACGCTCGGGAATGTTGTCGACGAGGATCTCCAGCCGTGCGGGTTTGGTAGCGTCCGGCTTACTCATTGCGCACCGCCTTTCGCCGAACCGGACGTTGTATCTTCGCCGGGAGTCGAGGACTCCTTCACAATCGATGGCGCGGGTTCGATCGCCGGGCGCGCGTTCGTCGGGCTTTCGCAGCTATCAGAACCATCTCTGCGTAATGCTGCGTCACGTTGGGCCTGCCAAACTTCCCGGTTCGGGGCACCCGCTTGCAGCCACAACTCCAACTCACGGATTAGGTAGACGGGGCGGCGTTGCCCGAGTCGCACCGGAACGGGAGTTCGGCCGCTAGCGGACAGCTTGAACCATTGCGCGCGAGAACAGCCGCAAACCACCCAAGGCTTTGTGGTCGCCAGGAGTCTTTCAGCGGCTATGGGGGTATGTCTGGAGCTCATGCTCCCAGGCTACCACGCCTGTGAGCAACTCCAGAGAAAGGGGGCCAAACCGGGCCAATCCTCGGACAGTGCGGTCAACGTTTGGAGAGGATTTTGGGCCAATTTTCCTTGGGAAAATCATCGCGTGAGAAAACGAACGCCTTGCGAGTTTGTTGCTCGAAGGCAACCGCCCCGACGTCCATCGCACGCCGCAACCTTTCCGCGGCCTTCTTGCTGCCTGCCGCCATGTATCCCATCAGCCGGGCGGCTTCTTTCAGAGACATGGGCCGGGTCCTCTTGCTTGGGGGTATCTTCTTCCTTAACGCACGGGTGGGCTTGGGACGGGCGGCTTTCTTCTTTAATTCCTTCACCCAGTCTCGGAACTTGTCCGCATGCTCCTTCATGGGCTTGACGACCTCCCGCTCCCAGAAGCCAGCGTCTGCATGATCAGCAGCAGGGCCGTCGAATAACTGTTCCAACTCGTACTCGATGGTATTTGTGTTCAGGGGGAGAGGCGAGCGGCAAAGGAGCAGCCATGGGGAATGAGATGGAAGATCGACCAGATGTTGGTTGAAAAGGCTGGTTAGGTTGGCGATGGCGGCCCTCAGCCGGCCCAACGAGGCGTCCAAGGTCAGGCCACGAGGGAGCCGGCTGGAAGGAAGACTGGCCCCGGTTTGCCTTGCGAGCAGCCGTTCGTTGACACGCGCCCAAAGAAGGGCCCGGGCTGCTTCCCAAGCTTTGCCGAATTGCGTGATAATCAGAAGCTCGTCGGACATTCTATCTACCCTTTTGCTTCGGTCGAGCCAGCAGCGTCAGGGTGGATTATAAGTGTACAAGTGCACCAAGGAAAAGATAAGTTCGTAGAAACGCCACGCGGTTCGAGAGAGACCGGCCTGTTAACTCCGAGGGGGTTGTTAAACCGAGATTCCGAGAGTTTTGGCGAGATTTTTCGGGCGTCGAGAGGGAACTTCAAGGTTCCTCTCGCCCCCCAAGAGTTCTCTCACAAAACAGAGAGTGCGGGGCAGAGAGTCGCGGGTTCAAAATCTTGCGGAAAAATAGGGTAAGGTACCAAACGCCGAGAGGCAATCCTCTCGGCGTTTGGTGGTAACCGCTCTGTCGCGAAAGTTCGCTACAGAGTTCTTGGCTCCCCGAGTAGGACTCGAACCTACAACAAACCGGTTAACAGCCGGTTGCTCTACCATTGAGCTATCGGGGAAAAGGGACGAGCGCGGACCTGGGAGAACCGATCGCACGCTCGTCTGAGGATTTTGTAGAATAATTTCACTGCTTTCGCAAGATCTCTTTGCGAAATTGCGGACGCCACGAACACGATGAAGGGGACGGGAACGCGCGTGGGCGAGCGAGTGGCCATTGTCGGAGCGGGGTTGGCCGGGTTGGCCGCGGCTACGGCGTTGGCACAACGCGGATACGATGTCGCCATGCTCGAAGCACGACAGCGACTCGGCGGACGAGCCAGCTCGTTTACCGACGCCGCGAGCGGGCAGATTCTCGATACCTGTCAACACGTCAGCATGGGGTGCTGCACCAACTTTTCCCACTTCTGTCGAACGACCGGCATCGCGCATCTGCTCGAAAAACAAGCCGATTTGTGGTTCATGACGCCGGATCGCCGGGTCAGCCGGATGCGGGCCGATTCGTTGCCGGCTCCGCTCCACTTGGCCGCGAGCTTTCTCCGCGCCCATTATCTCAGCCCGATGGATAAGCTGCGCATCGCCTGGGGATTGCATTGTCTTCGACGGACCCACGCGGAAGACGATGGGCCGTTTCTCGAATGGCTGCAACGGCATCGACAATCGCCGCGCACTATGGCGCGCTTCTGGGGACTCGTGCTTACCAGCGCCTTGAACGAGTCGCTCGAGCGCACGGGGTTACGCTACGCCCGAAAGGTTTTTCTCGATGGATTTCTCGGCCATCGGCGCGGCTTCGAGGTCGAAGTGCCGCGCGTGCCGCTGGCTCGGCTGTACGGCGAGGAACTGCAAGATTGGCTGACGCGGCACGGGGTTCGGGTTCGGCTAGGGTGTGCCGTTCGGCGCTTGTCGATCGAGGACGGTCGGATCGACGGGATCGAGTTGCGAAACGGCGAGAAGGTGGAAGCCGACCGTTACCTCGTCGCCGTCCCGTTCGAGCGCTTGTTGGATCTGTTGCCAGACTCGGCAACGGCGCAAGAAACCTACTTCAACGGTCTTCGGAATCTTGAAAGCTCGCCGATTACCAGCGTTCACGTTTGGTACGATCGTCCGGTGCTAAAATGGCCGCACGTCGTACTCGTCGATTGTCTCGGCCAGTGGGTGTTCGCTCGGGGTGAAGTCGCGGCGGGAGAGCATTATTTGCAAGTGGTGGTCAGTGCCGCGCGCTCGTTTCAGGGTGTGCGACAAGAGGAGATACAGCGGCGGATTCTCGAAGAATTGGCGCGCCTTTTTCCCGTGGCCGCTTCGGCGCGGGTGGTGCGCGTTCGCGTCGTGACCGAGCGCGCGGCGACGTTCAGCGTTGTGCCCGGCGTCGATCGCTGGCGACCCCCTCAGGCATCGCCCATCGCCAATCTCTTCGTGGCCGGCGATTGGACGGCGACGGGTTGGCCGGCCACGATGGAAGGCGCGGTGCGCAGCGGCTACCTCGCCGCCGAGGCGATTTTGGCGCGTCGCGGCCAGGACGAACGCCTGGTGCAACCCGAATTGGCTCGATCCGAAGGGTAGATCGAGGTCGATTTGGTCAGCGGATGCGGGCTTGAAAGCGAACGACGCCGCTGGTTCCGGGCATCAAGCGTCCGGTGATTTCCCAGCGCAGCAACACGGAGCCGGCTTCGTTGGCTTGGGTGGTGAACACGGCGGGTCGATCCGCTTGCGCGCTGCCGGGGATATATTCGAGTCGCGTCGTCAGACTATCGACCACGGCCACGTCGGCGATCGGTTGACCGCCGTGATTGCTGTATTTCAGCGTGAACGTCACCACGTCGCCGAGTTGTGCCGACTGCCGATCGGCACACTTGATTAACACCAACGGCTTGTCGGGGAGGCAAGGTACTTCATTGCAACACACGGTCAAATCGCGCGTCTCCACCTCGGCCTGGACGATGCGCGCTCCCGTGGCGATGCGGCCTGTCACCGAGGTGACCGTGACCGACCCCGTGGCCTGGACGTTCTCTTTGCCGCTGAGCTGACGGGCGAATTGCATTTGCTTGACGAGCTTCACGCGCTCGACTTCGCTCAGAGTCTGGGCGGCCTTGGTTCCGAGAAGAGCAATCGGGCCGAGGCGCAGGTCCATCGACTCGATGAACTCGTAATGCGTCACCCCCAGGGTTGCCGCGATGGCTTGGTTCATCGTCGGTCGTTCGCGGCCGCGCGTCCCTTTGAGCTGTTCGGCATTGCGCGCTTGCAGAGGAGGAGTCAGCACGTCGAAATATCGTTGATGGCGCACCGACCGCGCATCGCCAACACCCTCGACCCCGCTGTAGCGACTCAACGGCGTTTCGCAACGCAAAGCTCCGAAACGGGGCACGCACAAGCAGAGCCGATTGGAAGGGGTGACGTGGCGTCTGCCTCGGCTATCCGTGTATTCGGCGACGGTGTCTTCCGGTTCGACCCCCGCCAACTGGCCGGTGGCGTTGAACCCCGCGCGATTGCGTCCGTCGCCGCCGTCGTGGAGGCACTCTTCCTCCGGCGGTTTTGGACCGAGTCGCGGATCGTGCCACGGTCGGCACACCCAAGGCATGGCCGGAGGTGCAACCGCCGGACGCAGTACTTTCTCGTCGGGAAACAGAATCGTTCCGGGTACGGTCGAGCGGACCAACTCTTCGTCGGGCAGGAGTTCGCGGCCGCCCATGCGGAGAACGAGCATGGGCCTGCCTCGGTCGCGCGCTTCGGCCAAGAGATCGCCTCCAGCCGGCAAGGATAGCTCGATAGGCTGAGACGACGGCGTCGAAACGGGCAGGGCGCGATCCGGATGTTCGAGATAGATCGCCTTGCACACGAAGTTCCCAGCCAACACGCTCTCGATGTCGGCCTGGGTGATGAGTACGGGAGCGGGATAGCTTTTCGCATTCTGTTTCGGTGGGAGACTCAGGCTGCCATACACTTCCAACGTCGGATAGATGCTGACGCCGGGATGGCCGGGAAGATGGCTCAGCCTGAGGCGATAATAATAGCCCGGTCGCAGCCCGACGACCACCGGCGCGGCGAAGGCGATTCCGGTTGGACGGCCTTGGTAGAAGGTGGTTCGCAAGCCGGGTCCGCCCATAAACTGGACAAAGAGGAGCGGCGAAGGGCCAATCGTCGGCAGCGGCGGCGGTGCTTGGGCGTGCGACCGAGCCGCGTGCAATGCGAAAACCATGAAGGCAAGATAAGCGAGAGGACGTTTCATGGTAGGCACCGATCCTTCCGATAGCTCGCGGAAAACCCGTCCGAGTGGAAGGCGGTTGCCTTCGCACTCGGTACGGATTTTAGCGCGTTGCTCCGCGAATCTGGGCGTTAGCGCGATCCAGTCGCCGAGAACGAGTTATTCGCCGTCGATTGCGGCGCGGCGAGTTCGGCCAAGGTAGGTTTGCGAGGCGTGAGCGACTGATATTGCACCGTTCGCACGCCGCTGCTGGAGGTCGATTGACCGACCGGCACGCCGGGCTGACCGGGAAGCTGCATCCCAGAGGGCGGCAGCATTCCAGGTACATTCGGCATCGCGGACGGCGTTTGTCCGGGAAGCAGTTGTCCAGGATTCATGGGCATATTCGGCAGCCCCTGTCCGGGCATCATCGGCTGATTGTTCAACATGCCGTAGGGTACCATCGGCGGCCGCATGGGCATGTTGGGGGCCATCTGGTTGGGCATCCCCGGCATCGGTGCTTGCCCCGCCACGTTGGGCAATCCTGGCATGTTGGGCATCCCCGCCATGTTGGGCATTCCGGGCATTCCCGGTTGCAGATTGACGCCCGGCAACCCGGGCCGCATGGGCATTCCAGGCATCGGAGCCTGCGGTCGATTCGGGACGGCCGCAAACGGATTGGGCGCGTCCATCGCCGGTGTGTTCGGCGCTTCCAGGTCGATGTTACCCAGGCGAGCGACCAGCAGGATGCTGCCGCGCCGCTTGGCCTCGACGATGGGATCGACTCCCGGTTCCAGCCGCGAGGAGACGACTTCGTCCGGTCCCGTGGCCGCGAGATCCTGGAATTGCGGATCGGGTAAGTAGATCACCTTGACGACGAAGTTGCCCGCCGCCACTTGCTCGAAGTCTTCCTCGGTGAAGGAAATCGGCACGGCGCTATGGGCGAGGAACGTACAAGTCTTGGCGTTCGACGGTACCACCTCGAGTGTCGGATACAATTCGACGCCCGGACGATTGGGGATGTTGTTCAGCTTGAGGCGATAGATGGACGCTTGCAAGAAGTTGTAGCGCGCCGGGGCTTCGAGATATTGCGGCCCGAAGCCGGGCTTGCCGTCGGCGTTGGGACCATACCACGAGATTTTCGTGCCGGGAGGGCCAACGAAGCGCACTTCGGTGCGTTGAATGGGGAACGGCGCGGGTGCGCCGCCGGTCAGCGCGCCGACGGCGGCTACCGCTCCAGGAGGTTGCGGAGGCCGACCGATGCCCGGAGGCATGGCACCGATCGCCGGAATGCCCGGAGGAGTGATCGGACTGCCGGGGCCGCCCATGCCAGCCATTCCTGGCATCCCAGCCATACCTGGCATCCCGCCCATGCCTGGGGCGGGACACATTCCGCCGGGACACTGAGCGGAGACAGGCGTGATGGGATAAGAGCTGTTCTTAAAGTAGCCGCTCTGCTGAATGAGATCGAGCGGCATGCTCTGCGCGAGCATGGCGCGAGCGGCATCGGTGCCATTGGGCGGCTTGGCGTTGTACGGTGCCTGCAATTCCACGGGTTCGCCCCATGCGCCTTGCACGGTCGGCACCGAGGACGGGAACGATGGTCCCCAATGAATCCCATCCGGCGTGCCCTTGTTCCAATACTGCGTCATAAACGGCCCGCCCAACGCCGTGGCCGCTCCGAGTCCCATAAGGGACGCGACCCCCAGGAACGCTCTGATACGGTGCATAGTTTCCCTCGTCCAAACTCGTAGGGTGGGTCGAGCGGAGCGAGACCCACCGTGCCCCCCGGTGAGTCTCGCTCCGCTCGACCCACCCTACACCACTTCTCTCGTTTCCCCGTCCTCGCGCGCACCCCGAATGGACGAGGGGCGCGAATTCGTCTTTTGTCCTTCGGTACCTGTTGGTATAAGTCGGCCCGACGATCGGAGGATCTTTCGTCAAACCCGGAAGGTTTTACCCATGTGGATTTCTCGCTTTCTTTTAGCCGTGGTCGGCGGCGCTGGTTTGGTCGCCCTCTCGGCGATGCTGACGCGAACGGCCGCCTCGGTCGCCCCGGCACTATCCGTGGGAGGACCGACGGCGCAAGATTCCGCCGCCAATGGGACGGCCCCCGCTCCGATAGCCGATCCCGAAGCGCGACGTTGCCTCGAACGGACGCTCGACGCTTTTCAGCCCGGGCGCGTCGCTTGGCTGGAAATGGAAATCTGGCAGAAGGCCCAGTTGCCCGGATGCGCCTACGAGGCCGAAGGCTCTTATCGCTTGGCTCCCGGACAACGCTTCCGCTTGGAAATGCACACCCATCCCGGCAAGGACGAAGGCACGTCTCTCTCCGTCAGCGATGGGCGCACGCTCTGGCAAGCGGATCGGCCCGTACCCGGAGCGTGGGAGAACGTCACGCGGTTGAACCTTTCCAATCTGTTCGCGCTGATGAACGGTCCCGCTGGCCCTCAACTCCGCAATGAGTTTCTCCAACGCCCCCATTTTCAGGGGATGACCTCGCTCCTGATTCATCTCCGCGACCGGCTGCTGTGGGCTAAGAGCGAACGACTCCGCCAACCCAGCGGCGAAGTCATTCATTTGGTCGGCGTGTGGTCGAAAGAGGAAGCGCTGCGAATCGTTCCGCCCGAATTTCCCTGGCCGGCCGCCCTGCCGCGCCAGTGCCATCTTTATCTGGACGCGCAAACCTATTGGCCCAAGCGCGTCGAATGGTGGGGGCCGAACGCGAACGGCGACAACGTCGATCGCATGCTCGTGCAAATGGAGTTTCGCAATCCCGTCTTCAATCGTCCCCTGTCGGACGACGAGTGCCAGCGCCTCTTCGCCTTCCATCCCGGCGAGACCGACATTGAGGACCGAACCCCCACCGTCACCGCCGAGATGACCAAGCGAGCCGGCGAGTTAGCCCCGCGCCCCACGAATCGATAGGGGTATGGTTCAAAATAACTTCCCGATGCGAATAGCCGGCCTTCCATACATTGTCCTGCCAAATCGACAGGCGGCGCTCCCGACTGCCAAAAAGTAACCTTGCCAACTTTTTTTGGAGGTTGGCAAGGTTACTTTTGGATCGCAACTTATTTATCTTCAATCGCTTGCATTTTCGCGCGCGAGTAACCTTGCCACCTTTCCCCGGTAGGGTCCCCTCGCCGGAAATTTTTGCCCTGGTAACAACGCTTACCGCTTGGGCATAATAGAGGAAAAGAGTGTGCGAAGAGGGAGAGAATCTCGGTGGGGACTTCCCCCCTGTTGTGACGCGGTCTCCCGACCGTGCCACCGGCGCGGATCGAGTCGGGTGCGGGAGCTACGCGGATGGTCTTTCCGACCCCGTTATGTTTCACTGGATGCTCGCACTTCCGCGCTCGCGTTTAATCCGATTTGAAGATCGTTTTTATGCTATTTTTGCAGACTTCGGCTCAAGCCATTGCAACAACGGCGCTGTCGCCGAGGTTGTCGCCAACGACATGAACACCATCATGGCGAATAGCGTTGGCGAGATCAGTCGAAGTTCCAAGCCGATATTCAAGACGATCAATTCCATCAAGCCGCGTGTGTTCATGAGGATGCCCAACTTCAGGCGGTCGCGCCAGCCGAAGGCGGACGCCCATCGCGCTCCCAACAGGGTGCCGCCGATCTTTCCAGCGCTGGCGACGACAACGATGAGGCCGCAAACGAGCCACTCCTCCGTCCCAGAGACGAGTCCGATTTGCGTGCGCATGCCGGTGAGAGCGAAAAAAGCTGGAAGCAACAGCACGACGACAAGGTCTTCCAACTTCTGCGTCATCGTCGAGGCAAGTGGACTGTGATGCGGGATGACGGTCCCCAGGAGAAAAGCTCCGAAGAGGGCGTGAATACCGATTGCCTCGGTGGCCAACGAAGACAGCAGCAACGCCGCGAAGGCCGAGGCCGCGATTCCTTGCGTCCAGCGCATCTCGTCCGCGCGAGCGAGCAACCGAGCGACGATCGGACGCACAACCAAGAACATGAACCCCAGGTATGCGGCGGTCAGCCCCAAAACGACGAAGGCACCGCTCACTTTCGCCTGAGCCACGCCGACCACGAAGGCCAGCAAACACCATCCAATCGCATCGCCCATCGCCGCGCATCCCAGCGCCATAACGCCTAGACCTGTCTTCTGTATTCCGCGGTCGGTCAAAATGCGAGCCAAGACTGGAAAAGCGGTAATCGATAGGGAGACGCCGACAAAAAGTGCAAAACTGGTAAAAGAGACATCGTTGCTGGAGAAGCGAGGATACAGGTAAAGAGCCAGAGCCGCTCCCATGAGGAACGGTACGACCGTCGCGCTATGCGTGATCGCCAATAAGGAACGGAGACGCTCGCGCAACTCGGCGGGGTTGAGTTCCAAACCGATCAGAAACATATACAGGATGACGCCGAGTTGGGCAAGAACGCCGAGATAGGGTCCGACCGACGGCGGCAAAATGAAGGCGGCAGCCTCCGGCCAGACTCGCCCTAAAAATGATGGCCCCAGCAGGATGCCGCCCACGACTTCACCGATGACTGGCGGTTGCCCGATGTAGCGGAAGAGCCGAGCCAGTAATTGGCCGGTGACGAGAACTGCAATCAGCGCCACGAGGACATGAAACAAGGCATCCGGTTTGCCGCTTATCGAGGTTTTGTCTGGCGGCGGGGATGCGGCGAGCGGCGCTTGCAATCTTGCGCCGCAGGCGTCGATGAGAAAAAAGAGGGCGACAGTTCCGGCCAGCGTCGCCCCCCAGATTCCAAGCATCCCAACGCGAGGCAAAGCACCTTGGCTCTTCGAGGGATCGACATCCTCGTTCACGTTTCGCTCCCTCAGTTCGCAAGGCTTCGCTAGAACATACTTCGTTCTGGAGAAAAGTTTTTCTCTCTCAATCGCCGAACTGCGCTCCGCGATCCGTCAAATCGGCGCTGGCGGTGCTGACTTGCCGGATGCGCCGCTCTTTTACCTCCTCGTTGAGTCGCTGAATCAGGTCCACGAGCGGCATCGCGCCGAGGTCGCCGTCCACGCGGTCGCGCACCGACACCGTGCCGGCGCTTTGCTCCTTGTCCCCGACGACGAGCATGTAGGGAATCTTCTCCAATTGCGCCTCGCGGATCTTGTAACCGATCTTCTCTGGCCGATAGTCGCCGTGGACGCGGAAGCCGTTCGCCTTTAGCTCGTTCTCGACCTTCTCGCCGTAGTCGCGGAAGCGCTCGCTGACCGGCATGACGCGAGCCTGTTCGGGGGCCAGCCACAGCGGAAACGCGCCGGCGAAATGTTCGATCAGAATGCCCATGAAGCGTTCCATCGAGCCGAACGGAGCGCGATGGATCATCACGGGACGATGGGCCGAATTGTCGTTGCCGATGTATTCCAGATCGAAGCGCTCCGGTAAGTTGTAATCGAGTTGCACGGTTCCCAGCTGCCACTCGCGGCCAATGCAGTCGCGCACCACAAAGTCGATCTTCGGGCCGTAGAACGCCGCCTCGCCCTCTTCGGCGCTGTAGTTCATGCCGCGCGATTTTACCAAGTCGATCAGCGTTTGTTCCGCCTTCTGCCAATTCTCCGGCTTGCCGACGTACTTGTCGCTCTTCGGATCGCGCAGACCGACGCGGACGCGGTAATCGTTCAGGCCGAGACTCGACAAGACAAACAATACGAGATCGATATTAGCGCCGACTTCGGCTTCGGTCTGTTCTGGAGTGATAAACAAGTGGGCGTCGTCCTGGGTGAAGCCGCGCACGCGGGTCATGCCCGATAGCTCACCGGTCTGCTCAAAGCGATAGACGGTGCCGAACTCGGCCAGGCGCACCGGCAGATCGCGGTAGCTGTGCGGCTCGGCTTTGTAGATCTGTATGTGATGCGGGCAGTTCATCGGCTTGAGCAGGAACCCCTCCTGTTGCTCCAGCCATCCAAGCAGCGCTTTGGCCCGTTCGGCGGCAGTCGTTGCCTTGTGGTAGTCGGGCAGATCGATGCCCATGGTGGCCAACAGCTTGATAACTTGGCGGTGAACCGCCTCCAAGCGATCCTCGTCGTTCTTGGCCTGTTCGTAGCCGGGCACTTTGAAATGGGCCTGATCCATGAAGTCTTTGAGGGCGCGTTCCTTCTCCGGGGCCAGGTGTCCCGCCGATAGCCGCCACTGTGCCAGGTCGAGCGCCCCGGCCGCGGGACGGAAGTACATCGGCGGGAACTGGGCATCGCGGTAATAGGGAAAGTGTCCGCTGGTGCGATAGAGTTCCAATCGGCCAATGTGCGGCGTGTACACCGGCTGATAGCCGCGCTTCAACAACTCGTCCTTGATGAATCCTTCCAAGATGCCGCGAACGGTGGCCCCCTTGGGCATCCACAAGATCAGACCGCTGCCCACGGCTTGGCTGATGGTGAACAGCTTCAGCTGCTTGCCGAGCAGTCGATGATCGCGCTTCTTCGCTTCTTCGATCTGATGCAGATACGCATCGAGATCTTTTTGGCTAAAGAACGCCGTGCCGTACAATCTCTGGAGTTGTCGCCGAGAAGAATCGTTCTTCCAATACGCTCCGGCGATGCTGAGCAGCTTGATTGCGCCGACCTTTCCCGCATGGGGAATGTGCGGGCCGCGGCATAGGTCGATAAACTCACCCTGGCGATAAAAACTCAGCGACGGATACTGCTTCAAATCGTCGTCGATGTGTTCGACTTTGTAGCCTTGACCGAGATCGCGCACCAGTTCGCGGGCCTCGTCCACGGAGCGCTCGAACCGCTCGAACGGCTCGGACTCGGCCACGATCTTGCGCATTTCCTCCTCGATGCGTGGAAAATCGTCTTCTCGAATCGGCGTCGGCGCGTCGATATCGTAGTAGAAGCCGTTTTCCAGCGCGGGACCGAACGCCAATTGCGCGCCGGGGAACAGACGCAGGACGGCGCGGGCCATGATATGAGCGCAGCTATGCCGCAAGACGGCCAGCGCTTCTTTGTCCTTGTCGGTGAGGATTTGAAACGAGGTCTCGCCGTTTCCGGCGGGCAATTCGCTATCGAGATCGACGATTTTGTCGTTTACCTTGGCGGCAACGGCGGCTTGGGCGAGTCGTTTGCCGATGGACGCCGCCACGTCGCGCGGTCGAGTGCCCTCGGCCACCTGGCGCACGGAGCCATCGGGAAGTTTCAGAGTGAGCATGGGATCCCTCCATAAGTCGTGGTCGAAAGCTCGCCCCTACAACGGGCCAGCCTTCGACCGGACACGCAATCGATAACCGGGGTTCGACCTCCCGGCAGGTGCGTCTATCCTACGAGGTCGAGCGGGAAGAGTCTGGGTGCATGATGAGGGGAGAATCGCAAGCGGGGCATTCGTTGCCTTCGAAGCCTTCCAGGTAATAACCGCACTCGAAACAGATACCGGGACGGATGCCGGCCTCAAGGAGCAGTTGCCGCAATGCTTCGCGAAATCGATGTCGGTACCAGACTACGGAAGATACGAATCCAAGAATTGTGAGGAGAATACACGCAAGATGGATGATGAGAACAAGGTATGAATCGAACCGAATCGATAAGACAAATCGTATAAAAGCCATCGTTTGCGAGGGGGATCAGAATGATAATCGGCAACCACAAAGCGAAACGATAGCCCGGTAAACGACTCAAGGTTTCCCAAGCCCCGCGTATCAATCGCTCCCGCTCGCGCCAGGGCAGATGCTGAATCTCGCGCGGCGTGAACCAATCCCATCCGCGAAACAGGTTGCGTCGGAGGTACTGCGGCACGATGGCTTTCCTCGTCTAGCAAACCAGAACCGACGATTCTCGATCCCTTTCCGTTCGATCCTACACCCTCGCTCGTTTCGGTGGAAGCCCGGAACCAGTATCTCGAATACGGCAAGACTATCGAAGATGTCATTCATAGACTTCCCGTGCGGATTCGCATTCATCCGGATCGAGGAGATGACCGATGCGTTCAATTTCCTGGACCGCTTCTCTACCGATCGTATTCGTCCTCGGGTTCACCGCCGGCGCGCAGCCGAGCGCCAAGACGCATCGAGTCGCATTGAATGGCCACGTCTTCACCCTACCGAACGATTTCGTCGTCGAATTGGCTGGGACGACGCCGATGGTGGAACGTCCCATCGTCGCCGATTTCGACGAGGAGGGACGCCTGTACGTCGCCGATTCGTCCGGCTCCAATGAGCCGGTCGGCGTGCAACTGAGCAAGAAACCGCATCGAATCCTGCGCCTCGAAGATACGGACGGCGACGGCAAGTTCGACAAACGCACGGTGTTTGCCGACAAGATGATGTTTCCCGAAGGCTGCATGTGGCACGATGGATCGCTGTACGTGGCCGCCCCGCCGAGCATCTGGAAGTTGACCGATACCGACGGCGACGGCGTGGCCGACCGGCGCGAAGAGTGGTTTGCGGGCAAGACGCTGACCGGCTGCGCCAATGACTTGCACGGCCCCTATCTCGGACTCGATGGGTGGATTTATTGGTGCAAGGGGGCGTTCGCCAAGCAGACGTATGAAAGGCCGGGCAAGCCGCCCTTCGTGACGCGCGCCGCCCACATCTTTCGCCGCCGACCCGAAGGCGGACCCATCGAGCCGGTGATGACGGGCGGCATGGATAACCCGGTCGATGTCGTCTTCACGCCGGGCGGCGAGCGCATTTTTACGACCACGTTCTTTCAGCATCCCGGTGGGGGACGGCGCGACGGTCTCGTCCACGCCGTCTACGGCGGCGTCTACGGCAAAGATCACGATGTCATCCACGATCCGGTTCACCAATGGACCAGTCCGCATCTGATGCCGGTGCTAACGCATTTTGGCGCAGCCGCGCCGTGCGGTTTGACCCGCTATCAATCTCCCGCCTTCGGCGACGAATATCGAGACAATTTGTTCGCCTGTCAGTTCAACATGCACAAACTCTCTCGGCACATTTTGATTGCCGACGGGGCCTCGTTTCGGACGCGCGACGAGGATTTTCTCATCTCGGACAATCTCGATTTTCATCCGACCGACGTTCTCGAAGACGCCGACGGGAGTCTACTGATCGTCGATACCGGAGGCTGGTACAAGCTGTGCTGCCCGACCTCGCAGCTGCGCAAACCGGATATTCTGGGGTCTATTTATCGCATTCGGCGCAAGGGGGCGACGAAGCTCGACGATCCGCGCGGGAGGAGATTGAAGTGGGCCACGATGTCGCCGCAGGACTTAACCGCACTCCTCGACGATGCCCGTCCGGCGGTGCGACGGCGCGCGGTGGAGATGTTGGGACGCAAGGGAACCGAGGCGGTTCCCGAATTGACGAAGGCAATTCGTTCGAGTCGGTCCTCGCAGCTGCGGCGCAACGCGGTGTGGGCGGCCGCGCGCATCGACGGAGCCGGAGCGCGCGCCGTTTCGAGAATGGCGTTGGTGGATGGAGACGAGACGACACGGCAAGCGGCGATTCACGCGGCAAGCGTGCGGCGCGACGCCGAGGCCATGCCGATGTTGTTGAAATTGCTGAGCAACGAGTCGAGGGCCAATCGTCGGGCCGCGGCCGAGGCTCTCGGTCGCATCGGCGATTCGTCCGCCGTGCCCGCGCTGTTCGCCGCGCTGGCCGAGCCGACGGATCGCGCCCTCGAACATTCGCTGACTTATGCCCTCCTCGAAATCGCCGATGTCCGGGCGACGACCGAAGGGCTGCGGAGCAAGCATCCCGCCGTCCGCCGCGCCGCTCTGGTTGCTCTCGACGGCATGAAAGAGGGGAATCTAAGGCCGGAGATGGCGACGGATTCGTTGTCGGCCACCGATGCGCCGCTGAAAGAAACGGCGTGGTGGATCGCCGGTCGGCATCCCGACTGGGCCTCGTCCGTGGCCGGTTTCCTCCGCGAACGCCTGTCTGCCGCCTCCGCCTTGACGCCAGCCGGACGAGACGAATTGGCCCAACATCTGACGCATTTCGCCAAAAGCGAGGCGATTCAGAAGATGCTGGCCGACCGCCTTCGAGATTTGACCTCGGACGCCGCAACGCGCCAAATTGCCCTGCGCGCCATCGCCCGCGCGAACCTGAAAGAGACGCCTCCGGCGTGGATCGATGCGTTGGCATCCTCTCTTTCAAGCGACAATGGCGATCTTCAAATTGAGGCAATCGCTGCCGTTCGCTCCTTGCGTCTTTCGCCCAAGCGCGCCGCTCCGTTGGCCGAGGCGCTCGCCAAGATCGGCGGCGAATCGAGTGCGTCCGCGAAGCTGCGCGTCGCCGCCCTCGCCGCCGTCCCCGGAGGATTGGTCCGAGTCGAGGCACCGCTTTTCGACTTCTTGCGCGCGCATCTGGACGCGGAACAGCCGGTCGTCGTCCGAGCCGCCGCAGCCGAGGCGTTGGCCAAAGCCAAACTGACCGCCGAACAGCTTCTCGCATTGACCGAAACACTCAAAAAGGCAGGGCCGCTGGAATTGAATCGCTTGTTGGATGCCTTTATCTCGTGTGGCGATGAGAAGGTCGGCCTCGCCCTGCTGTCCGCACTCAAAGGGTCTCCGGCGCGCGCCAGTCTGCGCGTCGAATCGCTGAAGCCGCGCTTGGCCCAATTCGGTCCCGCCGTCCAGCGCCGAGCCGACGAGTTGTACGTCGTTCTGCAAGGAGATGTCTCCAAGCAGACGGCCCGATTGGAACAATTGCTATCGTCGCTGAAGGAAGGCGACGTGCGCCGCGGTCAAGTCGTATTCAATAGCAGCAAGGCGTCGTGTTCGGCCTGTCATGCCATCGGCTATCTCGGCGGCAACGTTGGCCCCGATCTCACGCACATCGGCAAGATTCGCGCCGAACGCGATCTGCTCGAATCGATCGTTTTCCCCAGCGCCAGTCTGGTCCGCAGCTATGAGCCAATTCAAGTGACTACAAAGAGCGGCAAAGTGTACAATGGCCTTCTTCGCAAGGACGCACCCGAAGAGATCGTCTTGGCGACCGGCGTAAATCAAGAGGCGCGCATCGGCCGCGCGGACATCGAAGACGTGCAGCCGAGCGGAGTATCCATCATGCCCGCCGGACTCGACGGGCAATTGACACCGCGCGAATTGGCGGATCTGGTGGCATTTTTGAAGGCGTGTCAATGAATGGGACGAATAGAAGAAATGCTCGTCGATCCTCAGCTCCCCTCTCCCGCGACGACGACGGAGGAGAGGGGAGCGACACTCGACTGCCCATTATTTTTTCGGTTCGGTATCGCTTGCCACGGAATGTAAATGATCCGTATCGAGGTACACCACATGAACGATCGGACGCGACCATCGGAAAGCGAAGGGATAGCTCCCCGTCACGATCTCGCGGCACGAGACGGTGCATTTCCAATGGCAGTGGTGAAATTGCGCGGGGCCAACGAGGGGATAAAAGCGCGGCGGATCGATTTTGTCCACAATACGTTCGGACACGATATGAATGTCGTCGCGCGTTGTCTCGAATATCCCTCGAACCGCGACGGGTGGCCCCATTGCCCGCAGCACTCGTGACCGGTCGGGTTCTGCACGGTCCATCTCCCCACATTGAGACACCGGCGGATAAATGGGAGTCCGGAAGTCGCAGCAATCCGGACGGGTCGAGACCTTCTTAGCCGACTTCTTTTGCGTCCGTTTGTCTTGCTTTTCCCTCGGTGCGACGATACGCGGCGTCACCATCACGAACAGATGATGCACCTCTGGATGCGTTTCTGTCGTATAAAACAAATCGCGGAGCAGAGGAATCTCTTTCAGACATTCGGGACAAACTCTCTCGCTTACTTGGCAGATCTTCATTCCGGCCGGCAATACTGCCGATTTACCATCGGGAATGTTCAATGTCCGTCCGACTTCGATCTTCTCGACGCGCGGCTGTTTGATGTTCACGACCGAACCTGCTTTGCCGTCCGCGCTCTTTTTCGACATCTGAATCGTGAAGCGAGCCGGTTCGTCCTCGCCCAGGTTCGTCATTTGCGTGTCGAGTTCGACGCGAACCGAGCGTCGATCCGCCGAGATCTTCGAGCGGAGGTTGAGTTTTACACCGAGTTCGACGGTTTCCTGGAGAGCAGACAGGGCGATTCCGCGATCCGTTTGAACGACCGTCGCTCCCTTGGAAATCGTCTGTTTGTCGAGGCACTCGATGGTGCTGTTTTGGCCGTCGAGCATCGTAATCCTCGGCGCTTGCATGACGTTGCTGCGAACGTCGCTTTGCAGCACCTCCAGCAAATGCCTCATTTCGCGGTCGCTGAGATAGACGATGTCTTTTCCAGTCTTCGAGCCGCCGAGCAAGCGCATCTGTTTCAGTTGCGCGGCGACATCGTGGGCGAGAACGACGTACTTCACTTCGACGACAATCTCGCTCTTTTGCTCCGCGGCTTGAATCGTGCCGAGGGACAGAATCGTAGCCGTGAGGATCCAACTACTCCAACCGCGTCGAGACATGCGTTTCCCTCCGCAATGTGGGGACGAATCGCCCGCGTCGCCAACGAGGCATTCCTACGGGCGACACCTTCTATAGCGACTCGTCCAATCGGGACAAGTCGAGTCGTCGCCCTATCGGAAGTGCGGCCTGCGAAACGATTACAACCCCTCCAGCGGCGTCGTTGCGTCCCCGAAGCGCTCGGCCTTGACGCCCATGCGGTTCAAAAGCGACAAATACAGGCTGCAAAGTCGGCGATTCTCGTTGCCGCGCTCGGTGTAATCGAGGACTCGCCCCGTTTTCAGCTTTCCGCCCAGACCGCCGAGCAGAAGCACCGGCAACTTGCTCGAATCGTGACGGCTGCCCGACCACATATTCGACACGAAGAGAAGGCACGAGTTGTCCAAGACGGTCGCCTCCCCCTCTTTCATCGCCGCAAGCCGCCCCGCGAGATAGGCGAGTTGGCCGACGTAGTAGCGCGCGACGCGCTCGTAGGCGTCGGATTGATCTTCGTGCGAAGTCGGATGATGGGCGGTGCGAACGCCGAGAAACGGGTAGAACAAGCCGGACAGATCGCGGCACAACAGCAACGTGGCCACGCGCGTTTTGTCGGTCTGGAAGGCGAGGGCAACCACGTCGCACATCAAGCGCATGTGTTCGCGGATGTCTTCGGGCAGTCCGTTGGCCGGTCGCGGCATCGACCGGACGGGGCGACCGCGTTCGTCGGCTTTTGTCTTGACGGCGCGCGCGCGTTCGACGCGCTTCTCCACGTCGCGCACGCTGGTCAGGTATTCGTCGAGCTTGGCTTTGTCCGCGTGGCTGACCTTGTGTTGCAGCGCGGCGGTCTGCTCGCGCACGCGATCGAGAATGCTCGCGGTGCGCCGGCTGCCCTGGCTCTCGAAGAGACTGTCGAAAGCCAACGACGGATAAACCTCCATCGGAACCGGCGCATCCGCATCCTTCCAGGAAATGTGCGAGCTGTAGGCCATCGAGAAGTTCGTCTCGTGGTAGCCGGTGATCGGTTGCTCGCAGCCAAGTACGAGACTCGGCTGCGCCGTGACTTCCTCGAAATGAGCGGCCAATGCTTGATCCACGCTGACGCCACCGTGCAATACCGCTCCCTTTTGCAGAGCTGCTCCCGATAGGATGTTCCCCGTTTGCCCCGGATGGATGCCTACGCCGGTCGCGTTTTTATTGAACAGGCCGTTGATGACGTTCAACTTCGTCCGCAGGGGAGCGAGCGGTTGCAGGCTCTTACTCAATTCCATGTCGGTCCCGGAACCCTTCGCCCACCAGTTTTTCGGACTGATGCCGTTGCCCATGAACAGAGCCGCGAAGCGCTGAGGAGGGGAGACGATCGAACCGGCAGTCGATTCGCCACCGACCAAGGGGATGGCCTCGAACCACGGTAGAGCCATCGTTACGCCAATACCCTTTAGCACCGTGCGGCGATCGAGTTTCTGGACTCGGAGGTTCATCGTTCTCGTCTCGGGGTTGAGGCTTGGGGACGGCGGAAGGTATTCCATTTTCATTGTACTTCCTCTCCCTCGATTTCAAGCGATGCGTGGAAGTTCGACCGTCGGCCATACCTCCCGCGACCGGAGGCACTTCACGTCAGAGAGACGGGACGCGGGGCGTCCAGACGTGCGTTCCCACGCTCCGCGTGGGCACGAGGAGATGAGCGTCCTCGTTCGCGGAGTTACGGTGAACCGAAGGCCAAGACGGCGGCCAAGAGCAGCATTTTGACGAACGGTTCGCCAGCGATGTCGTTGCCGAAGGTTAGATTTTGACCGTCGGTCGTTGTCCTCAACTCGGCCAAGATATGCTGAGACGGCGCGCGAAAGACGCCGTTGTCAAAATCGGCAACGCAACGTCCAAACCGATCGTGGACGCGAAGCCCCGATAGGAAACCGACTTCTTGTTCGTCGGCATCGCGCACGTCTCGGCGCGGAAATAGGCTCCAAGCGCGGCGGACGGTGAACACCAACGGTTCGTCCTCTCGTTCGCGCACTTCCATAATCCCGCGCCGAAACCAATGCCTCCACGCGCGGCCATTCTCTCTCCGCCACCGTGCCGTGCCGAGTGGGACGCCGCTCTCTCCATCGACGATGGATCGTTCGGCCAAAGACGCGCCCGCGCGCAGCAGCAACACGCGATGTTCCAACATCATCCACCCCAACTCGCCGAGCCGTTCACCGCCGCCATCGGACGATTTTATTGTACTCCGCGGCGTCCATTTGCTTACTTTCTCCGCGTAAGCTATCGTTTAGCAATGGAATATCCGAGGTTATCCCCTCAACAGGCAGACTTTCATGCAACCGATCGTGACGAACATGGCTGCTCTGGCGGTGGCAACGCTCTACTATTTGTGGCGCGCCCACCATCAATCGCGCCAGCGACGCGAACGCACGCTGCGCGAGCGAGTAGCCTACATGCTGTGGATCATGGCCGACCAGATCCGCAGCTGCGACTCGGGTCTGACGAACTCCTGTCGAAGTTGACGGACGCTCGTTTGCGACCTATTTTTCAGCACGGAGGCTCGCGGACAACGAGGTCAAAGCGAATCCGACAACACTCCCTTCGCCCAAACTCCATCCCCTCGCCAAGACCTTGGCTACTGATCCCGCTTATTTTTATCCTCCGGCGGGGACTCGGTACTCGCCGGTCGCGGTCGTTTCTCAACTCCACCTTTTGCCCGCGAGGACAGAGGGGCGAGTGAACGAAGCGATGGCATCCTCCACCGAGGCAGAGGTTCCCATTCGCGTTCCGCGCGATGGGGCCTCTGTTTTTTTTCGCACTTTCACGATTACTTGATTGACCGATGCTCCTCTCAGCGGATACATTGTACGAGGAGTATTCCCACCCTACCCCAACGCCCTCTCGTGAGGAGACGATCTCATGCGTTCGATCGATCGGCGCGATTTCTTACACGATTCCGCCATTCTGGCCGCTCTGGCCGGGGCGGGTCTTGCCTCGGAGTCTTCGGCTGCCGAGAAAGCCGCAACCGCCGTCAAAAAAGGGCAAGTCAACGACCAGCTGCGCGTTGCCGTCATCGGCGTCAACGGACGCGGCATGAGCCACATCGACGGCTTCGCTGGCAACAATCGCCTCAATACCGTCGTCACCACCGTCTGCGACGCCGACGAAGGCGTGATCGGTCGGGCCATGAAAGCTATCGAGAAGAAGCAGGGGAAAGCGCCTAAGTTCGAGCAGGACATCCGCAAAGTCGTCGAAGACAAAGACATCGACATTATCAGCATTGCCACGCCGAATCATTGGCACGCGCTCGCCGCTATTTGGGCCATGCAGAACGGTAAGGATGTCTACGTTGAGAAGCCGGTCAGCCACAATGTCAGCGAAGGGCGGCGCATAGTCGAAGTGGCGCGCAAAACCAATCGCATTTGCCAAGCCGGGACGCAGAGCCGATCGAGTAAAGGGCTTCAAGACGCCATGAAGTTCTTGCACGAAGGCAAACTCGGCAAGATCAAGGTGGCGCGCGGTCTGTGCTACAAGCCGCGCGGCAGCATCGGCAAAGTAACGGAAGCGCAGCCGATCCCCAAAAGCTGCGACTACGACCTCTGGTGTGGTCCCGCGCCCAAGGCTCCGCTCATGCGCAAACGATTGCACTACGATTGGCACTGGGTTTGGGATACCGGCAACGGCGATCTCGGCAACCAGGGCATTCACGAGATGGACAAGGCACGCTGGGGCTTGAACAAACACGAGTTGGCCAAGGGGGTCGTCAGCGTCGGCGGACGGTTCGGTTACGTCGATGACGGACAATCCGCCAACACGCAGATTTGCGTCTTCGACTACGGCGACTGCGAGTTGATCTTCGAGGTTCGCGGCCTCTTGACCAAGGATTACCTCGGTGCGAAGGTCGGCAACATCTGGTATGGGACCGACGGCTACATGGTCGGTACGAATTATCGCAGTGCCACGGCCTTTACTCCCAAGGGCGAGGTCATCCGAAAGTTCGACGGCGGCGGCGATCACTACGCCAACTTCATCCAGGCCGTGCGCAATCGCAAGAACGAAGATCTCAACGGCGAGATACTCGAAGGCCATCTATCGAGCGCGCTGTGCCATCTCGGCAACATCAGCTATCGCCTCGGCGACGAGAAACCATTCGGCCAAGCGCCGCAGGCATTCGCCAAGGATAAGGACGCCGGTGAGACCTTCGAGCGCATGGAGAAGCATTTGAAGGACAACAAGATCGATCTTGAAGAGGTCAAGTGCCGCGTCGGTCGCAAACTGACCCTCGATCCTTCCACGGAACGGTTCGTGGACGACAAGGACGCCAATGCAATGTTGACTCGCGAATATCGCAAAGGTTTTGAAGTGCCGGCGAAAGCTTGACGGTTGTGTCGCCGCGCCTTTGAGGAGACTTCTCGTTGGCGCGGCGTGTCGTTATTTCTTGCCCTGATTCTCTAGGTAGCAAGCGCGGCGCGTTCCTTTCGCCTTCGGCCAGTTTTTTGGATAGATACGTTTCTTCTTTGCCGTTTCGTATAGCTATACTGATGCAGTAGCGGAAGGAGCCGTGCATCGTGCGAGTGATCCCCAAAGATCGATTCTCCAGAAGAGGTGCTCCATGAGTACCTCTCACGGAGTTATCCTGCTGGGTACCGGCAGTAGTCTACCGGAACGCTCGGTTCGCAACGGCGACTTTCCCGCGAGTCTCGATACTTCCGACGAATGGATTCGCACGCGCACCGGCATTCGGGAACGGCACATCTCCGCCGCCGGAGAAACATCGGCCAGTCTGGGCCTCGTTGCCGCGCGCCGCGCGTTAGAGTCCGCTCAACTCGATCCCGCCGACGTAGACATGATTGTCTGCGCTACCGTCACCTCGGATATGATGGTTCCCGCCAATGCCTGCGTCATCCAAGCGGGTCTCGGCTGCCGTCCCATACCCGCCTTCGACCTCAACGCGGCTTGTACTGGCTTTCTGTACGCGCTCACCGTCGCCGCTCAATTCGTTCGCACGGGAACTTGTCGTCGCATTCTCGTCGTCGGAGCCGAGACGCTCAGCCGCGTGGTCGATTTCAGCGACCGAACCACCTGCGTGCTGTTCGGCGACGGCGCGGGGGCGGTGGTGATCGGGCCGGCCGAGGCAGACGGGCGCGGCGAACATTGGTTTCGTCTCTATGCCGATGGGCGACGCGCCGATCTGATTCGCCTCAACGGCACGCGCCTTCGGCCTCCGGCCTCGTGTCCCGCCGAGCCGCGCATCACCGATGAGTTCGACTTTCTGCGCATGAATGGCCGCGAAGTCTTCAAATTTGCCGTCCGCACCATTATCGAGTTGATCGATGAAAGTTTGCTCGAATGCAAACTGTCCCCCTCCGACATCGACTTAATTATCCCGCATCAGGTGAATCAACGCATCATCGACGCCGCCTTCGCCGACCTAAATTTTCCCACGGATAAGTTGATGGTCAACTTGGAACGCAACGGCAACACCTCGGCGGCATCGATTCCGATCGCCCTCGACGAGGCCATGCGCACCGGGCGAGCCGCGCCGGGCGATCGGGTGTTGCTGATCGCCTTCGGCGGAGGCTTGACATGGGCCGGCGGCGTGTGGACGCTCTGAGAGTCCGTCCCAACGATCCCGATTCCCCTGTACTCAGGGGAGAGGGGCTTCTCGGATCGCCACGGACCCGAATAGGTCACCGCCTCTGTGATGCGCAGTCTGGGCTAGGAGACTATCCCGCCCAATCGGATCGACGCAAACAACCCGCGCCACTTCGATTCGTACCCTCGGCAACTCATCGGGAAAAATCGTTACGCTCTTGCAACCTTCCCGTCGTGTATTTACAATAAAGATGTAACAACTCCTTCAGAAGCGATTAGAATAATAGAGAGATGTGGGGATACTTCCCCGCATCTGCATCTCGTGCGTTCCTTCGGGTTCTCGCCCGGCGCGCTAGGACCGCTCCAGACACTTTCGGCCGCGCGGACGGCCTTGTGGAGGGGAAAGACGATGCGAATCAATCGTGGAATCACAAACCGTCTCCGATCCATTCTCGGCACGAGTCTATCGATTTTTGCTCTGTTCGAGGTGGAACGATCCGTCGCGGTTGCGGAGATCCACTACAACGGCGGGTACGTCCAAGTTCGCCGTTCCAAGGATCCCATCGTTCCGTCTCCCATGCCACTCGGGAAAGTCGGGACACCGCCCGCTCCCTCCGTAAAGTCCAGTTCGTATTCCCCCGACAACGATTTCGATAGTTCTCGCTTCTCTCCGACGCGGGAACCTCAAAGCCCAGACTCCGCCAACGTAAACCGACTGACGACCGAGATTACCGCAGAGTCGTTTCCGTGGAACCGAATGGACTTTGAGGACTATCGCGAGTCGATTCGCGTCCCCGCCGACACCTCGTTGTCCAAGCCGAAAAAATACTCGCTGGAAATCGCAACGCTTCGCCCACAGCCGCGCACGGCGCGCACCGAGTCCGCCGGTTTGATCGCTCATCTACCCGAACATGCGCTGCTCTGGGTCGAGGATACCCGCACGCGCTTGACGGGACGGACGCGCATCTTTCAGTCCCCTCCCCTAAAGCCCGAACGAAAGTACAACTATCGCGTTCGCGCCATCTGGATTGAAGACGGCCATTGGGTCAGTCAAACGCAAATGGTCCCCGTCCAAGCCGGACGCATTGAGGCCGTTTACTTACAACGCCGGCCGCACTGATTCCACGAACGGCCCGCGCAACCAAAGGAAGATTCGATGGGCTTTATCGACGCGCACGTTCACGTTTGGACCGACGACACGATTCATTATCCCCTGGCGCGCGGCTTCAAACCGGAAGACATGAAGCCCAAACGCTTCACGCCGGACGATCTGTTTCGCCACGCGAAGCCGGCGGGAGTCGAGCGCGTCAATCTCATTCAGATGAGCTTTTACGGCTTCGACAACAGCTACATGCTGGACATGATCGGGTTGCGCAAAAACGTCTTTTGCGGCACGGCTGTCATCGACCCGAACGGCGACGCGCCGGATCGTCTTATGGGCGAGTTGGCGAAAAAGGGAGTGCGCGCCTTCCGCATCTATCCTGGCTTGGAGCGCGGCATCAAGCCGAACGAAGGCAAAGGCGAGAATTGGCTGCGCGCCGCCGGTTACGACAAGATGTTTGCCGCCGCCGCCAAAAACAATCAAGCCATCGGGTGCCTCATCAACCCCGACGCCCTGCCGGAAGTGGAGCGCATGTGTCGCAAATATCCCAGCGCTCCAGTCGCGATCGACCATCTCTGCCGAATCGGCGCGGACGGCACCATCCGCGAGGACGACGTGAAGGCGTTGTGCGCGTTGGCCCAACACAAGAAGGTACTTGTAAAGCTCGGCGCATTCTACGCTCTGGGCGCGAAGAAGCCCCCGTACACCGATCTGGGACCGCTCGTCCGCAAAGTGATTGGGGCGTACGGCGTCGAACGGTGCATGTGGGAGAGCGATTGTCCGTTTCAGGTGGTCGATCACAAATACGCCGACAGCATCGAACTCATCGGCAAGCGCTTGGACTTTCTCAGCGCGTCGGATAAGGAATGGCTGCTGCGGCGCACGGCGGAGACATTCTTCTTTCCCAAATGATCGACGGATCGGTGGCGTCCTCCGTCGAGCGAGTTCTCTCAATCCGGCGACGACGCTCTCGGCTCGCGCGGGGGGCGGCACTTCCCTGGAATCCAAAAGAGGACTTGTGGCGAGGGGATCTCTTCGCGGTATAATTGGAAGAGTCGATCTAGGCCACTCACGTTCCGCGCGATGAGATGGAAAAACATGATGCCGATTTCTCAAGTCACTTCTCCTCGATGGCTCCGAACCGGATTGGCGGTCGTGCTGCTCGCCGTCGGAGTGTTCGGCGTCTGGAAGTCCGCCGATCTTCGCGGCCAAGCTCCGGCCCAGAAGAAACCGAGAGTCGAAGAGGAAGAGGAAGCGCCCAAGGCCAAAACGCCTCCCGACAAAAAGAAAAGGGGCGAGGAAGAGGAAGACGCGCCGCGGAAGAAATCGAAACCCAAAGTCATTCGCGTGGAGGAAGAGGAGACGCCGAAAGATAAGTCTACTCCTCGCCGCGCCAAGGACGCCGCCGCCGGCACCGACTTGAGCTTGTTGGCCGAGCAAACGAATCATAAGGCCTTGAAGAAGCTCTTTCTGGAGTTGGCCGTTCCGCACGATGTCGCCTTTTACAAGCCGACGCCCCGCGTCACCAAGTCGGGCGAGCGAACGCAGCGCGAAGACAACATCGTTCCAATCGCTTACTATCTCGGCAACGAGCCGAATCTCCGCCACCGAAGGCTTCGTTTCACGCCTTATTTAGACAATTGGCAACCGGGCAAATCCTACGAACCCCTCTTGGAGTCGCTGGTATTCGTCCGACCCTACGAAGAAATTGCCCGCGATGCCGTGCGACGCTTTCTCCAAGAAGACTACGACCGGCGCGAGCGGGACGATCCTCTTTTCCTCTCGCGCTACGACATGCTCGTTTCCGCCGAGCAAGTTCTGTCGGCGGTGTTGCGCTGGCACGAGTCGGCCAAAGAAACCGGCCAGCGCGGTAAAGACGAGTGGAGACCGATCGAGTCGGCGCTGCGCAAGCAACTGCTCGACGAGGTGATGCTGATTCAGATTAAGGTACTGGCCGGCGAAAAAAATTGGGATCGCGTCTTGGAGCGAGCGCACCGACTGGCCATCACTTATCCCTCCGCCGAGGATCGAGCGCGCATCTTCCGACCCGTGGCCGACATGATTCAAAGCGCCTTGAAAGACCCAACCGGCAGCGCGGCGAAGAAACAACAGGCTCTGAAGGGGCTGGCCGACCTGGAGCGCGAGTTTCCCAATAATCCGGCCTTTCAACCGATTAGCGATCTTCTTATCGCCAATGCCAAAGACTTGTTGCGCATTGCCAACGAGTTGATCGGCGATGGCTCCGATCCCAAGAAACTCCAATTGGCTCAGGGCTATGTGGAACGGGCCAAAGAGGCGTGGCCGCAACTACCGGAACTGCAAACCATCGAGAGACGGCTGAACTTGGAACATCCCATCCTGCGCGTCGGCGTGCGCGGTGGACTGCCACAATACCTCTCTCCCGCGCGCGCATGTACCGACAACGAATGGCGCGTCGTCGATTTGCTTTTCGAGAGCCTGGTCAAACGCATTCCCGACGATGCGGGCGGCTACCGCTACGTTCCCGGCTTGGCTCAGTCGCGTCCCAAGGTCGCGCCGTTGGGCCGACGTTTCGACTTGCCGCGCAACGCCTTTTGGTCCGACGGACAACGCCTGAACTCCACCGATCTCGATTTCTCGCTTAAACTGCTGCAAAACGGCAAGGGCGTCGGTCGGTCGCGCGTTTGGGGCGAACTCCTCGCGGACTTGGAGCGAAAGAGCAATCCGTTTGAAGTGACGGTGCGCATGAAGCAGGGTTTCCTCGATCCGTTGGCGTTGATGTCGTTCAAAATCTTGCCGCGCGATCGCGAGGTTCTCGGCGAGGAGTTCGCCCGCCATCCGGTGACGAGCGGCCCCTATCGCCTCGATCCACGACAATCCGACGAAAAGAATCGCCCTTGTGTCATTTTTACCGCGAACTCCTCCTACGGCCTGCGTCCGGCAAAGCGCGGCGCGCCGCACATTCAAGAAATACGCTTCTATTCGTACACCAAGCCCGCGGACGAATTGGCCGAGGGAAAATTGGATCTCGTTCTCGACCTGACGGCCAAGGAAGCGGAGGAGCTGCGCCAGAAGCAACGCTCTGGGGCACTGTCGATCCAGGTGCCGCTCCCGTCGAAGGCGACGCCGAATCGACGAATTTACTTCTTGGCGATTAACACGAGCCATCTGCCCGACGCCAAACTCCGCCGCGCGCTGGCGTTCGCCATCAACCGCGAATCGTTGCTGGACAAGTACTTCCGCGCGGCCCCGAAGGAGAATCTCCATCGCGTCCTCTATGGCCCGTTCCCGTCCGGTTCGTGGGCCTGCAATTCGAATGTGCGCGACCGCGCCAACAAGAGCGGGATGGACCTCCACGATCCCGATAAGGCGCGAACCTTAAGCCACGGCGCGAAGGTGGGAACTTTGAAGCTGAAGTATCCCAGTGGCGATCCCGTTTTAGAAGAAGCCATGAAAGGGTTGGCGGAGAACGTCAGAGAGTTTACGGGAATCGTGTTGGAGCCTGCGCCCTGTTCGGCCTATCAATTGCGCGAGGACGTGGAGCTAACGCAAGATTACGATCTCGCGTACTATTCGTACGATTTTCCGGACGAGAGCTTTTGGTTGGCTCCCCTGATGGGTCCGCCTCCCGGCGCGGACGGAGATAGAAGCTCGTTCAAGTTCGCTCAATCTTCGCTCTTGAATTTGCTGGCAAAGGAGGGGAATTATCGCAATTTCGCCGAGTTCCGCCTCTATCAATGTCAGATTCACGCGCTGCTGAACGAGGAAATGCCATTCGTGCCCCTCTGGCAGCTCGATCCACTGTTGGCCTATCGGCGCGAGGTACAACCCTCGTCGTTGGATTCGTCGCAAGTCTTCGTCGATGTCGAGCAATGGCGCGTGCGGTACAAGTAGCGCCTCGAATCGGCCATCTTGCCAATATCGTGAAATCGGCTATAATTCAAACGTCTGGTGGGTGTAGCTCAGTAGGTTAGAGCGTCAGACTGTGGCTCTGAAAGTCGCGGGTTCGAATCCCGTCACCCACCCTTAAGACTCACGAAGACAGACGCGGACGGAAGCGGAACAAACCCCTGAGAAATCGGGGGTTGCGTTGTTTCTGGGGATACTCGTTCACTACTGCTCAAAGGGACAGATACGGACGGCGAAGGAACGGAAGGGGCATCCGGTTTGGCAAATCCCCGGCAAATCCCCGGCAAACTTTTCTCCATCGAATCGACCGTTTGCCCGTCCGTCCCGGTAGCTCGGAGCGGTTCGCTTGTGGGGTCGGAAGGCAAGAAGCTGGGCATCTTCTCGATAGCGCCGGCGAGGTCGTACAGACGACGGTGCGAATAGCGCGCGGTCAAGACGGGGGTCGAGTGCCCCGCCAACTCTTGCAAGGTTCGCAAGTCGATGCCGGCGCGTCCGCCGAGCGTGATGTAAGTATGCCGTAAGCTGTGAAAATCGGCGTACAACGGGCCGTCGATCCCATCGACGGCGTAGGCGATGTTCGCCGATTCGAGGTCGATGCGGAGCATTTCAGCTGCCTTCCCGCCCGATGCCCACGTTCCGCCCCAGATCTCCGCGCCGTTCGGCTCGCCGTCGAGGTAATCGCGCATCAGGGCGGCCACGTCGAGGGGAAGCGGTTGCACCTTCTTTACGCGGCTCTTGTTTCGCCGTGCCGATAGCGAGACGGTAGGCGAATCGCCGTCGAGGTCAAACGATCCCGGCGTGAGAGACGCCAACGCGGACGCACGAAAGCCAGTCCCACAAGCGAGCGCGTAAAGATGAAACCGATCCCATCCCGTCAGCCCGCGATAGGTCCGTGTGCTACGGCGTGCCGCGTCGAGCAAGCGAGACAGTTCCTCATGCGTCAGTTCGCGCCGGTCGTGCCGCCGATCCGTTTGCGTGTTACCAGCTTCCAGGTGCGAAAGCGGGTTGTCTGGCGTGCGATGATCTTTCACCATCCAACGGAGAAACGCCTTTGCGTGCGATAGGATTTGGTTCGTCGTCTCGACGCTCGCGCCGCGCTGCAAGCGTTCTTGCAGCGCCTCAATCGTCTCGCGGGGGAAGCGCCGTCTCTTCCCATGCCCCTCGCCGGCCAGTCGATGCCGTCGCGCCGCCGTCCCAACGGATGCGGGTTTCACGCCGAGAAGCGCGGCCGCCTCGCGCGGTGTAAACCACGCTTGCCCCGGCGGCAACGGCGTAGTGGCTTTGTTTCGACGCAAGCGCGCGAGATAGTCTACAACCCCACTGGCCGATACGTCGGCATGGAAGACAAAGCCGCAACCAGCAAGCAGCGCACGAAGGCGAGAGGCGACGATGGAAACGTGCCGCGCATCGTCGCCTCTCGCGCGCAAGTCGGCAATGTAATCGTCGAGATGTTCCCGCAATGGGCGGCGTCGATGATCGGCGAACGGATCGGCCATGCCAGCGCGATCGAGGTCCGCCTCCGCGCGCAGACGGTTAAGCATCCGCCCCGCAACCGCCTTATCCACGCTCAGCGGCGTTTTCTTGCCCCCAACCGTGCCGTACCACTTGCGAGATTTAACGGCAACCTTGACCGCGCCAGGCGTTCCGGCAGGAACCCGCTTCCCGTCGAGACGCCAGCAAACGGTAGTTTGTTTGAAGAGTTCGGCCATTTCATCCCCCGCAATCCCCGCGCGTTAATCGTGCGGATAAGTCCGAAACATACCCCCCCCCGCAATGCCCCGCGAAGGAAGGGGAGCGATCGCCTGTTGACAATTGTTGGCGTCTAGGCCGCCAGCAAACGGTAGTTTGTTTGAAGAGTTCGGCCATTCAATACCCCGCGAACGAAGGAATAGGGCGGAATGCAGCGGAATGCAGCTGACTGCATCATACTCCGTTTGCACCGAAAGGAAAATCGAGGGCATCCGCGTCGGGCGGGCCATCGTGGGGCGGTTCGTATGCGTCCCCGAAATTATTGTTTTCGCCGCCTACTATCTCCATTGCTTGCGACCCGACAAACCCGACATTTTCGCCGTTTTCACTGGAAATCGTAGCGTTTTTTGATGTCGGATTGCCATTTCCCGACCCGACATTTAGGCAGTTCGACCCGACAAATTCACCGAAGAGAGCGCCGGAAATCATGTGGAGTACGCTCCGTTGCGCGCCGTCGAGCGTTCGCCGAACGGTCAGAGTTTCCCTCGCCGCATCGACCGATGCGAGCAATCCGCGTTCGTGGAGGCGCGCTCGGAGCGTTCGCGCCGAGACGGCCAACGGTTCGCCGGTTTGTGTACCAAGCGCTTGTACGACGGCGTGCGCGCCTTCCGGATCGAGGTAGAGATTCTCCCTGTCGATCCACCCGATTCGGCGTCCCAGTGGTCGCCATTCCGGGCCGTGCCGTCCGGGTTCTTCGCGCCAGCCCCATGCGTTGGGAATCGCGGGCTTGTCGCCGTCTGCCGATGCAACGTGCGCAACGCCAGAGGAGATCGACGAACCCAACAACGCAATGAAGCGGTCAACCGGATCGGCGGCGGCAATGTGCTTTGCTTGCTCCGCGCCGATCGATTGGAGTGCGTCCCACGCTTCGCGCCAGAGCCGCTCGCGCTCGACGGCGGAGATTGCCCCAACATCGACGGCAAACCGCAAGAGATACCGAACGCCGAGTCCGAAGTCGGCAAGCGCGTTCGGCGTGCGTTTGTGTCCAGCGTCGAGTCCGGCGGCGTCGCGCAACGCGCCGCGTTCGGCGGCCAGTCCGGCGACGGCGCTTTCGTAGCGTCCCGCAAGCCAGCGGACGTATCCGGCCATCGACCCCGCGCACAAACCGTCGGCGGCATCGGCTTGGCATCGCGTCAGCGCGTCGAAACGAACGTCGCCGGGCTTCACTGGGACGGACAGCAGACGCGCGGCGAGGGATTGACCGCGCGGCATATCCTCGCCGGATGCCAAGATCAACCCGCGCGGAGGCCGCGCGGGCGTCAAAGTCCCGTCGCGCCGCATCCGCCCCCGCCCCGCGCCGTTGCCAGCGGCGCGGAGAAGTCGATCCGCTTCCCGATTCAGCCGTGCAATGTCGACCCCCGATCCGCCGGGCGCGAAGTCGTCAACGGCAAGCAACGAGTCCTTCAGGGTGAACGCCAACGATTCGAGACTATTCGCCGTGGCTGCCCAAGTTCCTGGCAGTCGTTCGCGCGTCATGGCAGCGCCGAAATGCTGTTGCGCGAGTGCGGATAATTCAGACTTCCCAACTCCGGTAGGTCCGCAAAGAAAGAGCGAGCTATCGCAATGCCCCAACGGCGCGCGAAAGACGGCGGCCAACAACGGCCAGGCGATGCGCGGCGGAGCAACGTCGAGGATCGACAGCGCCGCCCGAACGGCGCGGCGTAGTTCCTCGCCGTCCGGCGGGGGCGGAAGAACAAAGCGAGAAAGCGAGTCCGGCAATCGCGTTTCGATTCCATCGACCGCGCCGTTCGCGCCGATCCCGCCCCCGCCGTGAAGATAAGCCCACTCGCCGCCGATGTTTTTCCACCCCGTATGTCCGTAAACCGTTCGCGTCGGTACGTCGCCGGACAGGTTTTGAATTGCCGCGCGGAGATGGTCCCGCGCGCCAGGTCCGGCAGCAATGACCGCGCGAGTTCCCCACGCGGGAATAATCCACTCCATTCGTCCGAATTGATCGGCGGAAATCTCGACGCGCGGCAAAGGGGTTCCGTCACGCAAAGAACCTTCCAAGGCGAGAAACATCGCCCGATCCGCCCCGTCGTCAATCGTGGTTTGTTCGACGATCCGAGCGGAGAAATTCGCAAGCTGCGAGTCTACGGGGCCGTCTTTCGTTTGCAGCTGCCGGACGATGCAACCGGCGGAAACGCGGTATTCCCCGGCGGAAACCAGAGGCGGCGCGGCCGCGCGAAGACGCTGCCGGATCGGTGCGATTGCGGCGTCGAGCGCCTTGAGTCCGATGCCGGACGATTTGATTTTGGCACGGACGCATTGCCATTCGGCAGGGTCCGATTCCGCCAGCCGTGCGAGTGCGTCGAGGAGAGCGCCATCGGCGAATAGCTTTTCCGCTCCGCCGTCGAGCGCGGCACTGAGTCGATCCAAAGGCGACGGCAGACGTTGTTCCGCGCCGGACGATGCCGCACTGGCCGCGCACTCCGCCACGAAGGCGCGGGCGGCGTCGCCGTCGAGGCGCTCGGGCTTGCCGCCGGTGACAAGCAAATCGTCAATGCCCTTGCCCTTCGCGCCGTCCCATCGTTCCACGGAAACGAAGAACCCCTCGCCGGCCAGTCCGTCGAGCGCGGCTTGCAAGGCGCGCGCCACGGTTTCTTTCTCGCGCGCGTCCGCATCGAAGGCAAGAAGTATCGCCCTTGTCCGCAATTCACGAAGTACCGGAATTGCCGGACGAAAATTAAAGACACCAGGGATAGAGATTGTAGGGATACCGCTAATGGCGAAAGAAACGTCGGCTTTCAATTCGCCTTCCGTGATGCGAACGGTATCGCACGGCGAAGGCGCGCCGATGGGAACGTGACAGCAAAGTTCCGCCGTTGGGCCGCCGTATTTCGCACTGGAAATGTAGGAGTATCTCGGGCCGTCGCCGGATTCGTCTCGGCGGACTTTAAGGGCGGCGACTCGACCATCGTCGGAACGGCATGGAATCATCAGGCCGGCCGCACCGGCGATGCTAATGTATATTCCACGCTCGCCGTCCTTCGCCACGAACCCCGGCACGGCCAATAGCTCGGCATCCCCGAATCTCTCCATCAACTGGCGGGCAATCGGAGCGCGTCCCTGAACGGGGAGCGTTCGATATTGTCCGGCGTCGATTTGCGCGTCCGTCAAGCCGCGCCGTCTCAGCGCTTCACGGTGGGCCGACGAAAGCGGCAGCGCGGCCAGCAATGCCGAATAAACCCGATGCCGCGCGTCCGCGTCCGCACGATTTGCCGACGGCATCGGCGGATCGAGTCGCGGCGGCGGGTCGGTCGAGTCGCCGATCCTATGAATGTAAACCGGCGCGCCGGCCTTGTCTGTTTTCACCCGCGCCGCGCCTTGCTCCACGCGCCGACAGGCGGCCAGCTGGCCGTCGGCAGAAAGCCGACACCAACCGGCTTTGCCGCATATCGGGCATCGGGCCGAGCGCGTTGTGCTTATCCACTGGCGCGCACTCATGGCCGCACCGCCTTTGCCTTTTCGCGCGCGGCGAATTCGGTTGCGTCGGGGCATCCGGCGGCCATCCATGCCTCAATCGTGGATTCGCGCCAGCGCGGCAATCGACCGATGTAGATCGGTGCCGGAATCAACTCGAAGAGACGCAAGCGCCGCACCTGGCGCTTGCAAACTCCGAGTAGTGCGGCGAGGTCCGCGATGCCCAACAATCGCTCCGCCATTTTTCCATTCTCCGTGAATCGCGGGCCGCAAAGCGCCGCCCGCATACGGGAGATAATTGGACCGACAAACTCTGGAAAAAAGGGGGGTTGAGTTATTCCGACGCGGGCGGAATGAGGGGACGGGGAAATAACCGAGCGGAATTGTGGAAAATAAATCTGACGGAAAAAATGGAAAAAATGATTTTTTCCGGCGCTTCAAATTGTCTCAGTCTCGCTTCTTTCTCTCCCAGTCGCGCGCCCGTTCGACAAGCCTTGCGTTGACCTTCATGCCGAGTCCCTCCGCAAGCTCGGCGGCGTCGCGGTTGCCGCGCAGCCGTTCGACGGCGTCCACGATCGAACCGCCTTCGGCCAGCGCTTCCAGCGCCAGCGAGTATAAGGCAGAGAGGCGCGGGTTTGCTGATTCGAGGGCGGGCCGTCCGCGCCGCTTTCCCGGGCGGCTCGGCGGGGGTTCGCGGCGGACTTCAGCATTGATGATGCAGCGCAATTCTTCGAGCGCTTCGAGACATTTGTCGCGATCCAGTGGTCCGTCGATGTCGCCTGGCATGACGTAGCCAGGCGGCAGTAACCCAAAATCTTGGGCGTAGACCGCAGCTTTTTGGAGTCCCAAAATCGTCCCATCCAGGGACAGACTTTGCAACCGCAGGCCGTTGAGGTATTTCGACAAGTCGAGCGGTGTCGGTGCCGGTTCAGACATGCTTTTTCTCACTGGTGGGCCGCCGCGCGGCGGACTCGCCAGTGATCGAGTCCGCCGCGCGCCGCGTTGAGTCTTCCCGCTTGCAATCGTGAAGACTGCCCAAGAGCATTTTGACACTTGCCGCGCGCCGCGTCTATGCCGGCAAACCTTGGGAAAGCGCCGCAAATCGAATCATTCCGCATCATTCTGTCGGGTCAACCCGACAAATTGTCAGGTTGAAAAACCCGACCCGACAACAGAAAACACCGAGAAAAACCTTGCAAAACGACAATTTTGTCGGAAATGTCGGGTTGAAAACGAAGGGTAGTGCTAGTGCCCCTTCAAGGCTGAGAATTGGGGTTGCATCTGTTGTAGTTTTTCGGGAAACTTTCGACCACAAGGAGGTTTCCCATGAACAAGAAATTCATTGTCCGCCTGACGGATGAAGAGCGTGGT
>JAJXWW010000159.1 GCA_021781415.1 Planctomycetota bacterium
GCTCATCACCTTCATTTTCTGATCGGTGGTCGTCGTCATCGTCTGATAGAAAGGCTTGAACTTCCAGGCGAGCGCGACCTTGCCACCGGCATCTTTCTCCTTGGGAGCGTCTTTCTCCTTCGGAGCGTCTTTCTCCTTGGGAGTGTCCTTCCCCTTGGGAGCGTCTTTCTCCTTGGGAGCGTCCTTCCCCTTGGGAGCGTCTTTCTCCTTGGGAGTGTCTTTCTTGGTGTCCGTTTTGACTGGTTCCTTCTTGGTCTTGTCGTCTTTCGCTTGACCGAACAGATCCACGGCGACAAAGGGCAGCGCCATCAGCGCCACGAGGACAAAGCCCATCAACCGACGCGCGTGCAACATGGAAATAACCTCCAACCTACAAAAAGATTCGCTCGCGCAACGCGCCGAGGCACCGGAAAGACCAGGCGACGCGATGAGGCGAAAGAGCAAATGAGAACATCTCTTGCCCGATACTACGTTCTATTCTTTTTATCGGTTCGCCGAAAGAGTACAAGAGAAAGTTGCCGACCTCCGCCCGCCGCGCCTGCGCTCGAACCTCTCGGAGGCTTTTCTATCCCCTGTTTTCAGGGGGGAGAGGGGCAGGGGTGAGGCGGCTATGCGGACGGGTTCTCATACAATCCCTCTATCTCGTTGGCCGTGAACGGATGGGAACCATGACGGAGCAACCGAGTCGCGCCGTGCAAGACTATCTCAAGGCGATCCACAGCCTCGACGGCGCGGAGCGAATGGTCTCGCCGTTGGCTATAGCCGAACGCCTGCGCGTGCGCGCGCCGTCGGTCACGGGGATGCTGAAGCGTTTGGCCGACGGCGGGCTAGTCGATTACGAACCCAGATTCGGAGCGCGGCTGACCCCCTTGGGTATCACCGAGGCGCGGCGCGTCATTCGCCGTCATCGTCTCGTTGAATTGTTGTTGACGCGCGTTCTGGGCTTGGATTGGAGCGAAGTCGATGCCGAGGCCGAGGCGCTCGAACACGCCATTTCACCCCGTTTGGAACAGGCGATTGCCGCCCATCTCGGCGAGCCGCTCGAAGATCCGCACGGCCATCCCATCCCTACTTCCGAAGGCGCTCTGGCTCGCCGCGATCTTCGTCCGTTGCACTCATTTCGCGTCGGCGACTGCGTCGTTATCCGCGAAGCGCGCGACGACAGCCCGGAGCGCCTGCGACGTTGGCGCAGTCTGGGCCTAACTCCGGGAGCAAAGGTCCGCTTCCTCAAGCACGAGGCGCTCGACGATCTGTTCGAGCTTCAGGTGGCGGGGCACATTATTGCCCAAGGCAGCGAAGGATTGACCGGCTTGCTCGGCGAAATCGTGGAAGACGACACGTCTCGTTCGGCTCCGGGTCCGCGGTAGATCGCGCGGACCTCTTTACTCCCAATATCCAGAATTTGCGACGCTCTCCTTCTTGCTGACTCGCGGGGCGTTCGGTAAGCTCATACCACGCCTGCTGGTGCCAACCGAGAGATGCTCGTGAAACCATCCGCCGACTCGACTGTACTTCCGGCTTCGCATCCCACTTTGATTCGCCATTTCGTCTTGGCGGCTTTGTGCGCGATCACGACCATCTCTTACATGCAGCGCAACAGTCTCGCCTCGGTGGAGAAACTCGTCGCTCCCGATTTCGGTCTGACGGTCGCCGACCTCGGATATGCCAAAGGATATTTCTTCCTCGCCTACGCATTGTTTCAGATGCCGAGCGGTTGGCTGGCTCAGCGTTGGGGAGGAAGGCGAACGCTGACGCTGTACGCCGCCGGGTGGTCGTTGCTCATGGGGGCGATGGCCTTTGCCGGGGGGCCGAGCGAATTGGAGGGGATGCGTGCCGCGATGGGCGTGTTGCAAGCCGGCATTTTCCCTTGTTGTACCATGATCTTGGCATCCTGGTATCCCACGTCGCGTCGCGGCTTCGCCTCGGCGGTTCTCAATAGCTTCATGCTGATCGGCGGGGCCATTGCCGCGGCGTTGACGGCACTGTTAATCGGCTACACCGGATGGCGCGGCCTGTTCGCCCTCTACGCGCTACCGGGGTTGGCTTGGGCCGGATGGTTCTACTACTGGTTCCGCGATCGACCTTCCGATCATCCCCACGTCAACGCCGCCGAGTTGGAACTCATCGGCGAGAAACCGTCCGGTTCGACCGCCGTCTCGACTCGACCGCCGACGCACTGGCTCAACTTTCTATTCAGTCTTCCCTTGTTATTAATTTGCATTCAGCAGTTTTGCCGAGCGGGCGCGGTGCGATTCTTCGATCAATCCTTGCCAACTTATCTGCAAGAGGCGCGCGGACAGTCGATCCGCGACGCCAACCTATGGACGAGTCTGATCTTGTGGTTCGGGGTATTGGGCGGAATGTTCGGCGGCATTCTGTCCGATACGGTCTTGCTGAAAACCGGCAGCCGTCGCCTGGCGCGTCAGGGAGTCGCCATTGGAAGCCTCCTGCTGGCGGTGGCGATCTATGCCCTGGCGTATCAAATCGACGATGTGCGTCTGGCCGTGCTGACGATGGGAGTCGGTTACGGAGTTATGACTTTCTCTTCCCCCTGTGCCTATGCCTTGACGATGGACATGGGCGGTCGCAATCTCGCCATCATCTTCGCCACCATGAACATGGCCGGTAATCTAGGATCCTTTGCCTTTGTTAAATGCATTCCAAATATCGCTGCGGGACACGGCTGGGATGCCGCTCTCTTTGTGTTTCTCGCCATGCACCTCGTCGCCGTCGTCTGTTGGTTGCCTCTCAATCCCAACGGCACGATCAGCGATCCGTCGGAGGGTTAAGAGGCCGTCCCAAAAGTCCCTCTCTCCCTGTACTCAGGAGGTAAGGGGGTGATTTTTCCGAGTATTCTGGCCCCTCACCCCCGACCCATCTCCCCTGAGTGCAGGGGCGAGGGGGCTGTGCGGATCGTCTCTAAGAGGGCATCAACTCGCCGTTAAGCACTCCGACATCGGCGTTCGCGGGTATCTCGTCTTGCGTGCTTGCCTGGAACCCTCTAAACTGCGCTTTTTCTGCTCGTTCGCGGGACGGCGACAGGGGAGGATGGATTGTGCATAAGTCAGGAGCGCCAGCGAGCGTTGCGTATCAGTACGACACCAGCAATCCCCTTATCGTGCAAGGCGACCGCTCGATTCTCGTCGAGGTAGACAACCCTCGCTATGCCGAGGCGCGCGACGCCCTGGCCCCGTTCGCGGAGTTGGAGAAAAGCCCCGAACACATTCACACCTATCGCCTGACGCCCCTATCGCTGTGGAATGCCGCCGCCGTTGGCTTGGACGCCCAAGCCATGCTCGATGTGCTGAGCCGATATAGTAAGTTTCCTCTCCCCTCCAATCTCGCTTCCGACATCGCCGAATTGGTCGGTCGCTATGGGCGCGTTAAACTCGAACGCATGGAGAGCGAGCAGACGGATCGAGCGGATGAGGGATCCCAGCCCGAATCTCACGCAGGTGGTTCCGCCCCCCTCGCGGCACTTCGACTGGTCTGCGAAGACGAACCACTATTAGAGGAATTGGCGCGGCAGCCGCGCGTCCGAGATTTTCTCGGCGAACGCTTGGATCGACACAGTTTCCGCATCGAACCGGCCCATCGAGGCGTCCTGAAACAGGCGCTCATCGCGGTCGGCTATCCCGCCGAAGATCTCGCGGGCTATACCGAAGGAGCGGCGTTGCCGATTCATCTGCGTACCCTGGCGCGATCCGGCCTGCCGTTTCACGTCCGCGATTATCAGCGCGATGCCGTGGACATCTACCATGCCGGCGGCGATGTGCGCGGCGGCAGCGGCGTCATCGTCCTGCCGTGCGGCGCGGGCAAAACCATTGTCGGCATCGCCGCCATGGCGCTGATGCAGCGCAATACCCTCGTCTTGACCACCGGCATCACCGCCGTCAAACAGTGGCGGCGCGAGATTCTCGACAAGACCGATCTCACCGAAGAGCAAGTCGCCGAGTATACCGGCGAAACCAAAAACATCGCCCCCGTCACCTTGGCCACCTATCAGATTCTGACCTATCGTCCCGACAAGAGCGACGAATTCCCACACTTTCAACTGTTCGACCAGCGCGATTGGGGACTGATCGTCTACGATGAGGTTCATCTGCTGCCCGCGCCGGTGTTCCGCGTCACGGCACACATTCAAGCGCGCCGCCGACTCGGCCTGACGGCAACTTTGGTGCGCGAGGATGGCCGCGAGGCGGATGTCTTCAGCCTGATCGGCCCAAAGAAATACGATGTGCCCTGGCGCGAACTGGAGACCAAGGGCTGGATCGCCGAGGCGACCTGCGCCGAAATCCGCGTGGCCATGCCGGAGCCGCTGCGCATGGAATACGCCGTCGCCGAGTGGCGCAACAAGTACCGCATCGCCAGCGAGAACCCAGCCAAGGACGATGTCGTGGCCTGTTTGCTCGACCGCTATCCCGATAGCCGGGTTCTCATCATCGGCCAATATCTCAAACAATTGCGGCAAATGCGCAAGCGCTTCAATATCCCGCTTATCACCGGACAGACGGCCAACAGCGAACGCGAAGAGTTATACGCCAAGTTCCGCACCGGCGAAGTCCGTTCGCTGATTCTCTCCAAAGTCGGCAATTTCGCCCTCGATCTGCCGGATGCCAACGTCTTGATTCAAGTCTCCGGCACGTTCGGTTCGCGCCAAGAGGAAGCCCAGCGCCTCGGTCGCATCCTCCGTCCCAAGAGTGGGGGCGAAGTGGCCCATTTTTACACGCTGGTCAGCCGCGATACCCGCGAACAGGACTTCGCCCACCATCGGCAATTGTTTCTGACCGAACAGGGGTACAGCTATCAGATTCTCGATGGAGCCGAGATGTTGGACGATGCCGCCCGCGCGGCTGGATGACCGTAATCGGAGAGGATATGCCCAACAGGAGAAGAGAGCGACATGCTGAACGATCCGATTCGCCCGGCGGGGGGCGCTCGCATTCCGGTGAAGCTGCATCGCCGGGTCTGTCTGGTACAAACCGAAGATGGCGTCCTCGCCGAGGAATTGATGGCCCGAAAGAAGTTGGCTCAGGACATCGTCGGACGCTTGACCGAATGCGTTTTGCTCGTTCGTCCCGGTCGCGTTGAGTCCGTCGTTCAAGAACTGCAAAAAATGGGACACACCCCGCAGGTTCGCAGTTCCTAAAGGGGAGAGCCGAGCGAGGCGGAACCCACGAACTGCTTGCGTACTTGGAATTTCGTATTTTGTACTTAGCCGATCCTGCCTTCTGGACCGAATTACAGCGTCACACGCTGAACTGCTACGACGAGGCGCTGCTGCGCCAGGTGGCCGCGCGCTTGGTGAAGCCGCGCAATCAATGGCCCGTCGAAGATCTCATCGAACGCGGCGTCGCCACGCTCGAAAATCCCGCGGTCATCGACCGGCGGCTGCACGATCTGACACCGCCCGCTCGCCGCGTGCTGGCACTGATCGGCTTGAGCCGTCAACCGTACTGGCAACTCGGCAACCTCGTGGAATTGACCCTTGCCCTGGGGCACGACGACGGATTGCAACCCGTCTTGGAATTGCTCGAAGCGGGACTGATGTATCCGAGTCTGCACCGCGGAAGCGACACGGGCAACGGCAATGGTTTCTCCGACAGAAAGATCAAAAGTTTCGAGCAATGGCTGGCCGCGCCTGGCCCAATGGGCCTACGCGTGTTCGCGCCGCCGACGATCGCCTCCCGAGCGATCGGCGAAGATCTCGGTCTGCCCGATTTGAGCGCCGAGGAACCGCAAATCGCCACGCTCCATCCCATTCAAGAGGCCGACGGGTTGGAATGGTTGCTGCGTTTGGCGGTCTTGTGGCAACAGGTCCATGCCGCCCCCTTGCGACGGACGCTGAACGGCGATTTCTTCAAGCGCGACTTGGAACGCCTTCAGCAAGACCCGCTCTTGAGCGCCGCGCCGGCGGATCGATTGACGGATGTGCCCGATCTGCCTTTTCTGACCGTCGCCTTGGCCGAATTGCAAGGCGTCGTGGTCCAGAGCGACGGCGAGTTGCGCGCCGGCCCGCTGCCGGCATCGTGGGACAACGGCTTAACCAACGCGCTCGAGACACTGTGGCTCGATCTGCTCCGTCTCTCGGCCTGGACGCCTTTGGACGGTTGGCGCGCCGGCGAATCCGCGGCCGGCAACCCCTTCCCCTCCGCCTATCTCCTCGCGTTCTTGTTGCTTGCCCGACTACCCGAAGATGCGACCGTTCGACCGGAAACGCTCGAACGGTGGATCGTGACGCAGCATCCCTATTGGACGAACGAATCGCTGCGCCCGTCGCGGCAGAAGCCCTGGCTGGAGACGTTCCTTTTGGGCGTGGCCTATCCCGCTCGCTTGGTTCAGGCGCGTCGAGGCGAGGATGGTTGGCGCGTGCGCCTAACACCGTTGGGGCGTTGGCTACTGGGCGCGGGCGATGCGCCGAACCTGGAGGCGGTACCCACGCAAACGCTCTTGGTGCAGCCGAATCTCCAGATCCTCGCCTACCGTCAGGGATTGACGAGCAGTCTGGCCGCCCGCTTGACGCAATTTGCCTCGTGGGAAACTCTCGGCGCGGCCTGTATGTTGCAATTGCAACCGGAGACGGTCTATCGCGCCCTCGAAGCCGGGCAATCGTTCGAGGGCATTCGCTTAACGCTGGAGCAACACGGAACCCGCGCTCTGCCTCCGGCGGTTCTCGATTCGCTGCGGACGTGGGCGAACAAACGGGATCGCATCACGGTCTATCCGTCGGCAACTCTGCTGGAGTTCACCTCCGCCGAAGATCTCAACGACGCGCTAGCGCGCGGTTTGAAAGCGGAACGGCTGTCGGATCGACTTGCCGCCGTGGCCAATGAAGGAGACATCGAGTACCGTCTGTTCCGCTTGGCCGGTACGCGCGATTACGCCCTGCCCCCAGAAAAGTGCGTCTCCGTCGAAGCGGACGGCGTCACCATCTCCATCGACCTGGCTCGCTCGGATTTGCTTTTGGAAACGGAAGTGCCGCGCTTCGCCGAGCGCCTCGACCATAGCGCGAGCGGTCGCCGCCAATATCGCCTGACGCCGGCTTCGCTGAGCGCCGGACGGTCGATGGGCCTGACCCTTGCAACTTTGGAAACGTGGTTCCATCAGCGTGCCGGTCAGCCTCTCCCGGCGGCGGCACGAATGCTGATGACGGCGGGACAGGTCGAAGCGCCGCGCCTGCAACACCATCTCATCCTGCACGTCGCCTCCGAGGAATTGGCCGACGGGCTCGAACAATGGCCGCAAACCCGCGAACTGATCGAACAACGCCTGGGACCGACGGCCCTGGTCGTCGCCGAGGAGAACGTGACCGTCCTCACCGAGCGCCTCCATGCCGCCGGCTTCGTCTTGACGAAACGGGTAGAGCGGGACTGACTACTTTTCTTGCGCTTTCAGTGCCTTGGCCATCGCATCCAGCATCCGCTTCTCACTCGGCGCGGCCAGGGCGACAGTCGGTTCGTAGCCGCCTTCGAGATAGGCTTTGTCCGTCGGGATGTAGCCCGGCCCGCCGTCGCCGTAGCCCGCGACGCACAGGAACACATCCTTCCGCATCCGCTGCGCCGCCAACTGATATTCCACGAACGGTTCGCCGGGTAGATGCAGCACCATCGCCTTGCCCAGATCGAGACACGCCACGTCGATGGGACGATCCAAGCGCTTGAGCCAGGCGAGTTGGAAGGCGGCGTTGCCTCGTTGTGCCTTCGAGGCTTTGGCGTCCGCCAACACTTTTCGACTCGCTTCTTCGCCGAACGAGGCTTCGCGCCGGGGCGGCAGACGGAGCGGCTCGACGCGCCATTCCCACGTCGTCAGCGGTTGGCGCTTCGTCGCTTTCCACGCCGCTTTCATGGCACTATGAATGCGATCGCGCAAGATGGGACGATTCTCTTTCGAGCCGTCGTTGTACTTGCCCGCGGTAACGTTGCCGGCGCAGCCGGTGAAGTACATCTGAAAAATCTTCGCTTCTTCGTCTTGCCGTTTCTGCCGGGCCAAGCCGCAGAAATCGGCGCTGACCCGCCCGTCGCCGTAGTAGCTCATGGGATGCACGGCATAGTAGCTCAGCGCCGCCAACGGTCGATCGTCTCTCCAGAAACTCAGCGTCCGCAGGCGCGGATCGATCAGGCCTTCCGCTGCGGCGCGGAGTTTGGCGTCTTTGGTGGCGCTGTAGCGCGTGGCGAGGAATTTGCCGTTCTCATCGACGAGGCGGCGGTTGGAGGCGACCTGCTCGACTGGCGCTTCCCCGATGCCGAAGTGCGTAAATTTCTCGGTCTTTTTCAGCGAATCGGCCAGGGCGTCGGCAGATTGCCGGACGGCGCGGTCGAAGAGTTTCAGATCGAGCGACGGCGGCGCGCCCGGCGTCTTATCGAGAAAACGCTGTGCCTCCACGTCGGCAAACGGCGCGTTGTGGGCATGAATGCAATGAACGGCGACGCGCTCCGGCGTGGTGTGCGCCGCTTGCGCCAACGCTCGACGCCACGCTCGATTCGCCTCGTTGCGGATGCCGCACCAGTCCACAACGCACAAAACCACCGGAGCGCCCGCGCCGAGCAGAACGACGCCCAAGGCGCGGAGCGGATCGTCGATGGCCCGCGCCGGCTCAATCCATCCGCCGCACAACGGATGCCCCAAGGGAGGAGTTGCTTCCGATCGAAACGTGGCCAGGTGTAAAGCAGGCATTGATGTCGCTCCTCCAATCGAGATTCTTAAATCGCCCATGCAGTTCACTCCGTTTCGGCGTCGTTGTCAAGCGTCGGCAGTCGGTTCGCTGGAGATCTGGGGTTGACCGGCTGGAGAGGGTAAGTAAACTCCTCGCGGCGTCCAAGTCTCCGAGGGCCGATGCACATGCAGTTTTGCACGCAAAAGTTCTTTTACTTCTTCGCTTTGGTGTTCGCGGTCTATTGGGCGCTGCCGTGGCGGCGCGTCCGCGTCGGCTTGCTGCTCGCGGCCAGTTTCTATTTCTATGCCAGCTGGAACAAACAATTGGCCTTGCTCATCTGCGTCTCCACGTTGCTCGATTATCTCTTGGCTTTGGGTCTGGAGCGCGCCGTTGTCGATTGGCGTCGGAAATTCTTATTGTGCATCAGTCTTTGCGCCAATCTGGGCATGTTGTGCTATTTCAAATATACCAATTTCTTCCTCGCTTCGCTGGATGAAGCACTGATCGCAGCCGGCGCGCGCACTTGGATTTCGACGCTCGACATTTTAGCGCCCATCGGTATCTCGTTCTACACCTTTGAAGCGATCAATTATATGGTGGACGTATATCGCCGCCGCATTCGCGCGGAGCGCAATCTCGGCGACTTCATGCTGTTCATCTTGTTCTTTCCCCATCTGATTGCCGGTCCCATTGTGCGGGCGCGCGATTTCCTGGCGCAGATCAAACGGCCCAAACATTTTAGTTGGGCGCGCATGTATGTTGGCATCAGTTATTTCTTAATGGGACTGGTGAAGAAGCAGGCCATCGCCGACCGCATGGCCGAGTACGTCGATCCGGTATTCGCCGATCCATCGCTCTATCGCGCCTCGGCCATCCTGTTTGCCGCTCTCGCCTGGGCCATTCAAATCTATTGCGATTTCTCCGGCTACACCGATATGGCCCTCGGCGCGGCACACATGCTGGGGTATAAATTGAGTCGCAATTTCAACCTGCCGTATCTGGCCGTCAACATCTCCGACTTTTGGCGTCGCTGGCATATCTCCCTGTCGAATTGGCTGCGCGACTATCTCTTCATCCCCTTGGGCGGGAGTCGTTGCTCGCGGCGGCGCGCGGCCATCAATCTACTGATCACCATGACGTTGGGGGGGCTATGGCACGGCTCCAATTGGACGTATGTATTTTGGGGCGTGCTGCATGGAACGTATCTCGTCGTCCATCGCTATTTCCGCGATTGGTGCAAGGCGCGTCCCCATTGGGATAACGCGTTGCAAAGCGCGGTTGGTACGGTGTTGCGAACGGTGCTGACGTTTCTCTGTGTGATCTTCGGTTGGATCTTCTTCCGGGCGACGACATTCGATGCCGCCTGGACTTTGTTGCGCCGCGTGGCCGTATGGAGTTCGGGATTGGGCACGCCGATTCCGCGCCAGAGTCTTATGAGTATTTTATTGTTCGTCGCCATCTGTCATATCGTCGCCCATTGGACGCCGTGGCGCAAGATGTGGCGTCTGCCCGCGCCGATCCAAGGCTTCGGCTTCGCCTCGGCTCTTATATTAGCCCAGGTTCTCGCCCCGGATGCCGGCAAAGTATTCATCTATTTTCAATTTTAACGGCTCGGTCGGAAGAGAACAAATATGACTTCGGAACGCATTCCATCGTCGCGCCGCCGCCGTCTCATCGCTCAAACGCGCGCCTGCGCCTTGTGGGGTTTGGGTATTTTTCTGACGGCGAATCTCGGCATGTGGATCGCCACCCAGACCTTTATGCCCCACTTGCGCGATCCAGAGTTCGGCTATAAACTCAACCTGCTGAAAAGGCGGATGGCAGCCGAACCGGAACGACCGTTGCTCGTTCTGTTGGGATCGTCGCGCACCGGACAGGGCTTGCGCCCCGGCGTAATGCCCGACATTCAGACGCCAGACGGCCGGACTCCATTGGTGTTCAACTTCAGCCAAGTCGGCTCCGGCCCGCTTTCCGAATTGGTGGCGCTGCGCCGTCTGCTCCGCGCCGGCATTCGACCCAATTGGTTGGCCATCGAGATTCTCCCCGCCCTCCTCGGTAAAAACGTCGATGCCTTCAGCGACACCGGTAACTGTATCAGCCGGACTAACTGGGACGATCTTCAATTGCTTTGCGACTACCTACCCGATACGCAAAATCTGAAATCTCGTTGGTACAAGACGCAACTCTATCCCTGGCACGCGCATCGCTTCTCGTTTATGAACCACTACGCCTCCGATTGGGTTCCCTGGCGTTTGCGGCTGGATCATTGGAAATCGTTGGACCCTTGGGGTTGGTCGGACATCGGCCTCGATTCGCAACCGCTCGTTCTCGTTCCCGCCGCTCTCGAAGTATCGCGGATGACCTATCAGGAGGGGCTGCGACATTTTCGCCTTTCGTCGGTACAAGATCGCGCCCTGCGCGATCTGCTCGCTCTGTGTCGGCAAGAGAACATACCGGCGCTCTTGTATCTCATGCCCGAAGGCGACATTTTCCGCAGCTGGTACGCCCCCGCCACATCCGCCGCCCTGCACGATCACTTGAGCCGCATCAGCGTCGAATGCCGCACGCCGGTCGTCGATGCGCGGTTGTGGATGCAAGATAAATACTTTGGCGATAGCCATCATCTCTATCGCAAGGGAGCCAGCTTGTTCACACAGCGTTTCGGCCCCGAAGTCCTGTCCCGTCTGGTCCAAGGCCAAACCGCCGCCCTGCCCGACCTCGTGGCACCGGTCTCCCCCGCCTATCCCCAAGAAGGCAACCCGGATTCACCTCTCCAGGCCGAGCAATCTTCCGGGCAAACCAATGTCCCCATGCTCTCCATCCACGGAGAGAAGAAACGAACCGTGGGAGAGCGATAGCGTCCCGAAAAATCGACCGAGCATTTCAGTGAAGAACGCCGTCCTGATTTGTCCGGTAATTCCACCTGCGCACGCCGCAATTCTCGCAGCGCCGCCGCGACAATTCATTTAACCCCCGCATTGACGCAACCCCTGAAGGCAGTGAGTCAGTCCGAAGCGCGCTACAAACCTCAGCCCGCGCGCGGAGGTCGAGAGATCCTCAGCAGAAAACGCTTCGACGCGAACTCACCTCGGTGGCGTGTCGGTCCTCCGCGCGCACGTCCTAGTTTCCAGGTCGAGATTCCATCCGCGACACCTGATAGAATGGGTGCGTGGGGGGCGGGCAGTGTGAGAGCGTGTTTGCGAATTGACTTCCGCCGTATTATACGGATATGAGCAAGACGCAAACCTATCCCAGCGATCTCACGGATGCCCAGTGGGCTCTGATTCAGCCCTTGTTACCGAAACCTCACAAACG
>JAJXWW010000107.1 GCA_021781415.1 Planctomycetota bacterium
GGCAATCCCCGGATATGCCCGGCGAGTTGAAGGCAGGTGTGCCAATCACTCCGCCAAAGCCACAACCTCAATCCAGCCATGCAGCTGGGCACGCAGCTGCATGACCACGGATTGGGAATGCACCCCTCGAGAATCCTCGCGGTCGCAGGCGCGATCGTGTTGTTTTACGTCTTCGGCGCGGGGGCTATGTTCTTCGAGTTGCCCACGTCTGGCTTTCTCAGTCGAGCTTTTCTCGGCGCGCGGGCATGGAACGAACGGCGACAGACGCCCGAACCTCTCGGCGTCGAGCATACTCCGCCGGCCTCGCTCGGCCCCATCGACAATCCGGACAAAACCTTCGACGGTTTCACGTTATACACCTGCGCTTCCCTGACCATCGCTTCGACGCAGGCGTTTCTCGTCGATATGGCGGGCAAGGTCGTGCATCGCTGGCAGTTGCCTTACGCCCAAGTCCGACCGAAACCTCCAAGCGTGGCCACGGATTTCGACGAATCTCAAGTTACCTTTTTTGCCACCCATCTCTATGCCAACGGCGATCTCTTGGTGGTCTTCCACGGCATGCAAGAATGGATCAACGGCTTCGGATTGGCCAAACTCGACAAAGACTCGAATCTGATCTGGATGTACCCCGGCAACGTCCATCACGATGTGGACGTGGCCGAGGACGGCACGATTTACGCCTTGGCCCACAAAGTTGTCAATGAAATGCCCCCCGGCTTGCAGCGACTCTATTCTCCGTGCTTGTTCGACTATCTCGTGGTTCTCGATCCCGAAGGAAGGGAGATTCGTAAGCCCATTTCCCTTCTCGAATCGATTCGAGACTCCGTCTACGCCGCGAATCTGGAAGCCCTTGGGCCTTCGAATAAGCCGGCCGTTCCAGGAGGGGTCAATTTTCAAAGTCTCGTCGAATCGTTCCGAGCGCGCGATCCCCTGCACGCCAACTCGGTCAAGGTGTTGAATCGTCGCACCGCGAAGGCTTTTCCGCACCTCAAGGAAGGGCAAGTTTTGGTCACGCTGCGAAACCTCGATCTCGTCCTGGCACTCGATCCGGTCACCGAATCGGTGGTATGGTCGGCGCGAGGCATGTGGCTAGGCCCGCACGACGCTCAATTCCTCGACAATGGACATTTGTTGATCTTCGATAATCTCGGCTCGGCGCGTTCCTCGCGGGTGTTGGAGCACGACCCGAACACGCAATCCATTCCCTGGTCGTATCCGGGAAACGACAACCCGCCGTTCCTCACCATCGATCGCGGTATGAGCCAACGGCTGCCGAACGGCAACACACTGATCGTCAACTCCCAAGGCGGCGAGATTTTGGAAGTGACGGCGCAGCGCGAGCCGGTGTGGACCTGCTCGACGGGACGCTACATCTGTTCCGCGCGACGTTACGCCCCCCAGCAACTTAGCTTCCTCAAAGGAGACATCCATGCTCGACCCTGAGAGCATTACGCTGTTCGCCTACGTCGGTCTTGGACCCGGTCAGGAGTTCATCCCGCAATTCATGGCGCTCTTGGCCGTGGCGGGGACGGCGCTGCTCGCCATCCTGCAATGGCCGTTCGTCGCGCTCTTTCGGCGTTTATCGCGCAATGGAAGAATTGCGGCAACGCCATCGAACGGCATGATGGCCGAGACTCGGATGCAAGATGAGCAATGTCTCAAGGCTCCCTGAAGATCTCGACGCGGAGTATTCGGCATTCGACGTCTCGCCGTGGACGCACTTTCTGGGCGCGCTCGTCCATCGCTTGCCCGCGTTTTGGTTGCGCTTGGGACGGTTGGAGACGCGCTCGTTGGAAAAAGAGCTGCGCTGCGTTCCTCTGGCGCTGCCGATCTACGTCTGCGGTCTGGCTCGCTCCGGCAGCACGCTGCTCCACGAGATCGTTTGTTCCTCGTCGAACGTGGCCACCCATCGCGTCAAGGATTATCCCGTTGTATTCACCCCCTATTGGTGGAGGAACGCTTCCGCCCGATTGCCACCGCGTCCGCCCACTCCTCGGGCGCACGGCGATGGCCTGACCGTCGCGCTCGATACCCCCGACGCGCTGGAGGAGATGCTGTGGACGGCGTTTTTCCCAGCCTGCCACGACCCTTCCGTATGCCAAGTCATGGATGCGCGCGCCCGCCATCCCGCGTTCGAGTCGTTCCACCGCGAACATCTCCGCAAGCTCATGTTGGCCGAGGGGAAGCCGCGCTACGCTGCCAAGGCCAACTATCACGTCGCGCGTTTGTCCTATCTCGCGCGTTTGTATCCCGATGTCCGATTCCTTCTGCCGGTTCGTTCGCCGCAGAGCCATATCGCTTCGCTGATGCGACAGCAGAAACGATTCGCGCGAGGACAGCGAAGGCATCGCCGCGCTTTGGAATACATGCGTCGTTCGGGTCATTTTGAATTCGGCTTGGATCGCAGACCGATGAACCTCGGCGAGCGCGAGCGTGTCGCCGAAGTTCGCCGCGCGTGGGCCAACGGCGACGAGGTTCGCGGTTTGGCCATCTGTTGGGACATGGTGTACGGCCATCTCGCGCGCGTTCTGGCGCACGACGAACGAGTGCGAACGGTCTCGCTCGTGGTTCGTTTCGAGACATTGTGTGCCGAACCCGCCTCCACGCTTCGCGCCGTTTTCGACCATTGCCGACTGGACGATGGCGAACCAACGCTCCAACGACAGACCCGCCGCATTCGCTTGCCGGACTATTACAAAATCGAATTCTCGGACGCGGATCGAGCGATTATCCGCGAAGAAACCGCTGCCACGGCACTTCGCTGGGGCTATTGAGAGACCGTCGCCTTCGGGGACCACTCAACGCGCCGGCTTGTCGTTCTGTTCCCGCGTGACGACGACGCTGCGCGCGATGCCCTCCACTTCTTTTCGCAAGGCCTCTCGATCGCGGGCAGGGAGACGGGCCGCGATGCTGACGCCGCCCTTATTCT
>JAJXWW010000211.1 GCA_021781415.1 Planctomycetota bacterium
CGAGCGCCTGTTGCAGTGTTCCAACTGTCACAACACGGTCAATAATCCGACGTTTTTCTCCGGTGTGGCACGCGACAAGCCGCGCCATCTGACCTTCGAGCCAAGGCGACTTTCGCCGGGCGAATACCTCACCCGACCCAATCATCAGCTGGCTAAGGGCCACACGCCGCAGGGCACCGGAGCGCGAGCGTTCGACGGAACCATGCGCCGCTGCGAGAATTGCCACTACGCGGCGGTCGGACACGATTGGCTGCCCAACTTGCAACGGCATCTGGACGCGCTGCACTGTGAAACCTGTCACATTCCCCACGTCTACGCTCCCGCGCGCGAGCAAACCGATTGGACGCTTCCCACGCTCGACGGCAAAGCTCGCATCCGGTATCGCGGCGTAGAAGGCGATCCCCGTTCGTCCGCATCTCTGATAGAAGGGTATCAACCGATTATTTTGCCGCGCATCGAACTGGACGGAAAACGGAAATGGACCCCGCACAACCTGCTCGCCACTTGGTATTGGATCGCGGGTGATCCCCCCGCTCCGGTCGATCTCTCTTTGCTGACAAAAGCGCTCTTCCAAGATGGAAATATACATCCGGACATCAAAAAGGCCTTGGATGCCAACGGCGACGGCGTTGCGGAGGTTTCGGAGTGGCGGCTGGACGCGCCGGATAAAACTGAAGCCGTCCGCGCGCGGCTGGAAGCGCTGGGGCTGCGCGACCCCCGCATCCGCGGCGAGATTCAGCCTTACAGTCTGCATCACGGCGTGGCCGGTGGGCAGTGGGCGTTGCGCCAATGTGCCGAGTGTCACGGCCCGAAATCGCGTCTGGATGCGTCGATGGAACTGGCGCTCTACGTTCCCGGAGGCGTTCTGCCGAAGCGAGTCGGTGACGCCAATGTGGAGTGGGACGGTCGCTTATTCCGCGACGAGGCCGGGCGCTTGCTGTACGAACCGGCGACGGCGGGGCTTCACGTTCTCGGCAAGGACCGTTGGCGATGGGGCGATTGGCTCGGTTCACTTACCGTGCTGGCGGTGGGGTTGGCCGTGGTCGTTCACGGCGGCTTGCGGATATGGTCGGCCCGAAAGGCGCGGTGAAGCATGGGACGAGTTTACCTTTACACGGTGTACGAACGAGTCTGGCACTGGTTGCAGGCCGCGTGCATCCTCGGACTGCTGCTGACGGGAATCGAACTGCATTGGCCGCGCGCCGTGCCGCTGTTCGGCTTCGCCTGGGCCATCACGATTCACGACATTCTCGGCTTTCTGCTGTTGGGCAATGCGTTTTTGGCTCTGTTCTATCATCTGACCAGCGGCGAGATACGCCAGTTCCTGCCGGAGCCGCGCGTTTTCTTCACCTTGGCCGTCCGGCAAGCGGCGTACTATCTACGCGGCATCTTCCGGCGCGAGCCGCATCCGTGCGAGCGCGGTCCCGTCCACAAGCTTAATCCGCTACAAAAGATCGCTTATTTGGGTATTCTCAATCTGCTCTTGCCGCTCCAGATGGCCACGGGGTTTCTCCTGTGGGCGGCGCAGCGTTGGCCGGAGACATTCGCCTTTCTAGGCGGCTTAACCGCCCTCGCCTCGATCCACGCCTTGGGGGCATGGTTGTTCGCGGCGTTTCTCATCGCCCATGTGTATCTGACAACCACCGGCCAGACGCCGTGGTCGTTACTCCGCGCCATGATCGTCGGCTGGGACTCTAGCGAGATAGCCTTGCTCCCCTCTCCCCCGTTTCGGGAGAGAGGGGCTGGGAGTGAGGGGGAGAACATGCCCTCGCCCCCAACCTCTCTCCCAGGATGAGTACACGGGGTGAGAAGCGACGCTTTATAGATTGTGAGGAAGGCCATGTTTTGGCGGAAAATCGAGGCTACTGAAACCGCAACCGGCTCGGCCTACGTCAATCCCTATGTGGCCGGGGCTTGTCTGGGGGTGTTGCTTTTTGCGGTGAATATGCTCACCGGCCACGGCCTGGGCGCATCCGGCGGCATGAGCCACCTTATCGCCGTAGGTACCGATACGGTCGCCCCGCACTATGTGGATCTCAATGGCCATTTCGCCGCCCTGGCCCGTCCCGCCGCCACCGCGCTCGATCATTGGTTGGTCTGGTCGCTTTTGGGCGTGGCGGCTGGCGCGATGGTCTCCGGGGCGCTGGCCGGGAGGCTGCGGCCGGCGATTTATCGCGGCCCGCACGTCGGCATCGCGCTGCGACTGACGTGCGCGTTGATCGGCGGGGCCTTCATGGGCTACGGTTCGCAATGGGGACGCGGCTGCACGTCGGGACAGGCGCTGTCCGGCGGCGCGGTGCTGTCGCTCGGCAGTTGGATTTTCATGTTTTCGATCTTTGGAGGAGGCTACGCCCTAGCCTATTTCCTCCGCCGTTTGTGGAGGTGAGGCATCATCATGGCTCCCTTCGATCCCACCCTGCTCGGACACGCCGGCAACATTCTCTTGAGCGTGGCCATCGGATTCGCTTTCGGCTTCATCCTGGAGCGCGCCGGTTTCGGCGACGCGCGGAAACTGGCCGCGCAATTCTATTTCTACGATCAGGCGGTCCTCAAAGTCATGTTCACCGCCATCGTCGTCGCGATGGTGTTGCTCTTTACGAGCGTGCAGTTCGGTTTTCTCGATTTCGACCGAGTCTACGTCAATCCAACCTACATCTGGCCCGGCATCATCGGCGGCCTGTTGCTGGGCGTCGGCTTCATCGTCGGCGGCTACTGTCCGGGTACGTCGGTCGTGTCGGCGGCTACCTTGAAACTCGATGGTCTCTTCTTCCTGCTCGGCTGCTTCTTGGGCATCTTCGCCTTCGGGCCGACCGTTCCGCTGTTTCAATCGTTCTGGGAACAGGCCGGCTATCTGGGGCGACTGACGATTCCCGAATGGCTGGGATGGAGCAACGGCATCGTCGT
>JAJXWW010000165.1 GCA_021781415.1 Planctomycetota bacterium
TGGCAATCCCCGGATATGCCCGGCGAGTTGAAGGCAGGTGTGCCAATCACTCCGCCAAAGCCACAACCTCAATCCAGCCATGCAGCTGGGCACGCAGCTGCATGACCACGGATTGGGAATGCACCCACTTCTCTACGGCCTTCACGGCCGCGGCCTCGTCGGTGCGGCCGGGTGCCGACAGCACCAATAGTCCCAGCAGCACTCCTCCGCCCAGGATCCCTCTGTGTCGCAGCATGACCTTCCTCCCAAACTAAAAAGCGCGCTCGATTGGACAAAGCCCCACCATCCCACCGGCAGCATACACGCTCCGCCGCGGCCTGTCGAACGGATTTTGTCTTTCCTGAGAAGCTATCGACGCGCGCTCATCAATGGTTTTCGATCGTTGTTTCGCGATCTCAAGAAATCGGAATTGTAGCGGTGTCCGACAACCGAATAGGATGAGGCAAAAGGAACCCCCTTTTCCTTCGTCGATCAGCGGAAGGAACATCCTGTGCCATGCACCCGGCAAAGGAAGTCCGATCGTCTGTCAATCTCTGATTTTGAGCTTCGGCAGCGCCTTCTGAAGCTCCGCTCTGCCTTCAGCCGTGACCTTGGTATTACTGAGGAGCAGCATTTGCAAGCTTTTGAGTTCTTTCAGTTCCTTCATCCCCGCGTCCGTGACATCGGTTCCCCAGAGGTACAGCGTCTGCAAGCTTTTGAGTTCTTTCAGTTCTTTCATCCCCGCGTCCGTGACCCTGGTATCGCTGAGGAACAGCATCCGCAAGCTTTTAAGTTCTTTCAGTTCTTTCATCCCCACATCTGTGACCTTGGTATCGATGAGGCCCAGCTCCTGCAAGCATTTGATTTCCTTTAGTTGTTTCATCCCCGCGTCCGTGACCTTGGTCTCGCTGAGGTCCAGCGCCTTCAAGCTTTTGAGTTCTTTCAGTTCTTTCATCCCCGCGTCCGTGACCTTGGTCCCGTCGAGGCGCAGCGTCTGCAAGCTTTTGAGTGCTTTCAGTTCCTTCATCCCCGCGTCCGTGACCCCGGTCCTGCGGAGGTCCAGCGTCTGCAAGGTTTTGAGTTCTTTCAGTTCTTTCATCCCTCCGTCCGTGACCTTGGTCCTCAAGAGGAACAGCGTCTGCAAGTTTTTGAGTTCTTTCAGTTCTTTCATTCCCGCGTCTGTTACCAGTGTGCCGCCGAGGTCCAGCGTCTGCAGGCTTTTGATTTCCCTCAGTTCTTTCATCCCCGCGTCCGTGACCCCCGTCGAGCGGAGGTCCAGCGTCTGCAATCTTTTGAGTTCTTTCAACTCTTTCATCCCTACGTCCGTGACCTGAGTATCGAAGAGGTCCAGCGTCTGTAAGCTTTTGATTTCCTTCAGTTCTTTGATCCCCGCGTCCGCGACCCTGGTCGCGCTGAGGTTCAGCGTCTGCAAGCTTTTGAGTTCTTTCAGTTCTTTCATACCCGCGTCCGTGACCTTGGTCTCGTGGAGTTCCAGCGTCTGCAAGCTTTTGAGTTCCTTCAGTTCTTTCATCCCCGCGTCTGTGATCTCCGTCGCGATGAGGTTCACGGCCACGACGGGCTTACCGGGCCGCTTGGCGTCCACCGTCACACTGCCACCCAACTTCTCTACGGCCTTCACGGCCGCGGCCTCGTCGGTGCGGCCGGGTGCCGACAGCACCAGTAGTCCCAGCAGCACTCCTCCGCCCAGGAGCCCTCTGTGTCGCAGCATGACCTTCCTCCCAACTAAAAAGCGCGCTCGATTGTACAAAGCCCCCCATCCCACCGGCAGCATACACGCTCCGCCGCGGCCTGTCGAACGGATTTCGTCCGTCCTACAGACTGCCCGCTCCTTTACGAGCCGTTATTTTTGATCGAATCACTGAATTGCTGTCGAGCAAGCGAGTCTGTCTTGACGTCCGGCCATCGAGTACAATGAAATCGAAAGGAGCAACGCCATGATCGAACTGACCGAACAACAGCGGCAGGAATTGAACGCGGATCTCCCTCGCCTCCTAGATCCCCTGACGAAGAAGACCTATGTACTCGTGAGCGAGGAGGCTTACGAGCGCATGCAGGCGCTCCTTGCACCGGAACGTCTGCCGAGGAACGAACAGCAGGCGTTATTGCACAGGGCTGGATTGCGTGCGGGTTGGGGCGATCTGGAAATGGAAATCTACGACCACGAGGAGAAGGATCTGGAGAAACCATGAACGTGCAACGCGGCGACGTCGTCATGGTGGATTGGGTTTGCAGCGATCGAACCGGAAGCAAGAAGCGTCCAACTCCGGTCGTTCAGGCCGACGCATATAACACGGCGCTGGACGACACGATTCTGGCGCTCATCTCCAGCAGTCAGCGTCGTCGCGTGGGAGCAGCTTGCCAATTGGAAATCGACGTTTCGAAGACGAGCCTGAGCATCGCCGCCAAATTCTTCGACGGACAATGGCGCTAGAGAGCGAAAAGAAGATACATCCCGGCAGTCCCTCTTCTTAGGCTCTCTCAAGAGGAAGCCAGGTCGTGTACATATCGTTCGATGATGGCTGCGGCGAGTTCGCCGGTGCTGATAGGGGGAGTATTGGTCTCGGAGGCCGATGCTGCGAGCGCGTGTAGTTTCTCCCAAGTCTGCACCGGCAATTCGATAGGGCGGCGGACTCGATCCGCCGGCAGTTGGTTCTGGGCATGCTCGCGATGTGCGGCGACAGCGGCCGACAACTGTTTTAATCCGAATGGGCCATGAGGATTGACCACACCCAGAGACACGACTCGTTCTGCGTGCAGAGCCCGACGGATTTCCTCTTCGGTCAGCATGGATCACTCCTCAAGTTATAAGGTGGATCGGAAGATCGTCTGCGGATCGTTGGGATTTTCAACCATGACCTCAGTTTAGCCGAGAAAAAACATCGATACAATGGAAGTACGACACGATCGAACCGACCGAACGGCGAGGAGATGATTCCATGACCCGCGATCCCAACACTCGCACCGATACTCGTTACGCCGATCGCCGGCAGTTTCTCTGGCAGTTCGGCGGCGGCCTCGGCGGCATTGCTTTGGCCGGCTTGCTCGACGCCGAGGGGTTGTTGGCTGCGCCGCATTTCAGGCCGAAGGCCAAGCGCGTCGTGCAGTTGTATATGTCCGGGGCGGCCAGTCAGTGCGATACGTTCGACTATAAACCGCGCCTCATCAAGGATCACGGCAAGGCGTGGGATCCGGGAGAGAAGGTCGAACTGTTTCAGTCCAATCCCGGACAGACCATGCGCGCACCGTGGGCCTGGCAGCGCTACGGCGCGTGCGGCAAATGGATCAACGATTGCGTCGCGCCGCTGGGCGATTGCGTCGATGACATCGCTTTCGTTCACAACATGGTCTCGAAATCGAACGTCCACGGTCCAGCCACGTTCATGCAGGCGACCGGCTTCGTGTTGCCGGGCTTTCCGAGCATGGGCGCGTGGATCAGTTATGGATTGGGGCGGATGACCGATAATCTGCCTGCCTTTGTCGTGCTGCCCGATCCGCGCGGCTTTCCACCCAATGGCCCGCAGAACTGGGGTTCCGCCTTCTTGCCCGCCGAACATCAGGCGACGATGGTACGGCCCAGCAACAAAACGCCCATCGCCGATCTGTTCGCTCCCAAAGACAGCTTCGTCACACCGAAAAGCGACACCGACATGCAGGCGGCGCTGGCGAAACTCAATCGCCGGCACGAAAGCGAACGGCCCGGCGATTCGCGTTTGGACGCGCGCATCCGCTCTTATGAGATGGCGGCGCGGATGCAGCTGAGCGCTCCGGAAGTTCTCGATTTGGCCAAAGAACCCAAGCACATTTTGCGCATGTACGGACTCGACTCGTTGGACATCCCGCTGCAAATGGGCATCAGCGAGAAAGCGGAGATCCAGTATTTCGGTCGCAATTGTCTGGTAGCTCGGCGGCTGCTGGAGCGCGGCGTGCGTTTTGTGCAGGTGTGGAGCGGGGCGGACAACGGCTTCCCGCGCCGCAACTGGGATTCGCACGAAGACATCGAGCGCGATCATTGGCCGCTCGGTCGCGGTCTGGCCATGGGGGCGGCGGCGCTGCTCAAGGATCTCAAACAGCGCGGCATGTTGGACGATACCATCGTGCTGTGGACGACGGAGTTTGGCCGAATGCCGTGCAGCCAAGGCAGCAAAGGCCGCGATCACAACCCGTTCGTCTTCACCAATTGGCTGGCCGGCGGCGGCATCAAGGGCGGTGTCAGCCACGGCGACAGCGACGAATGGTCGTACAAGCCCGCCGATCCCAAACAGGCAAATTACTGCTACGACGTCCACGCCACCATTCTGCATCTGCTGGGCATCGATCACGAAAAGCTCACCGTTCGCCACAACGGCATCGACCGCCGTCTGACCGACGTACACGGCCATCTGATCTCGGAGATCATGGCGTGAGCATAGAAGTTGTCGCCTACCTGATTCGGCGCATTCCTGGGGCAAATGGGCAAGTTGGCGAAGCGGATTGTGAGGAGATGCGGCGATGTTTGCATTGAACTGTTGGAGCCGATCGTGCCGAAGAAAGAGAGGATTGGGGAATCGGCGAATCCGGCACGAAAGGAGTCAGGGATGATGAGGAATCGGTGGACGAGTTGTTTGCTGCTGGCAGTCTGGGCAGCGCCGGTCGCGGCTGCGCCGACCGTCGAGCAGATGTTGAGTTTCAAGCCGCGCCAAGAAGGCGTTGTCTTTGCCACGCCCAATGCCGACAAGCTCGCCGGCTGCAAAGTGGAACTGATCAAGGGACAACAACAAGGCAGCGGTTGGGCTTTGAAGGACGAAGAAGGGAACCTGCTGCGCCGGTACTTCAATACGCGCTTCACCAACATCAAGGACGGCACGAAGATTGACGTATGGTCGTATTACAAAGACGGACAAGAAGTGTACCGCGAATGGGCGACGACCAACGGGCAAGCGCCCGACCAATATCGTTGGTTCAACGCCGGCGGCAGCAAATGGGGCGTCGACGAAAATCGCGACGGTAAAATCGATGTCTGGAAAATCATCTCGCCCGAAGAGGTGGGCCAAGAGATCCTGGCCGCTCTGATTGCCCACGATTTCTCTCGCTTCCAGACGTTGATGCTCACGGAAAGCGAACTCAAATCGCTCGAGCTGCCCACCGACCGGGCCAATCGCATTCTCGAACAAATGAAAACCGCGCGCGAGAAGTTCGAGGAGACCGCCGCCAAGTTGAAGTTAGGCCCCAAGACGACTTGGATTCATCTGGAGACCGTCGCTCCTCAATGCGTCACCGCGGAGGGAGCGCGCGGCGAAGTCCTCCGACATGCGCGGGCCACCCTGCTCTACGATAACGGCTCGGGCAGCGATTGGATTCAGACCGGTGCGATGTACCAAGTCGGCAACGCTTGGCGCATCGTCGAGGCTCCGACACCCGGCGCGTCGGCTCCAGAGCCGTCGGGTTCCAAAAACGGAGGCCAACTCAACCTCGAAGAGAATCCCGAACTGCAAAAACTGATAGCGGAGTTAACGGACCTCGATAAACAAGTTCCGACCTCCACCGGTAGCGGCAGCAGTCCGGCGCTCGCTCAACACCATCTGAAGCGCGCCGATATTTTGGAGCGGATCGTCGCCAAGGTCAAGGAAGCCGACCGCGATCCCTGGGTCCGGCAAGTGGCCGACAGCCTCAGCACCGCGGCTCAAAGCGATCCCAGTGCCTCGACCGCGATGACGCGCTTGCTCGATCTGGAACGACAGCTCTCCAGCGCCCAACCGACCGGCGCGCTGACTGCTTACGTCACCTACCGCGAGATGCAGGCCGACTATTCGCGCAGCCTGCCTCCCAACGGCAAGGAAACAAACTTTAACAAGATTCAAGAAACGTGGTTGGCTCGGCTGACCAAATTCGCGCAGGCGTTCCCCCGCGCCGAGGACACGCCCGACGCGCTGCTGCAAGCCGGCATGGTCAGCGAATTCCTCAATAAGGAAGTCGAGGCCAAGAACTGGTACAAACAGTTGAAGGAGAACTTTGCCGACAAGCCCCAAGCCAAGAAGGCCGAAGGCTCGATTCGCCGTCTCGAGCTTGAGGGGCAAGCGCTCTCGCTGACCGGCCCGATCCTCAACGAGCCGAACACGACGTTCGACCTCGATCAAAAGCGAGGCAAAGTCATCGTTGTCTATTACTGGGCCAGCTGGAACAATCAATGTACCGCCGATTTCAGCAAGCTGAAAGCCTTGCTGGACACGCAAGCCGGAAAGGTGGAGTTGGTATGCGTCAACCTCGATAACGGCATCGACGAAGCCCGCAAATACCTCAGCAGCACCCCCGCCCCCGGCACGCATCTGCACCAAGACGGCGGCCTGGAGAGCAAGATGGCCACCGACTTTGGCATTCAGGTGTTGCCCACCATCTTCCTCGTCGGCAAGGACGGCAAGGTCGTCAGCCGCAACGGCCAAATTGCCAACCTGGAAGACGAAGTGAAAAAGCTGACGAAGTAACGAGTCGTTCGGCACAATCGCAAGGTTAGCCGCAGCGCGCGGCGGAGAGCGGGACAACGCCCTCCGCCGCGCGTCGCGGCTAACCTTCGTTGTTATGCAACGAGGAATCGGGACGCTGAGGTGTTCTTACATACGGTCAATTGTTCCGACCCGGTTGATTCGCGCGGCAGCTTTGTCTACTAATGAGACGGAGGTGACTTCATGCACGATTATGCAATGCCGCGTCCGAATAACGGACGACGCGGGTGGATGAACGATTCGATCGCCCTGGCGCTGAGCGGGTTGGCTTGCTTTTCGGCCGCGGGATTAGGCTCGTTGTGGACGTTTCCCTCTTTGGGTGATTGGTATGCGGGACTGACCAAACCATCGTGGAACCCGCCCAACAGCGTCTTCGGGCCGGTGTGGACGACGCTCTACGCACTCATGGCCGTGTCGGCTTGGCTAGTTTGGCGACGGCGCGAACGCGAGTCCGTCGCCATACCCTTGCTTCTCTTTGCCGGGCAGCTGGTTCTCAATGCCCTATGGTCCGGCATCTTCTTCGCTTTGCACCGACCGGGTTGGGCTTTCGTCGAGATACTTCTCTTATGGCTGATGATCCTTGCGACGGCAGCGGCGTTTTGGCGCGTCCATCGCGTCGCTTCTATTTTGCTCTTTCCCTATCTGGCATGGGTATCTTTTGCCGCCGTCCTGAACGGAACCATCTGGCAGTTGAATTAGCGGCGTCCGGGCGCGACTTCGGCGGGAGCGATTTTCTTGAGCGCCTCGAAGGCCGCGCGGCGGACCTCTTCCCGATCCGTCTTCCACAGTTTAACCAATAGAGGCACGATTTCTTTATCCGCATCGCGGCATCGGGGGCCGATGTCGGCCAACGCCTCGGCGGCGGCAACGCGGATGCCGACGTTGTCTTTCTCGTTCAAACACGACTTGAGTACGCTGACCGTTGGATCGGTCTGCCGGGTGAGAACGTACAACGCTTGAGCCGCATACAATCGAACGTCGATGTCTTTGTCGTGGAGTGCCGCATCCTTCAGCGGCGGGAGCGCCTCCTTGAGCGCGTCGCGGATACGCTGCTGCTCCAGCTTGGCGGCATTCGCGGGTTCGCGGCCGATTGAACCAAGAGCGAAAGCGGCATTGGCACGGAGCAAATGCTCCTCGCTCTTGAGCGATCGGATCAGAACCGGAACGGCTTTGAGCGCAGCTGGCCCGATGGCCGCCAACGCTTCCAAGACGGCCGCTTGGAATTCCACATCCTTCACGGCGAGCAATTCCACGAGAGCCGGTGTCGCCGGGCCGGCTTTCTCACCCACCGCGCCGAGAACCGCGACGACGGCTAGGCGAAACTCAGGATCGTGAACTTTCAATGCCTCCACCAACGCCGGCACGGCGTCGCCCGCATCGGCGGCGAGTGGAAGGAGTGCCTGCGCGGCAGCAAGACGATAGGAGGGTTTCTTGCTGGAAATTGCCTTAAGAAGATCGTCTAAATCATCTTTGGTCGCCGTGCCGATTTGGTCTTGAGCCTGCTCGATGGCGCGGCGCAATTCGTCGATGGCCTCCGCGTGTATCTCTCGAAGCGCAGGGACGGCAAGGCGCGCGGCGGAACCCATTTCACCGAGAACCGCGACCGTTGCCAAGCGCAATCGCACGTCGCGCTCTTTCAGCAGATCGAGCAACACCGGAACTATCTCCTCGCCATCGCGCTCAATCCGCCACAGCGCCTGGGCCAAGACGAGTCGTTCGCCGGGGTCGCGACTTTTTTTCAGTAACTCGGTCAAAGCAGGGACGGCTTTCCGCGCGCCGCGCCCCATCGATCCAAGGGCAAAAGCTGCGCGGGCTCGCACCGAATCCGACTCTTGGTGGAGCAACTCGATCAAGGCCGGCGCGGACTCGACGGCATCGGCTCCGATCGCACCCAAGGCGGCAACGATCTGTTCGCGCAATTCACCCTTACCCGTTCGGAGAACGGCAACCAGATCGGGAACGGCGGGCTTAGCGTCCCTGCCGATGCCGCCGAGGGCGAACGCGGCGCTGGCGCGAACGCGATCCTCGTCTTTCGCCAGCAGTCCGCGCAACTCCTCGACAGCCGACGCCGCCCGAGCGCCAATGCGTCCCAACGCCTCGGCGGCAAGCCCGCGCACCGAAGGCGATTTGTCGGCCAATAGTTTGCGAAGTTCCGGTACGGCGACAACGACATCCTCGGCAATCGAATAGAGGGCCTCCGCGGCGCGCAGTCTCGTTTCGCCGTCCTCCTCGCGCTGGAGCAGTTCCCGAAGATCGCGGAGGGCCGCGCGCGCCGCCTTGCCGATCGAACCCAGGGCATAGGCAGCCCCGGCACGCACGGCCCCGTCTTTTGAATCGCGCAGCGCGGCGCGCAACACTTCGACGACCTCGCCGGCCTCGCGCCGATTGATCCACAACGTCTGAGCCGCGAAGACGCGCACGCGCGCGTCGCCGTCCGTCAAGGCTCCACGCAGGGCAGGCAGCGCATCGTCCGGCAACAGGCCGATTGTCAACAACGTCTGAGCCGTCGAGGCCCGAAAGTTCGCATTGCCATCGTATTTCAGACAGAAAGTCAAAAACGTGGCGTCCGTGGGTCCGAGTGGCCCGATGCGTTCGAGCGCCGATTGCGCGGCGCGGCGAACGTCGCGATCCGCATCGTTCTTGCTCGCGTGCATCAGCAACGGAGAAGCACCCTTGGACAACGGCCCCAGTTTGCCCAATGCTTCGGCGGCGGCGGCTCGAACGGCGGCGTCCTCATCGTCGAGCTTGTCGCCCAAGTGACCGACGGTATCGAGCAATCTCCGCCCGACTTCACCCACGGCGACCACACACTCGCGCCGCTCCTTGACATCGCGCCCTCCGAGGACGATGCTCAGCTTGTCCCGGTCGAGTTGCGCCAACAAGTCGGACCTCGACGGAGAGGCGGCTTGAATCGTTTGAGGAGTGGTATTGTCGTGTACTCGTTCGGTCTCATTCGGCGCGCCACGAACCGCCTCCGTGGCGACGGGAGTGCGCATAAAGTACAGAGTAACGGCGAGCGTTTGCCCGTTGAGGAGCGTGGCGGCAAGGAGCAAACCACAGACCGCTCGTCGCCGAAGCAGCATCCGTCCCAAGATCACCAAGGCAATCGACAATCCCAGTCCGCTCATCCCCAAAGCGGCATAGCCCAGCTGCGGTATCCAAGCCAATCCGAAGCCGATCCCTCCGAGTGCGACGCTGGCCATCGCCAGCCGCGAATCGGTCATCCCACTCCGGACGACAGGCTCAACGCCGTCCGGTGGGAGCGGCACGACGGCATCAACCGGATCGATCTTGGTTGTCTGTGAACCGCTGTGAATCCACCACGGCGAGGCTTCCTGCTTGGGCGCGGCGGCCAACGGTCCCTTACAACGCGGACAGGAGAGAACCTCGCCGGATGCGATCTGCTCGAACGACACCGAACGATCGCACAGATCGCATCGCATATGCACCGCCACGATTTACCCCTCCCCATCGCTGTCACATCCGGTGAAAAATGGACTTCCCTACCATCAAGACATAAGGGAGTACGTTCGTCAAGCATTTTCCGAGAGCGATGCTCAATAGAAGGGTTCGCCTCGGGTTCGCGATTCGGGGGCGTGTCCGTCCGGCGAATCTCGTTGGGGATGTGTTCGCAGTGGGTTATGAATGGGCGGGGTCGATTGAGGATGGGAGGTTCGTGACGCGGACTTCGAGGTGGCGGGCAACGTGAGAGCAGCGGAGGAGCGAAAACCAGCGGTCGAGGATTTCACGCAGGTACGACCACGTTTGCATGTCCAAGACGAAGACACAACCATTTGTCGAGCTACTTCAACGGCGGCACGGCGGAATCCATGCGCATTTGAAGTCGCTGTCCTTCGTCGAACTTATCGCAAACTAGCGCACCCGAGAGTAAACCAACGCATCGTGCTCATCGACTACTTCGCTGCTCCGCGCCTGGTATCGCATGAATTCGAGTTGGCCCGCACCGCTTCGGAGACGGGCTTCAAGCCGGGCCGGTCGTCCTATCGCATCGTCCGAATCGCCGTCTCCAGATGTAAGTCGACTAATCGTCGATCTGATTTTGCTCGCAGTCAGCGCGGATGCTGAAGTAGCTGCCAGCGACAGAGGACTGCCGAAGAGTCACCTTGCCAACTCCCTTCGGAGGTTGGCAAGGTGGCCACTTCATGTGCAACCTATGTATCCAAAAGCCCTTACGATGCGGATCGAGAGGCGCGGTCTCCCGTTGTGACACCGGCGTGGAACGAAGGTCTACGTAGCGCGGGCAAGAACAAGGGTCCGCGACTCGAATAGGAGAAACTTGCCCGCTTCACTCCTGCTGTTCTTGGAGCGCAACCTTCCCTTTCTGCTTCGGTCGCTCGAGCCGACGCAAGGTGGCCCCAAGGCCATCGTCCGTAACGTCTCTCGATGCCAGGTCGGTGCGCCATGCGAACTCACCGGCTTCACGGATCGTCTTACGCCTGCCAACTCCGCCTCGGTGGATAGCTCGATAACCAACTCGGCCCAGTCCCCAGCCAGAGGCAGTGCCCAAAGGCGTAACAGGCTCCTACCCCGCGCAGTCTCCGAATCTACGAGTCGCGTCCCGTCTCTTTTCTGGCCGCTGCTATTAAAATTAATCTGCGTGCCGTCGGTCAGCGTGCGCGTATACACACCGTTGCTCAGCGTCAACGTCGAGAAATCGCCCGCCGGGGTGATGTAGCCGCCGGAGTCGTTGTTGGCGAAATACAAACTCGTGCCGTCCGGATTCACCAACATCATGCCGCCGGACACCGACACCAACTGCTCCCCATTGTCCAAAGACCAACCGGCCCCATACGGACTGTTCGCTTGATTGACGATGTCCACACTGCCACTGTAGGTCGTCGACGTGCTGCCGGGGCTGGCATATGTTGGGTTGCAAGCGAATGCCCTTCGACCGCGCGCAGGCCAGGTACACCATATCGGACGAAAACGCGGCGTCCGCGAATGGGTAGGCTTCCTCGACATGGCCTGGCAAATCGACATACTGCCATCTCGGCTTCCAAAAAGTAACCTTGCCAACTTTTTTTGGGGGTTGGCAAGGATACTTTTGTGTGCAACTTATGTATTTTCAATCACTTACAATTTTGCGCGCGGGTAACCTTGCCAACTTTCCGCGGGAGGGTCCCCTCGCCGGGAGTTATTCTCTCTGGTAACAACGCCTTCCGCTTGGCCATAATAGAGCAGGAGAGTGGACGAATGGGAAGAGAAACTCGGTAGAGACTTCCCACTGTTGTGGCA
>JAJXWW010000130.1 GCA_021781415.1 Planctomycetota bacterium
CAAAGGCGACCTCATTCTCGTGGCCAAGGGCGATCCGACCTTGGGAGGGCGCACGGACGACCGAGGCCGACTCGTCTTTCGCAATCTCGATCACACCTACGCCGACTTCACCAGCACCGAACCGGAAATTACCGACACCGACCCCCTCGCCGGATTGCGGTCGTTGGCGCGCCAGGTTCGCAATCGAGGCATCCGGGAAATCGAAGGCGAGGTACTGATCGACAGCCGCTTGTTCGCACCGGCGTTCGCTACCGGCAGCGGTCCTAAAATCGTCACGCCGATTGTCGTCAACGATAACGTAGTCGATGTGGTGATCTCTCCCGGCAAAGCCGTGGGCGACCGGGCGACGGCGCGGATTCGACCGGAAAACGGCTTCGTCCACGTCGACGTGCAGGTGCGAACCGGAGACAAGGACGACGAACCGAACGCGATCGTCGAATTCGCCGGGCCGGATCGCTACTCGCTACGTGGGACCATTCCACTGGGATCGAAGCCGCTGGTGCGCATTTGCCCCATTACGAATCCGGAATTGTTCGCACGCGGACTGTTCATCGAGGCGCTGCGCCGCGAAGGGGTGAGCGTGCAAGCCAGCGCTCTGCGTCCGCCGGCGGCGTTCCTTCCGAGCGCGGACGCCTATGCCGGTCTGACGCGCGTGGCCAGCCACGAGTCGCCTCCCCTATCGGAATTGCTGAAAGTCACCCTCAAAGTAAGTCACAATTTATATGCCAGCTCTCTTCCATTGCTCATCGCCGCCAAGCGCGGCAAACGCACGCTTTCCGACGGGATGCGGCTCGAGGGGAAGATTTTATCCGATCTCGGCGTCAAGATTGAGGATCTTACCTTGGAGAGCGGAGCCGGCGGCGGGTCGTGCGATCGCGTCGCGCCGCGCACCGCCGTGCAACTTCTACGCCTCATGGCCCGCCGGGCCGATGGCGAGGTGTTTCGCTCGGCGCTTCCGATTCTCGGCGTCGATGGAACCCTGGCCGAGGTGGTACCCAAGGATAGCCCGATTCGCGGCAAAGTGGCGGCCAAGACGGGAACCTACGGCGACCGCGATTTGCTCAACGAAAGGCCGTTCCTCCGCAGCAAGGCGTTGGCCGGCTACCTCACGACCAAGACGGGGCGCAACCTTACCTTCGCCATCTTCGTCAACGACGTACAGCTGGCTCCGGGCGTCTCGTCGGTGCGCGAAGCGAAGACCATCGCGCATTTGAGCGAGTTACTCTATCTGTATACTCCCGACAAAGCGGACGTTCGCCGCTCGAATCGGTCGTCTCCTCGTACCGTCGATGTCCGCGAATAAAGGAGAGCGGAGCAACGTCTATCCTCCGGTTGTCTCAATAGAATGAACGCGGCGTGAGATCGTTAGATACCACGGGTTCGTTCGTCTTATTCTATTCCGACTTTGGGTCGAATCGTGACCATACTCTTGAGAGGAGCATTTCATGCGTCGTTGGATGAGCGGTATCCTAGCCGCGTCGATCGTGGCTTTGCCTCTGATGGCTCAGGACAAAGCAAAGGACAAGGCGGGCGACAAGAGCAAGGAGCGCGCCGAGAAGTTTAACGCGATCGTCGAAGATTACAAGAAGGCCGTGCCGGACGTCCGCAAGGCGCTGCAAAATGCCGAGACGGACAAAGAACGTGAGGAGATCCTGGAGAAGCTCACCAAGGATTTTTCGCCGCGCATCCTCAAGTTGGTCGAAGCCGATCCCAAGGACGAGCAATCGCTCGAAATGTTGATGTTCGCCGTGCAGGCGCTGCCGAAAGCGGACGGCAAGGTCTACGATACGTTGGCCGATAACTGGGCCGACAACGCCAAGATCAAGCAACTCTGCCAGCGCATGATGTTCCAACCGCAAGAACATGCCGCGAAATTGCTCCAAAAAGTCCTCAAGGACAACAAAGACAAAGATACCCAAGGCTTCGCTTGTTATGCTCTGGCCAAAATCGCCGCTGAGAAAGCGGGTGAGAAAGACAAGAAAGCCGAAGCGGAGGCCGAGAAATACTACGCTCGCGTCGTCGAGGATTTCGCCGACGTCTCGGTCGGCCGCAATACCAAGCTCGGCGATCTGGCGAAAGGCTCGCTGTTCGAGATTCGCAATCTGGGCATCGGCAAGAAAGCGCCGAACGTCGAGAGCAAAAACCTCGACGATAAGAAAGTTCAACTCAGCGATTACAAGGGCAAGGTCGTGGTATTGGACATCTGGGCGACCTGGTGTGGGCCGTGCCGAGCCATGATCCCGCACGAGCGCGAGATGGTCGAGAGATTGAAGGACAAACCGTTCGCGCTCATCAGCATCAGCGCCGACGATGAAAAGAAAACGCTAACGGACTTCTTGGAGAAGGAAAAGATGCCGTGGACGCACTGGTGGACCGGCACCAAAGGCATCGTGAAGGATTGGAACGTGCAATTCTTCCCGACGATCTATGTCATCGACGCCGAAGGGGTGATCCGCCACAAGAACATTCGCGGCGATGAACTGGAAAAGGCTGTCGTGAAATTGTTGGGCGAAAAGAAGAAGTAAGGATTTAGTTCGGAAGCACTTCAAGAACAAGTTCCTTCGGTTAGCCGCGACGCGCAGCGGAGCGCGTGACAGCTTCGCGCTCCCCTTCGGGTCGCGGCTAACCGAAGGGATCGCTTCACTTTCCGCCGATAAACTCTTTCACGGACACGATCTGTCCGCTATCGACCGAGCGCTGCGCCGCCAGGCACAAGGCTACCGACCATTTGCCGTCGATTCCCGTGGCCGCGATGGACTCTCCCTCTCGGATCGCGCGCACCATCATGGCCATCTCGTCTTCTAATTCGTAGACCTCGCCGGTGATCTTTTCGATGGGGATGGTTTCCGTCTTCGTGCCATCGTGATGCTGGAGTGAGAAGCGCGGGTGAAAATCGCGGTCCATCGCTCCACTCCAGCTGGCCCACAGCGAACCTTTCGTGCCGGTCATCTTGACCACTTGATGGTGTTCGTAGGCGGCTAGGGTCTGCGAGATCACGGCGTATTCGCCTCCCGCGAACGAGAGAACGGCGCTGAAGTTGTCTTGTAGTTCCGGGTGTCCCGGTTGCTTGGAGTTGGCGCGGGCATAGACGGTGACGGGATCGCCGGCAGAGGCGAGATACCAGCGGGCCATGTCGAAGAAGTGGATTGGTTCTTCGAGTATCCAATTGCCGACGCGCTGGATGTCGTAGCGCCATCCTTCCGCGCCAAGCCGGTACGGCCTCCGCCACAGTTCGATCAGCAGATAGAGCGGCTTGCCAATGGCTCCGTCGGCCACCATGTCGCGCATCTTGCCCCAGAGCGAAGAGAGACGAAATTCGTGGCCGATGGCCAAACACTTGCCCTTCGCCGCCGCCAGGGCGATGAGTTCCTCGCACTCGGCCAGATTGGGGGCCATCGGCTTTTCCAGAAGGAGATGCCGTCCCGATTCCAGCACCGCCTTGGCAGCCTCATAGTGCAAATAGGTCGGCAACACCACGTCCACCACATCGAGTTGTTCGCGCTCCAACATGGTTCGATAGTCGTCGTGGATGTGGGCCGACGGATGATCGGTCGCCGCGGTTGCCCGCGTCTTCTCGGAACGAGCGGCAATGGCCACGAGTTCGGCGTCTGCCGTGGCGGCGATAGCGCGGGCATGATGACTGCCCCAAGCGCCGTAGCCAATGAGACCAAAACGGATGCGTTGCATGGTTATTATCCCTCACGTTACGGCGAACCGGCGGCGTCAGCCGCCGGGTGTCGTGTCTTCCACCCGGCAGCTTACGCTGCCGGTTCGCCAAAAACGATGGAAGAATCGATGCCCCTCCGCTCTCTATAGTGATAGGAGAAAGAATCCCGCGAGGATAAGAACATGGCCGAGCGCAAACTCCATCCCATCGTTCGCTACCTCCGGCGTCTGGCACGCGACGAAGGCGTGGGCGCGGACGATGACGAATTGCTGGATCGCTACGTTCGCCTGCGCGATGAGGCAGCATTCGAGTTGCTGCTGTGGCGGCACGGCGCGCTGGTGTACAACGTCTGTCGGCGAATCCTGCCCTGCGAGCAGGATGCGGAAGATGCGTTCCAGGCCGTTTTTCTCGTCTTCGCGCGCAAAGCCCGCTCGATCCGCCGCCGCACATCTATTTCCAGTTGGCTGTACAAGGTGGCTTATCGCGTTGCCCTTGCCGCCAGAGATCGTGCGAGAAAGCGAGCCACGCGCGAAACGGCGATGGCGGACGATGTTCCAATTGCCCCAACGAACGATCCGTTAAGTAGTGAATTGCGATCGATCTTGGACGAAGAAGTAAATCGTTTGCCTCAAAAAATTCGGCAGGCGTTCGTGTTGTGTTATCTCGAAGGCAAAACCAACGAAGAAGCGGCAGGGCAACTCGGTTGTCGCCCCGGTACGATCTTCTCGCGGCTGGCGCGAGGGCGAGAGATACTGCGCAAACGACTGCTGCGGCGCGGCGTGGCTCCGGCGGCCGCCGGCGCTGTGGCTGCGCTGGGGGAAGTGAACGCAGCCGTTCCGGCGACGACGTTGATGACCGCGACGGCACATACGGCGTTGCTTTATGCAACGAGTCCTTGTGGCGGTGGAATCTCAACCCAAGTGGCAGTCCTAACGGAAGGAGTGTTGCGAACCATGTTCATAGCCAAGCTCAAAATGACGGCATTGATGGTCGTGGTGGTAGCGGCCTTGTTCGCGGCGGGCGGAGTGGCGACGCACCATGCCCTTTCGGCGACTCCGCGCGAGGAGGAACCGGATCGCCAAGCGCAAGCGAAAGCACAATCTGTCGAAGACCAAAAGGAGAAGAAGCCGCTCGCTTCCATCGAGCGGTCCAAAACCAAGGAGACGACTTCCATCGTTACCGCCTCCGGGCACATTCGCCCCGTGGGACGGCAGCAGGTTTACCCCGCGGTCTCCGGCAATCTCCATGCCTCGACGCAGGTGGAAATCGGCGACCGCGTCAAGAGGGGACAGCTTCTGGCACGAATTGTCTCGCCGGTATTGGAGGCCGAGTTGAAACAAGCAAAAGCGGCCTTGGAGTTGGAAAGGATGCAGGTAACGATGGCGGAATCGCAAATCGCGACGGCTCAAGCGGAAGTGAAGTCCGCGATAGATCGACGGGAAACCTATGTGTCGAGAGTGAAGGCCGCCGAGGGGTATCTGAAGTATCGGAAGGCGCAACATGATCGCTACTTGGAGTTGGTGCGCGAAAAGGCTATCGACAGCCGACTCTACGACGAACAAGCGGATAGATTTGAAGCGGCGCAAGACGCGCTCATTGCCAACAAGGTTGCTTTACGCGGAACGGATGCAGGCACCGAGGTGCAAAAAAGCAAAGTTCAAAGCGCGAAGGCGGCGTTGTTGATTGCCAAAGCAAAACTGGATATCGCCGGATTGGCCGTGATAAAGGCGCAAGCGCAACTCGAAATGACGCAGCTTCGCGCCCAATTTGACGGTGTCGTCACGCAGCGAAACTTCGACGAGGGGGAGTATGTGTCCGCGAATGAGACCGGCTTGCGGCGACCGTTGTTGACCGTCGTGCGGACGGACTCGGTTCGCGTGGTGGTCAATGTTCTTGAGACCGATATTTCCGCGATCAAACCGGGGCTTAAAGTCGAAGTGCGGTCGCTGGGTGAGATTGCGCCGGGAAGCCGCAAGCTCGCCGAAGCCAGGGTTTCTCGAATCGGATTCGCCGTCGATGAAGTTACCGGAACCGTGCCGGTGGAGATCGACGTGCCCAATCCCAAAGGAGAATTGCGCCCCGGTGCGCGTGTCCACATCGATTTCTCAAAGAGCGTCCAAAAAAATTGATCGAACTGTAGCCCGGCAGCACTCACTGCCGGATACGGCGAACCGGCGGCTTCAGCCGCCGGGTGTAGGGCGCACTCCACCCGGCAGCTTACGCTGCCAGGTATGGCGAACCGGCGGCGTCAGCCGCCGGGTGTAGGGCATACCGCACCCGGCAGCTTACGCTGCCGGTTCGCCACAGACAACACGCACGGCGAACCGGCGGCGTCGATGTACATACCGAAAGCGTGGTGGACAGCGGTAGAGAGCATTACTACCCTGATTACGGTGGAATGCTCGGTGTCCCTACCTTCGTTTCTTTCGTGGACGACGTGGACGAACCTACTTGCTGTATCGACGATTTTGGCCCTCTGCCGCTCGTGCGGCCTCGGACCATCGCCGAGGTGGGCGAGGTGGTTCGCCGTGCCGTTGCCGACAAGCAAGCGATCTATCCGGTTGGCGGACGGACGTTGTTGGGCATCGGTCTGCCGCCGACGAAACCGGGGCTGGCCGTCGATCTGCGCGGCCTGGCCGAGGTCGTCGATTACCCCGCCCGCGACATGACGATTACCGTGCAAGCGGGGATCACCCTCGCTCGCCTTCAAGCGCTGCTGGCCGCTGAGAATCAGCGCCTTCCTCTCGATATACCCGATGCCGAGAACGCCACGCTCGGCGGCGCGTTGGCGGCGAACATCAGCGGGCCGCACCGTCTGGGCTTCGGCACGGCGCGCGATTACGTTATCGGCATCAGCACAATCAACGACGACGGCATGGAAGTCAAAGCCGGCGGGCGTGTCGTCAAGAACGTGGCCGGCTACGATCTGTGCAAACTGCACGTCGGGGCGCTGGGCACGTTGGGCATTATCTCACAAGTCACTCTAAAACTGAGACCGTTGCCGGAGAGCAAGGCACTGGTGGCGTTCGGATGCGAGGGGGAGGCGCTCGAACGCTTGCTCAATCGCTTGCACGACAGCGCTACGCGCCCCGTGTGTCTCGATGTGGTGAATCGCAACGCCGCCGTCGATTTGGCACGAAGCGCCGCCGTGCGCTTGCCAGATGCGCCGTGGACGATTCTTGTGGGATTCGAGGACAATAACGATGCGGTAAATTGGCAAATTCGGAAGCTGTTGGAAGAACTCGATCCCCACGAGGTCGAGGGGTTGGAAGCGCACGCCGGCGCGGCCAGCGATCCGCTGTGGCAAGCGCTGGTGGATTTCAGCCTGAGCGGTGGGCGTAAGCCCACTGAGCGAACCCTCAGTGGCCTTACGCCCACTGAGCGAACCCTCACTGGCCTTACGCCCACTGAGCGAACCCTCACTGGCCTTACGCCCACCGCTCAGGGATTATCGTTTAAGGCCAATCTGCTGCCCAGCGCCGCGGCGGCCTTCTGCCTTCAAGCGGCGGCGATGCCGGAACCGATGCGACTGCACGCGCACGCCGGTTCGGGTATCGTGTACGGCCACCTCGACGGCGACTTGACGCTGCCGCGCGCGTCCGCCATGCTGAACGAATTGACCGAAACCGCCGTCCAAGCCCAAGGCAATCTAGTGCTGCCGCGCTGCCCCATCGAATGGAAGCGCGAACTATCCGTATGGGGACGAGAACGCGGCGATTCCTGGCTGATGCGCCAGGTCAAGGACAAAATGGACCCTCATTGTGTTTTCAATCCCGGCCGTTTCGCAGCGGGGATCTAAAGAAAAGCCTCGTGCAAAGGCGCATGGCACGCAAAAAGACTAAAAAGAGCGATAACGTACAAGATGTGATTTGGATTCTGTCTTGGCGCGAGACGATTGAGCAACCATGAATACCACCTTGGAATCGCAACGCACCTCGCTGCCTCTGACAAACGCTCCCGCCGGACTGGGACGCAACATCGACTACGAGCTGTTCATGGACTGCGTTCACTGCGGTCTGTGCCTGGGTTCGTGTCCGACCTACGTTGAAACCGGCAATGAGAACGACAGTCCGCGCGGGCGGATCTATTTGTGGCGGGCCGTGGCCGACGGACGCGCCGAACTGAGCGACGACGTTCGGCGGCATCTCGATTTGTGCCTGGAGTGCCGGGCTTGCGAGACGGCGTGCCCCTCCGGCGTGCAGTACGGCCAGATCATCGGTTCGTACAAGAAAGACGCGGCTCGCCTCGGCTCCGTCTTTCCCACGCTCAACACCCTGCAACGGCTGATGTTGTTCCACCTGACGCCCTACGCCCAGCGCATGCGCTGGGCGCTGACGCCGCTGCGTTTGCTCCAGCGTTTCGGCCTCGGCGGAGCGGTGCAACGGCTGAGTCGATTCTTGCCGCAATCGCTGCGGCGCATGAACGATATTATCCCTCCTTTGTCTCCTCATTATGGACGGCTGCCGGAACTGCTGCCGGCGGAAGGCAAACGCCGGGCGCGCGTGGCCCTATTCGTCGGCTGCGCGGCGGATGCGTTCTTTCCGCAAACGACCTTGGCCACCGCCCGCGTGTTGCAGCGCAACGGCTGCGACGTGTGGATTCCGCGCGCGCAGGTCTGCTGCGGCGCGCTGCACTATCATGCCGGACTGGTCGAGCCGGCGCGGCGCTTTGCCGAGGCCAATTGCGCCGCCTTCGGTGAAAAGCTGGCCGAGGTCGATGCGATCGTCAACAATGCCGGCGGCTGCGGTCCCGTCCTCAAGGAGTACGGGCATCTGTTGGCGAACGGCTCCGCCTTCGCGGCCAAGGTGCGCGACATCAGCGAGTTCCTCGTCGATCTCGGCCCCATCGCTCCGACACATCCCTTGAACATGAAGGCGACTTATCACGATGCTTGCGGTCTGAGCCACGCGCAGAAGATCCGCCAGCCGCCGCGGCAACTGTTGGCCCTGATCCCCGGCTTGGAGTTGCTGCCCCTGGCCGAGAGCGAACACTGCTGCGGCGCGGCCGGCAGCTACAACTTGACGCAGCCGGAGATGTCCGAACAACTCGGCCGGCGCAAGGCGCGACACATTCTCGACACGGGAGCGCGGGCCATCTTCACCGGCAACGTGGGGTGCCTGCTGCAAATCGCCCGCTATCTGCGCGAAAGCCGGCCCGATTTCTGGGTGGCCCATCCGGTCGATGCCCTGTGGGCCAGCTACAGCGGGGAAGCGCCGCCGCATTCCCAGCGCGGATGAACGCCGATCCTGTCGCGCCCGGATGGTTCGTCCCATGCGTAATCTCAAACTCGCTCTCAGCTACGACGGCACCGACTTTCACGGCTGGCAGGTTCAGCCCGGGTTGCGCACCGTGCAAGAGACGTTGGAGAGCGCGTGGGCGGCGCTGACCGGCGAACGGCTGCGCGTCAACGCCAGCGGGCGCACCGACACCGGCGTTCATGCCGTCGGACAGGTCGTCAATCTTCGCAGCGAAACCAAGTTGTCGTCGGAAGTGCTGCTGCGCGCCCTCAACGCGCATCTGCCCGCCGATGTCGTGGTCCGCGAAGCCACCGACGTGCCGGATTCGTTCGACGCCAACCGCGACGCCAAGCGCAAACTCTATCGCTATGTGATTCACGATGGGCCGGTGCCGGAGTTATTCCTGCGGCGCTATTGTTATCACACGCGCTATCGGCTCGAGGCGGCGGCCATGGCGCGGGCGGCGGCGTGTCTGCGCGGCACGCACGATTTCCACAGTTTCGAGACGGAATGGCCCAACCGCGCGACCAGCGTGCGGACCATCACGCATCTGGCGATCAATCGCTTCGCCGACTGGATTTGGCTCGATGTGGAGGCGGACGGCTTCCTGTATAATATGGTGCGAGCCATTGCGGGGACGCTGATAAACGTCGGTCGCGGCTATTGGCCGGAGTCGCGCGTCGCGGAGATTGTGGAGGCGAAGGATCGCACCCTTGCGGGACCGACCGCCCCGGCACTGGGGTTGTTCCTGATGCGCGTGAGCTACGACGAGTAGGCGGTTAGCCGCGACGCGCAGCGGAGCGCGTGTCGCGCTCCGCTGCGCGTCGCGGCTAACCGAAGCACGGTTTGAGGGGGGAACATTATGCCATTATTGGATCATTTTCATCCGCCGCTCGACCGCCGGAGTTGGCGGAGCTTTCACACCATTTGGATCGCCCAACTGGTGGGGAACCTCAACCTTCGTCCGATACCTTACGGCTTTCTCGCCGAGTCCAATGTTCACATCGGGATTACGGTAGCGGCCGATGTCGTCGCTTTCGAGGAAGACTCGCCGACTGGAGGCGGCTCGAATGGCGCGGTGGCCACGGAAGTTTGGGCACCCCCGCGTCCTCCACTCGCGATGGCCGTCGATTTCACGAAACTCGAAACCTTCGAGATTCGTATTTACGATCGGGATCGAGCGCGGACGTTGGTGGCTGTCGTCGAATTAATCAGCCCCGGCAACAAAGATCGACCGGAACATCGCCGGGCGTTTCTCGACAAGTGCGCCGCCTATCTGCGCGAGGGGATCTCCGTGGTACTCGTCGATATCGTCACCGCGCGGCGACACAATTTTCACAAGGAATTGATGGAGCTGTTCGCATGTGGCGAGACGGCGGAGTCCGCCATTCGCACCGACTTGTACGCCGCGGCCTATCGCGTCCGGCAGGTCGGCGAGCGAACGCAACTGGAAGTGTGGCCGGAACCGTTGGCTCTGGGCGAGCCGATGCCGACGATGCCGTTGTGGCTGACCGAATCGTTGTGCGTGCCGTTGGAGTTGGAGAAAGCGTATCAGAGCGCCTGCAAGTTCGCTGGAATCCGCTAGGGGGAGAAATGATCGACCGTTTGGAGATAGTGCCGCTGACGAAGCCGCCGTGTGCGACGGTGCGCGTACCGGGATCGAAGAGCATCACCAATCGAGCGCTGGTGTTGGCGGCGCTCTCCGGCGACGAGTGCAAACTTCATGGGGCTTTGCAAAGCGAAGACACGGAAGTTATGGTCGAAGCCTTGCAAACGCTCGGTTTCTCCATTCTTCCCGAATGGTCGAAGTCTATCCTCCACATCGGACACAGGCGGAAACCAGACTTCATCCCCGTGAGCGAAGCCGATTTATTTGTTGCGAATTCAGGTACGAGTATGCGCTTTCTTACCGCCCTCGTTAGTTTGGGCAAAGGGCGCTATCGTCTCGACGGCGTTCCTCGCATGCGTGAGCGTCCCATCGAAGATTTGCTCGCAGCACTCCAACAGTTAGGGGTCTGTGTTTACAGTGAGAAGAAGAACGGTTGTCCTCCGGTCATCGTAGAGGCAGACGGATTGAAGGGCGGCACAGTCGATTTGAAGGGAGACATTAGTAGTCAATTCCTCAGCGGTTTGCTCATGACCGCCCCCTGCGCTCAGAATGACATTACCATTCGATGGAAAGGACCATACGTTTCCTGGCCCTATGTCCTAATGACGGCCGAGATGATGCACCAGTTCGGCGTTGCCGTATTGCCGACTTTATCGAATGGTTTTATCGTGCCCGCGCCGCAGCAGTTCGGTCGAGTTGGCTACACAATCGAGCCGGACGCTTCGGCAGCAAGCTATTTCTTCGCGGCCGCAGCGATTACACGAGGCGAAATCCGTCTGCCTCAACTCGGTGATGACGAGTGGCCCGCATATCCTTCGCGGCATACAGATCGCCTACAGGGTGATTGGCGTTTCGTCGAATTGCTTCAAGCAATGGGTTGCGAGATACATAAAGGCCAGGATGCCTGGACGATTCGCGGCGGCCCGCTGCGCGGCATGGACGTGGATATGAACGACATCAGTGACACCGTGATGACACTGGGCGCGGTCGCCTGCTTTGCCGAGGGACCGACGACGATTCGCAACGTCGCCCACATTCGCCATAAGGAA
>JAJXWW010000198.1 GCA_021781415.1 Planctomycetota bacterium
CCGTCTCGATTTTCCTTGCCTTCGGACTAGCCGGACGGTTAAAGTAAGGTGGTCGTGCGATTCGAGTGACATCTTTAGACGGAAACGCTGCTATGCTGGCTACCAAGGTTTTGTGTCCTCACTGCCGCAAGCATCTCAAAATGTCCAAGCCAATGACGCCCGGCCATCGCGTCTTGTGCCCGCGTTGCGGTCGTTCGTTTCCCGTTCCCAGTGATCCGGCCCTCGATATGGCCGAGAAGCCGCAACGCAACGTCGAACGGGTCGAGCAACGACCGGCCTCCAAACCTGATTTGCCTCCCACAACCGGCAATCGGCAGAAGGTGTTGATCGGCGGGATCCTCGGTGGACTGTTGGTTCTCCTCCTAGCGACGTTCGGCTTGGTGGTGTTCTTCGCCACTCGCAAGACACCCGACGAATCTCCCCTGGAGACGGCCGTTACCACGCCGACCGAGGAGCCGATCTCGCCGCCTCCCGCTCGTACCTCTCAGATACCTCCGCCTCCGTCCTCCCAAGAGCCGGAATTGGTGAACGAATCGCGTTTGGTTGTCGCCGACTCGCCCGTCGAACCGAAGCAGGAATCGTGGCTGCCGCCGGAGGAACAAGAGAAAGTCAACAAAACCATTGAGGCCGGCGTGCAATGGATGAAGCGCCACCAACAGAAGGACGGCAGCTGGGGACCGCGTCCCGGAATGGCGGCCCTGCCCGCGCTGACCCTGCTTGAATGCGGCGTGCCCAACGACGACATCCGCATTCAAAAAGCGCTGCGTTACGTTCGCCGAGCGGTTCCTGGCCTCAATCAAACCTACGATCTGGCGTTGTGCATTCTCTTCTTGGATCGCCTCGGCGACCCTGCGGACAAGAAGTTGATTCAGACGTGTGCCCTTCGTTTGGCCGCGGGCCAGATGCCCAGCGGCGGTTGGACCTACGCTTGCCCCGTTTTCGACGACGGAATTCAGGACGATCTGTTGACCGTGATGCGCGCGCGCGCTCCGCGCGACGCGCTGGATCTTTTCGTCGGTGGCAAGGATAGCTCCGCGCCGCCGGGGTTTCTCGCACGCGATCCCAACGATACTCTCGACAAGGGCATCGTCGGCTCGCCTTCTGCCGATTCCAAACTTCTGCCCGAAGGCGGCGGGACGATTCCTCTCGGCGACCCCAGCAGCGTCGGCAAAACGCTCGAAATGAGCCGTCCCAGTCCCGAAGCCACTCGAAACGCGCTGGAGCGGTTGCCGAAACATCTGCAAGAACTACCGTCGATGCGACCTCCCAAAGAGTCGCACCAACTGCCGCGCCAGGATCGATCCGACAACTCGAATACGCAGTTTGCCATCCTCGGACTCCTGGCCGCGCGCCGCCACGGTGTTCCTCTGGAACGAGTCTACGCCCTCATCGTGCATCGCTTTCATCGCAGTCAGGTTCCCGATGGCCGCTGGAATTACTTATTCAGCGCCCCGGCTCGAGCCGTGGAAGTTCGACCGTCCATGACCGGCGCGGGGTTGCTCGGCCTGGCGGTGCAATACGGTCTAGCCGCCGACCGAGCGAATCCCAATGCCAAACCCAAACCCATCGACGATCCCGCCGTCGAAAAAGGGTTCCACTATCTGTCTCAATTCATTGGACAGCCGCTCGGCTGGAAAAAAGCGCGAGCCCGCAACCGCGAACCCATCAACTTGTACTTCCTCTGGACGGTGGAACGCTGTGGCGTTCTATTCAATCGCCGAAAGATCGAAGGCAGAGATTGGTATCCGTGGGGAGCCGAGCTACTTCTGGACCACCAGAATGCGGACGGCTCATGGAATTCGGGCGGCTATTTCGCCCCTCCCAACTTCGTCCCCACCACGGATACTTGTTTCGCCTTGTTGTTTCTCAAACGCGCCAACCTCGCCAAGGAGTTGACCAAAAAGGTCGAGTTCTTCACCGTCGGCAAGAAGCTGCAAAGCTCGCCCTAAACGGACGATCGGGCCAAACGGTTCAGAATTTCGATGCCACGGTCGAGGGTGCGTTCGCTGGCGGCGAAGCTGAGGCGAAAGTGCGTGTCGCGGGCACTGAAGGCCTTGCCGGGGATCAGCAGCAGATTGTTGCGAATGGCCTCGGCGACAAAGGCGCTTCCCACACCCCCCGGAGCCTTCGGGAAGGCGTAGAACGCGCCTTGCGGACGAATCAACTCGTATTTATCTTTTAATCCATCGTAGATCCGATCCCGCTTGCCCCGGTAGTCGGCGACGATAGCCGACACATCGTAGTCCCAGGCGACGACGCCGGCGTGTTGCACCATGCTGGGCGCGCACACATAGCTAAATTGTTGCAGCTTGGTCATCTCCTCGATCAGGCGGCGCGGCCCGTGCGCGAAACCGAGACGCCAGCCGGTCATGCCGTATGCCTTGCTGAAACCATCGATAACCAGCACGTCTTCGTTGTATTCCGCCGGGCTGGCAAACGGCTCGTCGTAGCAGAAAGCGCGATACACTTCGTCGCTGATGAGCAGCACGCCGCGCTCGGCGGCCAGTTCGGCCAAGGCGCGCAGCGAGTCGCGGCTGTGTACCCGGCCCGTGGGATTGGCCGGACTGTTGACGAGAATGACCTTGGTGCGCGGTGTCAGGGCGGCGCGCACGCGATCCGGGTCGATGCCGAAATCGGGATAGGTGTCCACGAAGACGGCGACACCGCCCGCCAGCGAAACGAGTTGTGGATACATGACGAAGTAGGGGTCGAAGACAATCGCCTCGTCACCGGGATTGAGAGTACACAGCAAGGAGAGCAACAATCCGCCGCTCGTGCCGCTGGTAACGAACGCCTCGCGGTCGGCGTGGCGATAACGCTCTCGTAGATCGGCTTGGATTTTGGCGCGCAATTCGGGGATGCCCTGAGTCACGGTGTAGGCGTTGGCCCCGCGGTCGATGGCGGCATGGGCGGCGGCTTTGATCGGCTCCGGCACGTCGAAATCCGGTTGACCGATGCTGAGATCGACCGGATCCTTCAGACTGCGGGCCAATTCAAAGATTTTCCGAATGCCGGAAGTTTCCAGCTGACTCATCCGCTGGGCAATCCAGCGCTCGTGATCCGACCGAGAACTCATAACGCCATTCTCCGCCGTGGAAGTCTCGTGAAGCCCGCAACCCCGCGTTTCGGGGCAATTCGTCTCGACCTTGACGATTCTACGACAGACGAGAGAACCCGGCAGCTTATGCCCTCGATTTGTCGCGCAGCCTGGCCCGTCCCTTGCACTACCGCCGTTATCCTGTTAGGCTGTTTCTAATGTATTTTGCGGACTCGCGGGGATGGTATGGCCCTAACTCTGGAACAATACGCGGCGTATCTCGACACGCGCCACGATCTATCTTGGCCCGCGCCGGTCGAGGTGGATCGGGTGAAAGCTCGACCGCATCTCACGCAGCTTCCACAGGTGCGCGTCGTGTTGTGGAACGTCTATGGAACCTTGTTGCGCATCGCCGGCGGCGAGTTGTGGTTCGAGCATCCCAAAGAGTTCGTCATGAATCTGGTCTTGGACAAGACCATTCAGGAATTCAAAATGTGGTCGTCGATGTCGCGCAAACCGGGACAGCCCGCCGACTACATGAAACAACTGTACGACTCGGTATTGATCGAACACCGCGCCGTTCCCGGCGGCACCGAGAAATATCCGGAAGTCGGCGCGGAGCGCGTGTGGGAGGCGCTCATCAAGAAGCTGTTTCAGAAAGATTACAAGTTCGATGCCGGATTTTTCGGATCGCTCAATGAGTTTAGCCGCAAGGTGGCCTATTTCTTCCACGCCAGCCTCCAAGGCACGGCCGCTTACGACGGCGCGGCGGAAGCATTGCGGTGTGTCGCCAAAATGGGCTTGAAGCAAGGGCTGCTGGCCGACGGTCAATGTTTCACGCGCGTTCAGCTGCAACGCGGCTTGAGCGCTCAAGACAAGGATGTCTCTCTCGATAAACTGCTCGACAAGGACTCGACTGTCTTGTCCCACGAGATTCGCGGCCGCAAACCTTCCGAGCGCCTGTTTCGCCAAGCGCTGACCGCCCTCAATCAACAGGGGATCGCGCCGAACCAGGTATTGCACGTCGGCACGAGCATCCCGCGCGATCTGGTGATGGCTCGGCGATTGGGGATGCGCACCGCTCTGTTTGCCGGCGACCGTAACTCGTTGCAGGCCACCGCCGAGCAACTCAAGGAACCGAACAGCCGGCCCGATGTGTTGTTGACGGAATTGAATCAGATCGCCGATGTGGTGAGGCGTCCGTAGCGCGTGGTCGGGAATCGGCAGCGAGATGCGAGAGTCATTTTCGCTCCTCGCCACGGTAGCCCTGCCAAGGACGACGGACGACTTACGAATTATGGAGTGGATGATGCCGCCGGAATTGTTAATTGATCCTTCGCACTTGGACCTGAACCGATTGTTGGCCGATCGGGAGGAGATCGAGCGCTTCAATCCGCAACGGTTCGAGATGGGGCAGTTGACGGCCATCGTCCACATGGACACGAGCCAACATTTGATCGTTGGCTACAAGGACGTGATGGCGGACGAGTTTTGGGTGCGCGGCCACATGCCCGATTATCCGATCGTGCCGGGCGTCTTGATGTGCGAGGCGGCGGCGCAGCTGTGTTCCTACTACAGCATGGCCAACGGTATGTTGCAGGGCGATTTTCTCGGCTTCGGCGGCATGGACAACGTGCGCTTCCGCGGGCCGGTTCGCATCGGCGACCGCCTCGTCCTCATCGCCAAGGGCATCCGGATTCGCCGCCGACAGTGCGTGTTCAACGTCCAAGGCTTCGTCGGTTCGACGATGGTGTTTCACGCCGACATCATCGGCGTGGCTCTCGTTCGTCAAGGCGGCGAGCCGGCTCTCGCGGAGGAGTCGTGAGCGTGCGCCGCGGTCCTCGACTCTCCCAAGAAGCGCTGCAACCCTATCTGCTGCCGACCGCCCCGCCGACCGAAGGGACGCCGCAACCGGCAACACCCCTCGATTGGCGGGTGCTGTTCGGCAACGATGCCCCCGTCGAACTGGAGGTCGGCTTCGGCAAGGGGCTGTTTCTGTTGACCGCGGCGCAAGCGCGTCCAGAGGTCAACTTTGCCGGCGTGGAAATCGTCCGTAAATATCAGTTGTTCACGGCCACGCGCTTGGCCAAGCGAGGCTTAACCAATGTGCGCGTCGCCTGTGCCGACGCGCGGCTGTTTCTGCCCCGCGTCCCGTCGGAATCGCTGCAAGCCGTCCACGTCTATTTCCCCGATCCGTGGTGGAAGAAGCGCCACCACAAGCGCCGGGTCTTCACCGGCGAGTTCGTGGCGGAGTGCGTTCGCATCCTCAAGCCCGGCGGATGCCTGCACGCCGTCACCGATGTGGAGGAATACGCCGGGGTCATGGCCGTCTTGCTTGCCGAGCAACCTTGCTTGCATCTTATGCCGACGCCCGCCGAGAATACGCCCATTCACGATCTCGATTATCTCACGAACTTCGAGCGCAAGTTCCGCAAACAAGGCAAACCGATCCATCGCATGAGTTGTGAGAAGCGGCTCAGCGGGCAGACGAGCCACACGGAAGGATGAAACGGGAACGGTCAATTTTTGCGGAGAAGCTGTTCGTCGATCTCCCGGGCAATGTCGAGTAAAACCTGCCGAGGCTTGAGTGCGGAAACGTGAGCGAAATGGTGAAGCTGCTCGAGCATGTGTTGACGTCCTTCCCCCTCTGGATAGTAGCTCAAGACCGTATCGCCGCTGGAATTCATGATTTCCAGGCCGTGTCGTCCATTCTTGCGACTCAGAACGACGCCGCTCATGAATACCGTCTGATAGACCTCGTGAAATTCCGTCGTCTCCCAGACAATTTTACCCGCGCGCGTGGCAGCGATCAATTTCTCCACGACTCGAACCGTGTCGGTGTCATCCAAAATCGTTTCATTAGCCATGTTTCACCTCAAGATTGAAAGCTTTCCGCGATTAGTCGACCTGCGATATTCGCAGCTAAATCGACGAGTTTTCCCAACGGCTTTCGTCCGCGGATCAGACTTCTCGGCCTCTTACCGTCCTCGACCGATCCCTCCCGTACAAAGTTCATCATCAACGCCAAGGCAGCAGAGCCATCCACAAGACCCATCTTCTCTTCGGCTCGGAGGAATGGACTGTGATGCAGTTTAATCGCCAGCAGCTTGGCTTCGCCGCATCGGTCGATAACACGGCTCCAGAGTTGACGCTCGATCCCATCTTGCGCGTCTTTCGCCAAGCGGAGGAGCGCGTCAACATCGGCAGCAAGCACTCGTAGCGCGGCCCCTTGGAGATGCCTCCGCCCCTCTTCCCGGACCTGCTTCACGGCGATTTGCGCAGCTTCTACCGCTGATTCGATCCGTCGACTCGCCTCCGCGTTTACATGCTCCGTCTCCTTGAGAACCCACAGTGTTAGAAAAAAACCAACCGCGCTCACCGCCAATCCAAAAACGCCCGCTAGATTAGCGTAATCGGCGGCGAACGCGACGACTCCTCCCTCGTACAGAAAGTGTACTCCGAGGAAGAAAGCAACGGCCATGCCGGCCGAAAGGAACAAGATGAGCAACCATCCCGGTCTCCGATGGATTGGCCGGGCGATCGCCGTCGTGGAGTCTGGGTTCGCCGATTCTACCAACGGGGCCTCCGATTGATCGACCGCATTCTTTACTTCCATACGCGAGGCCGATCGACCATCGCGTCGAAACGCCGTCTGGGTCTCGGCTCCCAGAGTCTACTTCGATGTTCCTTCTTTCTCTCGAACGATCTCACGGGGGCGTACCCGCACGTTGCGAAAGGCGACCGGGCCGTGATCGCCTTGCAGCAACAGCGGCCCCTTCGCCGACTCTTTTCTGCGCCAGGCGTGGCCGGTCGGCGTCGCCGCCTCGACGTTGTCGTGGATCACTCGACCGTTGAACGTCACTTTTACAAAGCGCGCGTTCGCCGTCTTCTTGCCGTCGGCGTCGAAACGCGGTGCTTGAAAAACAATGTCCAACGTCTGCCATTCGCCCGGCTTCTTACAGGCGTTGACGAGAGGCGGGACGCCTTTATCGATGTAGCGATACTTCGGTTTGAACTCGGCACGCGGATAAATGCCGCCGCAATCGCTGCCCTTGGGTTCCTTAACACCGAAGCTGTCGAGAATCTGAATCTCGTACAAGCCCTGAAGCTTGACGCCGGAGTTCGACCCTTTGGGAATGAGGAACTCGACGTGAACCTCCACGTCACCGAACGCGCGCTGGCTGAGCAAATCACGGGCGCGTCCCTTGGCTCCGTTAACGAGGATCGACTTGCCCGCCTTGGCCGACAACAGTTTCGGCTTCTCGGCATCGACCGCGACGCTGTCGGCGAGCATCCAGAGCATGTCTGGTTTGCGCCACGAGTCAAGATTGGTCAAGTCGATCCAATCGTCCTTCTCGGCGGGGGCGGCCGTGGAAGCCGCTACGGCCAGGATCAGGGGAACGATGGACAACAAACGCAAACGCGCGATGCCTGGCATGAGATTTCCTCCGTATCTTGTGGTTTGAATGAACCGGCAGCGTCAACTCCAGGGCGAACCGGCAGCGTTAGCTGCCGGGTATCCTACCACAACCCGGCGGCGTTAGCTGCCGGGTATCCTACCACAACCCGGCGGCGTTAGCTGCCGGGTATCCTACCACAACCCGGCGGCTGACGCCGCCGGTTCGCCTCAATCTTCGGGCCACGAACGTAAACCGGTAGCGTCTACTGCCGGGTATCATACCACAACCCGGCGGCTGACGCCGCCGGTTCGCCTCAATCGTCTTCGGGCCACGAGCATAAGGGTATGGGAATGCCGCGAGCGCGTGCCGGTTCGGCGAGCAGTTCGGCTAGGGTCGATTGTCTCAGGGCGTCCTCGACCAGTTTCATCGCCTGATCGAGGCGTCGATGCAGCGGACACAGATTGATGTGTCCCTTGATACCCAGCGGGCAACTCTTGATGCGTTCAATCGGATCGACGGCGTCGATGATGTCGAGAACCGTCAACTCATCGGCGGGCCGCGCCAGGGTGAACCCGCCGTGTAATCCACGCTGCGATTGGACCAATCCCTTGCGTCCGAGGCTCTGCATCACTTTGGAGAGATAAGCGATTCGTACCTGCGTGGCTGCCGCGATCTCTTGCGTCGTTCGCGGCTTGCCCTCTTGAGAGGCCAGGTAGACTGCTGCACGGAGCGCGTATTCCGCCGTTTGTGAAAACATGCCGTCCTCAAGAAAAAGACATCTGGATCTTGACATCCAGTTAGATTGCTTTTATCGTATAAATGATCCGCTGGATACGATTATCCAGATTTAGACCGCCAATGCAAGGGCGGTCCATGCCTTACCGTAGGTTTTCCCCATGTTTCGAGGAGGCGTCATGCGACGGAGAATGGTGTTGGGTCTGTTGTTGGCGGGCGTTGTCGCCGGTTCGGTACTGCGCGGCGAAGAAGGCGAAGCGAAGGAAACGAAGCCGGATCGAGAGGCGGTGCAGCGCGCGCACGATACAGTCAAGCTGCTCGACACGGTGCATAAGGGGTACGTCGTGAATATCACGGCTACCTATGTCAAGGCCCAGGTGCGCACGCCGGCGGCTCACGTTGCCAAAAAGGTGTTCGAATTCTCGGCCAAGAATGGAGGCCCGCTGGTGCGTCTGATCGACACCACCGGATCGCCGCAGAATAAAGCCAACGTGGCCAAGAGTGACTTTGAGAAGCGAGCGGTCGAGAAATTGAGCAAGGGCGAGAAATATGTCTCCGAGGTGGGGCACAAGGATGGTAAGGCTGTTCTGCGCGCCGCCACGCCCGTTCCGGTGGTGATGAGTCATTGCATCTCCTGCCATGCAGGATTCAAAGAAGGCGACCTCATCGGTGCGCTAACCTACGAAGTGCCGATTAAATGAAGCCCGCTCCCTGAGCCGCCTCCGTTGCGTCGAGACTATCGCCCCCGCAAGTCGGGAGCTATAATCTCGATGTGGCGGCAGGTGTTTCAGGGAGTTGCCGATGTCTAAACCGAGAGCATTCTGGTCCGAGGCGTTCTCGCTGCTCGGCTCGGCCGGCGGGCGCGTCTGGCCGATCACTCTTTCCTTCGGCGCATTTTCTGTTTTCATCTATCTTCTTTATCTTTATTACTATCCCAATCTCACCCTCGAAGTGGGTCCGCACGAAGTCGGCGGCGTGGTCCTGAGCCTGTTGCTCGTCGTTCGCACCAACGCCGGCTACGACCGCTGGTGGGAAGCGCGCAAGCTGTGGGGTGGCATCGTCAATCAATCGCGCAACCTGGCGCTGTTGGGCCTGGCGCACGGTCCCGCCGACGAGCGCTGGCGCGCGGCACTCGTTCATCGGATCGCGGCCTTCGCTTGGACGGCCAAAGCGCGTTTGCGCGGCGAGACGGAAGTGCCCCGTTTGATACCGCTGCTCGGCGCGAGTGAGGCCAGCCGCGTCGAAGCGATGGAACATCCGCCCTCTTGGCTCGCGCTGCAAATCGACATCCTGCTGCGCGATGCTTGCGAACGGAAGGGAGGGATGGATCGGATGGCTTTTTTGCAAGCCGAGCGCGAGCGGACGGCGTTGATCGATCATCTGGGCGGTTGCGAACGCATCCGCTCGACGCCGTTGGCCCAAGCCTATTCCATCACCATTCGCCGTTTCATCTTGATCTATTTGCTGACGCTGCCATTCGCCCTGCTGCACAAATTCGAGGCGGAATGGGTCGCTCCGCTGGTGACTGTGGTAATCGCCTACGCCGTGTTGATGCTGGATCAACTGGGCATCGAGTTGCAGCAACCGTTTTCCGTACGCAATCTCAATCATCTGCCGCTCGACGACATTTGCCGCACCATCGAAGACAACCTGCTGGCACTGCTACGACAAACCAGCGGTTATTCGGCGACGGCATTCGTCGAATCGGGTTCCGGCAAGAGAGGCAGCCGCAACGGGCCTGGCTGAGCCGTTGCGGTCACAAAGTCGCCCAGCGCGCGTTCCAATTGTTCCACCCATTCCAAATGATGCTGGGCTAGATCGTTGACCTCCCAGCGGTCGTCCGGCTTCGCATACAATCGTGGCGAACGTCCCTCGTCTTCGCCGTGGGGATGGGCGGGCCATAAAAAAGACCATTGCGGAGTCCGTAAGGCGTATTCGAGCGCAGCGCCGATTTGCAGTCCGACGCAGGCATAAGGGCGAACCGTCTCGACCTCGCCGCGCGCCAATGGCAAAAGACTGTGGCCGTGCGCGCCGGACAAGTCCAACCCGAACCAATCGGCCAACGTGGGGGCCAGATCCACGGCTTGGGTCAACGCCTCGACGCGCCGTCCAGCTTCCGTCGCGCCGGGCAGACGCAACAGCATCGGCACATGGATCAACTCGTCGTGCAGCCACGGACGACTGTTGCCAACCAAACCGTGTTCGCCGAGATTCTGCCCTACATCGGAAGTCGCGAAAAGCAAGACCTCGTCGCCGCCTTCGAGTCCGGTCAACGCTTCGAGCAATTGTCCGAGGGCCGCATCGACGTAGGAAACCGCCGCCGCATAACTCGTCTGCAAGCCGAGGTACAAAGTGTCGTCGTCGCGGTCGATGAGTCCGTTCGGCACGTCGGTAAAAGGCGTCAGCGGCTCGTTCTCCTCCTCGTCTTCTCGATCCGTCTCCTCGGGAAAATAGGGGTCTCGAAACGCCGACGGCACATTCCAGGGCGACAACAAGGTGGGCAAGTCGATCCACAAAAGCCAATTGTCGCGGTGTTCCAATCGCTCGAGCGCAGCACCCACCGCTTCCAAAACGGCATCCAGCGGCGAGTCATGCTCCCCGGCGGACGCGCGCACGACTGCGTCCCAGCCCGCGAGGAAACAATCGGGGTACGTTCGATTCTCATCGACAATCAAGCAAGTGTGAATGCTTCGACTCCGCAAGGCCGCAATCAGGTCCGGTTCCAGGACCGTCGCAGCGGGCGAGGAGAGCATCGGCAGATGACACCTTCCCGTCCGCCAAGCACGGCAAGCCCCCTCGGTGGTCGCTCGGTCGGCGTAATGCCAATCGAAAACGATCCCCTCGGCGGCCAGCGCGTCGAACGCCGGCGTGTCGATCCACACATTCCCGTAACAACCGAGCGCCCCCGCCTGCAAACCGCGAACGCTAACGACAATTGCTTTCATGTCCGGATTCTACGCGATTCTCGACGGGAGGGAAAGCGGACATCCACGCTCCCTGGAACGATTCGCAACGGTGTCGATTCATCTTGCGTCGCGCAGAAGCGCTGCCGAGGCAACACATCAAGAACCGGCGGGCGGTTTGGCTTGCGTTTCACTGACATAGTAGGTGGAATTCGATTTGACGAGCCGTCTGGAACGATTCGATAAAGAAATGTTTTTTCAATCATCCGTGCCGTTGGTGATCGACGATCCAGACATCATGGTCAATCCCACGGTCCCGCCGATTGTGCTACCGCTGTTTTCAAGGCTGAGGGAAGTGGAAAGTATTTTGCCGTTTGGTCCACTGACGTTG
>JAJXWW010000226.1 GCA_021781415.1 Planctomycetota bacterium
AATCCTTAGTGGCGCGTTATCGGAGCCGGAAGCGTGAGCGACGGTTCAAAATCCTTAGTGGCGCGTTATCGGAGCCGGAAGCGTGAGCGACGGTTCAAAATCCGTCGCTTACGCTTCCGGCTCCGAAAGGTCTAGAAAGCGTTCATGGCCGAAGATCGAACATTCTTGATGGGCAAGTTTCCCGCCGTGTTGCCGGGCGGGTTGCGCTATGCGCGCAATCATATGTGGTGTCGTTTGGGAGAAGAGGGCCGTGTGCGCTTCGGGTTTACCTCCTACGCCATTCGTTTGATGCAGGATGTGTATTTTCTCGATTGGCAGGTTAGTCCCGGCGATCGCGTCGAGTTGCTGCAACAGATCGGCCACATTGAGACGTCGAAAGCCGTGTCCGACCTGTTCGCGCCGGTGGCCGGAACTCTCGTCGCCTTCAATCCCGAATTGCTGAAAGATCCGTCCGGCATCAATGTGGATGGCTACGGCGAGGGTTGGCTGTTCGACATGGAATGCGACGGGGCGAGTCTGTGGACCTTGGACGAATACGAACAATTTCTATCGGATAACTGGGAAAAGACGCAACGTCTGATTAAAGGCAAGATCAACACCGAGGATTGACCGCACATGAGCCGCCAACGTCTGACGGTCGTTTTATCGCAGGCCCAGGGCAAGAACCCCGGTCGCCGTGCGCTCGAAGAGAGCATCGCCGCCGCGCTCATTATGGAGCCGGGCCTCGATGTGTCTATCGTGCCGTATTTGTACGATCTCGATGCGGAGCATACGGGTCGCTTGTTCTTGGAATCGGTCCAAGGCGATATGGTCGTCTTGGCGTGGATGTTTCCCCGCGCCGCGTTCTGGCTGCTCGACCGCGATGGCATCAAGGGACACTACGGCGACAACCAGATCGCGCCGCCCGCCGAGGTCGAGGACGACGAGGACGGCGAACCGGAACCGCCCAAGGGCATCGGCGCGGTCGATGTGCCGAAGCGCTGGATTTACTGTCTCGATTTGCGCGATCACAAGAGCCACGACATCTATATCCAAGAAGTCCGCCGCATCGCCGCCGAGTGCCGCGAACGGCGAGCGGCCGGCAACGGACATACGACGATGGTGGAGTTGGGGCTTCCCGCTCCGAAACCGCAACCCTCGTTTGCTTCCGAGCAACTATTGAAGCAACCGGAACGTCGTTGGTATCCGGTGATCGACTACAGCCGATGTACCAATTGCATGGAATGCCTCGATTTCTGCCTGTTCGGTGTCTACGGCGTGGATAACTTGGATCGCCTTATTGTCGAAAATCAAGACAGCTGCAAACGAGGTTGTCCGGCATGCAGCCGGGTATGCCCCGAACAGGCCATCATGTTCCCCGACTACAAGACGCCTGCCATCGCCGGCGCTCCGGTAGGCAACATCAGCGGGTTGAAGATCGACCTCAGCAAGCTGTTCGGCGGCGGCGATGCGATGGCGATAGCCGCCCAAGAGCGCGACCGCGAACTGCTCGCCGACGGCCGCCAAGCCGTCGGTCTGACCGTGGGCATCCCCAAGCGCCAGTCCGACAAGCCCCAGGAACCGAAGGACGATCTCGACAAGCTAATGGACGCGCTCGACGAATTGGAGATCTGAGGGGGAAAACCGATGAATGTGGATTTTAGAGAAGATCCGCAAAGCCCCTCTCGCCCCTGTACTCAGGGGAGAGGGGTCGGGAGTGGGGGACCAGAAGACTCGAAAAAAATCACCCCCTCACCCCAACCCCTCTCCCCCTGAGTACAGGGGAGAGGGGCTTTTGGGACGGCCGTTTCGTCCCTTCATGTTTCGGCTCCCTGGTGGTCCTCCCATCGTGTAGGATCCCTAAATCGGCGATTCGCACAATCTCGGTCTGACTCGGTCGACGGGTCGAAGGAGGTGTGAACGTGACGCGCAAAGGTCTAATTCATTTTCGTTGCCGCTATTGCAATCGCAAACTGTTGGGTGGTTGGGATCAGGTGGGAGAACGGCGTACATGCAACTGTGGCGAACGGTATCGCGTTCCACGTTATCCGGGATTGGCTCAACGCGATCGAACGCTCGTCGATTGGTGCGTCGAATTCGTCGTCTACGGCTTCGGCGGCGGTCTTTTGAGCTTGTTTCTGGCGTTTCTAATCGTTCGATTCGTTCCGGCCACGGTCGATACGCTGGCTCCGAGACTTCTAATCCTGGGCGCGATCCCTCTGCTCGGCTTTCTGGGCGGCGGACTGTTCGGCGAGCGCGGGATCAACTGGATCGGTTCGGTCGTCCGACAGATCGAAGAGTAATGATTCTTCGGAGGTCGGGGCGAATTCGTTTTTTTCTCACCCGGTTCTCATCGACATATTCTTATAATCAATTCCGTGACCTTGGGTCACAATTAGAGCCTGTCTCCTAGGGATGATTTTAGCCGCTACCGTGAGGGAGCAGGGAGCGAAGCGGCTCGAGAACCCGCTCTCTCACCGTCGCGGCTTCGACAGATCCACATTTCCGGGGCAGGCTCTTCGGGATTTTATTGGTCGGCGGAATGACTCTCCCCGCGCTACCAAATGTCATTGTCGATATTGGGTGAGAAATATGAGTCTAGTTGGCGACGACGTTCAGCAGAAGCGCGATCCCCATCCACCCGTGCCGCAAACAATCTCTCCCCCTCGTCGTAACAAAGGGCACTCGAGAATGGGTCCAATCCCGAAAAGGGGTGAATGTCAGCTGACTTTTGGGTATGCTGGGGACTGGCTGTCCGTGGTTCGTTTCCCCAAAGGAGGCTGTGCCATGCAAGTCTGTACGGAACCCGCACGTCACTC
>JAJXWW010000210.1 GCA_021781415.1 Planctomycetota bacterium
GATCCTTTCTGTCAGTTAAGGGGATGATGCGCGGCTTGGCAAGAGGGACTCCGCGACCGAGATCCCGCCGCCTCACGGTTGCCTTCGTCGCTTCCATCGCTTACACTCCAAGAATCCTCGGAGGAATCCTCGGCCATGACCGTTTCGTCCACCGTTTCCGATTTGATTCGCCGCTGCCGCGACGGCGAGGCTGTGGCGCGCGACGAACTGTTCGCGCGCTATCAGACGTACCTCCACGTTTTGGCGCAGGCCCAGCTCGGCAAACGGCTGCGCGTCAAGTGCGCGCCCTCGGATTTGGTCCAACAAACCCTCCTGGAAGCCCATCGCGATTTCGCCGCCTTTCAGGGCGAACACGAGAGGGAATTGCTGGCGTGGCTGCGGCGCATCCTGGCACACAACCTGTTCAACGAAGCGCGCCGCTACGGCGCGCTGCAGCGTGCCGCCGACCGCGAAGTCTCGCTCGAACACGTGCGGGCCGGCGTCGAAGAATCGTCGTGGATACTCCAACGCGGTTTGGCGGACGGCGGCCCCAGTCCCAGCGAGATTGCCCAAGAACACGAGTCTGCCTCGCGCATCGCCGATGCCCTCGCGTGCCTGCCGGAGGACTATCAAACCGTCCTCCTTCTGCGCGTTTTCGAGGAACTGCCGGCGGACGAGGTGGCGGAGCGCATGGGTCGCACGGCCGGCGCGGTGCGCATGTTGCAAATGCGCGCCCTGACGGCTCTACGGCAAGAGATGGTCGAGGATTAATCGACTTGCCCGTCCCGACGACCGAACTTGGCCGTCCCCCATTCCGGCCCTATACTAAACTGTTGTGAGTTATCCAACGTACCAAGCAGCTGGAGGTTTTGCGACAATGGCCGCGACAGATACGACACCGCTTTCGGGAGCGTCGATCCTGGTTCAGTGCTTGCTGAATCACGGTGTCGAGGTCGTCTTCGCCTATCCCGGCGGCGCAAGCATGCCGATTCATCAGGCGTTGACCCATGTACGTTCGCGCTTGCGGACCATTCTGCCGCGCCACGAACAGGGTGGAGGTTTCGCCGCCGAGGGATACGCGCGCAGCACCGGCAAGGTCGGCGTATGCGTGGCCACGAGCGGACCCGGCGCTACCAACTTCGTCACCACCCTTGCCGATGCCAAGATGGATTCCGTCCCGCTCGTCGCCATCACCGGCCAAGTCGGCACGGCCGTCATCGGCTCCGACGCCTTTCAGGAAACGCCCATCGTCGAAGTGTGCCGCGCCGTCACCAAGCACCATTACTTGGTGACGCGCACCGAAGATTTGCCGCGCGTCTTCAAAGAGGCGTTTCATATCGCAAACTCTGGCCGTCCCGGTCCCGTTCTCGTCGATGTGCCCAAGGACGTGCAGCAGCGCGAAATCGTCGTCGCCGACTGGGATCCGCCCATGCACTTGCCCGGCTACCGTCCCTATCGCCGACCCACGCGCTCCGAATTGGAAAAAGTATTGGAGATGATTCGCGCCAGCGAGAAGCCGATCATCTATGCCGGAGGAGGCATCGTCAGCAGCGACGCCGCTCCCTATTTGAAGGCATTCGCCGAGCGCACCGGCATCCCCGTGGCGCAAACCCTTCTCGGCCTGGGCGGCTTTCCCAGCGAGCATTTCTTGTGCTTGCAGATGCTCGGTATGCACGGAACCATCTACGCCAACTATGCCATCAACGACGCCGATTTGCTCCTCGCCCTCGGCGTTCGCTTCGACGACCGCGTCACGGGCAAGGTGAGCGAGTTTGCCAAGCACGGCAAAATCGTGCATATCGACATCGATCCGTCGGAGATCAACAAAAACAAAGTGGCTCACCTGCCCATCGTCGGCGACGTGAAGCAGGCGTTGCAAGATCTGTTGCAGTTGATGGACGAACAGGGGACGAAAGCCCCCACGCGAAGCGGCCGCTGCGCCGAATGGATTCGGCAAATCGAACACTGGCGCGAGACCGAGCCGCTGCGCTATGCCGACCGCGAGGACGCCATATTGCCGCAGTATGCCATCGAGCGCATGTGGCAGATTCTGAAAGAGCGCGGCGAACTGGAGAATACCATCGTCGCCACAGGCGTCGGCCAACATCAGATGTGGGCGGCCCAGTATTTCCACTTCAATTCGCCGCGAAAATGGCTGACCAGCGGCGGACTCGGTTCGATGGGCTTCGGTCTGCCCGCCGCTATCGGCGCTCAGGCCGCCCACCCCGCCACCACCGTCATCGACATTGACGGCGACGGCAGTTTCCTGATGAACATTCAGGAACTGGCCTGCGCCTACACCGAGAAATTGCCCATCAAAGTGCTGTTGTTGAACAATCAGCATCTGGGCATGGTGGTGCAGTGGGAGGATCGCTTCCACGAAGGCAACCGCGCCCACACTTACCTCGGCGCGGGACAAGAAGAGGAGCCGTATCCGGATTTCGTGACGATGGTCAAGGGCTTCCGCTGCGGCGCGGCCCGCGTCGCCAAGAAGGAAGATTTCGACGACGCGCTGAAGGAAATGCTCGACAGCGACGGAGCTTTCGTTCTCGAAGTCATGGTTCCCCATCAAGAACACGTTCTGCCGATGATCCCCAGCGGTCGCACCGTGCGCGACATGATTAAGACGTGAGAGCGAAGGAAATAGGCTTCTGGCGAGCGGAGGGCGTCAGCCCCCGATACTTTCCCATCGAGGTGCTGACGCATCCCGCTCGCCTCTTTCCGCCAACACGAAGAGTCGATCCGCACTATGCTTGTCGAACGACTGGCCAAGGTGGAAGAACGACTGCGGGCGGCTTGCCGGCGCGCGGGAAGGGCGCGGAGTGAGGTCACGCTCGTCGCCGTCACCAAAACTGTTTCCGTCGAGACGGCGGCGCTGCTGCCGGGTTTGGGCGCGTGCGATCTCGGCGAGAGCAGACCGCAAGAACTGTGGCACAAAGCCGCCGTCGTGAAGGGCGCGCGCTGGCATCTCATCGGGCATCTGCAACGCAACAAAATCGAGCGCACCTTGCCGTTGATCGAACGCATTCATTCGGTGGACAGCGCGCGCCTATTGGAAGCGCTGGAGGAAGCCTGCCGCAAGGAATCGCGCACTCTGCCGGCGCTGTTGGAAGTGAATGTCGGCGGCGAGGCGAGCAAACACGGCTTCGCGCCGCAAGAAGTGCCGAATTTGGCCGAAAAGATAGCGAAATTGCAGTACCTCCACATCGATGGATTGATGGCAATGGCAGCCTACGAGGAGGACGCCGAGAAGACCAGGCCGACATTTGCCGCCTTACGAGAACTACGCGATCGATTGGCGAACGAGTGGGGACGAGCGCTGCCGCATCTATCGATGGGCATGAGCAACGATTTTGAGATCGCCGTCGAGGAAGGGGCGACGATGGTACGGCTCGGCACGGTGCTGTTCGAGGGGATGGAAGGATGATCGCGCTGACGGATCATGCCGAGGGGGTCGTCTTGCCGGTGCGCGCGCAGCCAGGTGCAAAGCGAATCGGCGTACAGGGCGAACGCGCGGGAGCCCTCAAAGTCGCCGTCGCCGCTCCGCCGCAAGACGGGCGCGCGAACCAAGCGTTGATCGAGGCATTGCACGCGGCGCTCGGTGTCAAGCGCTCGCAAGTGGAGTTGATCGGCGGACAGACCAACCGCGACAAACGCTTCCTGATTCGCGGTGTACCCCGTGCCGAGTTGGAAGCTCGTATTGCGAAGTTGTTATCCGAATAGCCCGATTATCTTTTTGCCGCGCCGTCAGGCCAAGACAATGTACTCACCTCATTTCTCTTGCTTCCTCTTCTACTCTGCTGTCCTCCGCGGCGCGCCATCGGGGCAGGCTCTCAATGTGCTTTCACCAGGAATATCGCATGTCCCTGCTCGTCGCTCAATTGTTTTAGCAACTCGATCCGATGCACCGGACGATATTGAGTATACTCATACTCCGTTAATAAGCAATAGGCACCGCGCTGTGGGGTCGGCACGGATGCGGGAGAAGGCAAGCGCCGTGCGGGGCGGCCGAAATAGAACAGAATGCCTTCATCTTTCAGACGAAACAGATACAGCGTCTCGGAAGATGGCACGAGGGATGCAAGTTGTTCGCCTTTGCTTTGGGGCGCGCGGTCGCGGTCGCGGAGCGGTACCATCGTCGTCACGAAGACAATTTTAACGACCAACCACAACAGCACGAAACCGGCAAACAGATGCTTCGGTTGTACTTTCGGCACGGGCCAGCGCAGCCGGCCGTCGAGCCAGGCGATCCAGACCAGCGCGGCCAATCCAGCGAGACCAGGTTGGAGCGGCAGGGCGTGCCGCAAGTGATGGCCGGGTACAATCGTCCAGAACAGCAGATTCGGCCAGGTCCAACAGTGAAAGAGTTGCAGCAAGCGCCGACCGCGTTCGTCCCACAGTGCGGCGAAGCGCGGCGACAGCGTCCACAGCGCCGCAGCCGACCACGGTAGGTTCGAGGCCGTAAACGCGAGTGGAAAGGTAACTAATTCGTGCCACGGATACGGTCGCCCATGATGTGCCGGCGACAGGCGCGGCAGCGCCTCGCCGCGCACGGCGTCGAAGAACGACGGCCAGCCGGTCTGCGCCGCGACGGCGGCAATCCAACCCAGGCACGGGAGCGCTCCTAGAATCGCACCGAGTAGATGAGCGCGGCTCCACAATAAACGCATTTGACCGCGATGCCACAGCATGGGAACGACGGTGAGATAAAAGAACGCCGCCGCCGTCCACTTCGTAAGCACGCCGCCAGCGACACACAACAAAGCGAGTTGCCACCACGGCCATTCGCGGCCAAAGCCACACCTTTGCGGTGTCTCGGCGATTTCCAGCGCGCGAAAGAAAAACAACAACGCCGCCGACACCCAAGCGAGTTGTACCATGTCGATCTCGGCGGACGGCGCGCGCTGAAGCCAGGAGATCGAGGCCGGCAACAACAGCGCGGCTAGAAGTCCACTCCTCCATCCCAGATTGCGCGAGAATACCCTATAAAAAAGCACGACAATAAGAGACGCGGCCAAGACCGAGGGCAAGCGTGCGCTGACGGTCGTGACGTGTCCGAAAGGCCAACTCATCGCCGCGATGGCCGCATACATGCCGGGCGGTTTCGTCAATAACGGTTCGCCGTACAACGTGGGTACGATCCAATTGCCGCTGCGGAGCATCTCCGCCGCCACAATCGCTCGCAGACTTTCGGTCTGATAGAACTCGCCGACATTCAAACCGAAGAAAAATAAGCTGCCGCACAACACCAACAAACAAGCCATCGGGCCGAATCGGCGCGTGTATGAAAACGAGGTCCGATGCTTCGATTCGATCGGAGGAGGGGCCAAGTGAACGGGTAATGAGGTAAGTGTGGACATCCATGACCTTACGGTGAAAAAGGGACGAAGGGCGGTCGGATGGCGGTGAATCGTATCAAGAGCGAGCGGGGAGAGATAGGCGAATCGGAGAAGCGGATCACTCGGCCAACGCGCGTTTGATGTATTGGACGAGATTTTTCATGACAAATCCCTGTTCGGGGCAGATGTCCACCGTCGCGCCGCGTTGGCGCAGCCGCTCGGCCAACACTGGACCGACGGCGGCAATGCGCGTTTTCAACAGACCCTTTTGCAGTGTATCTTCGACACTGCGATTCTTCGCCACCTCGTACAGCCGATCCACCTGAGACGAACTGGTAAAGAGCAACACGTCGATCGCGCCGCGCTCCAGGCTTGCGATCAAATCGACCACGCGGTCATCGTCGCAGGCGGGAGCATAAATGTAAGGCATCACCGTTTGCACGCGCGTGCCAACGGAAACCAGAAATTGTTCCAGCACCGGATTCGGTTCGCCATACAGCGTGACACCCACATCCAACCCCGATAGCGGTTCATTTCGCAACGTGGCGAGGACGCCTTCGGTAGTGGGCGCGCGTGCGACGCGATAGGGCGATAGTCCGATTTCCTTCAACGCTTGTCCCGGTTTGGGTCCGCGCGCGATTATTTTTGTCCGCGACAGCGCGGCGATGACGGCGTCGCGCCGTCCGTCCATGTCGGCGAAATGCAGCAAGCGCCGCAGTGCCTCGCCGGTCATCAACACGACATAGGCGAAGCGATCCGCGCATAAATCGTCGAGCCAAGTCAACACCGGCGACGGCTCGGGCGCGTCGAGGATGCTCACCAACGGACAGCGCAAGGCCGTGGCCCCTTCGACTTCCAACAGGCGCGCCAACTCTTCGAGTTGCCGCGTTTCCGCCAAGGCGATGGTGCGTCCTTCCAGGGGAAGCGACATGATGGAACCTCGCATTCGGGTTGAAAGGATACCGGAGAGGCGGATCGATTCCCTAACCTATGAGACATTACTCAGCGCGGCCAGGAGGTCACGGCGTCGGCGGCCTCGTGCATTAGGGGATCGATGGCGGAGGCAGGCTCTTTCTTTTTCGCGCTGTGGCGCGAATTGAATAATACCGCCCAGGCTAGACCATCGTGTCGGCGCACCAAAAGCGTCGAAGTACCCGGCAGCGAACCGGAATGCCAAATGTTGCGGCCACCGCCAGCGCCGACCGGACGCACCATCCAACCGCACGCATAATAGGCGTCGCGCGGCTTTCCATTTGGCTTAATACCCGCCGCGCCCGGCGGACGCGCCAACATCACGTCGATGCTTTTCGCATTCAGAATCTTGCAGTGCGCGGGATCGTCGAAGGAAGTGACGAATCGTACCAGATCGGCTGCGGAGGCCAACCATCCGCCGTGCGCATCCATGGATTCCAAGCACCACGCACCATAGGGCGAGGGAACCAATTCTCCCAAATGCGCGCCCACGATCGCGCGCCCCGTCTCGCTTTCGGGGACGTGATATTTCACTTCGCCTCGCGCCCGCCCTTCCGGAAGCGTCTCGCCCAAGCGCATGCGCCGAATGCCCAAGGGTGCCAGCACTTCTTTGCGAACGTATGCCTCATACGTCTGCCCACTGGCTTTTTCGACCGCGCGCCCCAGCAGACAGTAACCGAAATTAGAGTAGGCGTCCTTGGTTCCGGGATCGAAGTCGAGGGGCATTCGCAGCATGTAGCGAACGATGTCGTTGGGACGAGCCGGCGGTTCGACGTGCAATTCGCGGACAATTTTCGACGAACGGAACATCGGATCGAACGAGCGGTCGCGGTCCCATCCGCCGCGATGTTGCAACAGATGACGGATCGTGATTTTTTTCCACCGTGGATCGAACCGCCCCTCGCCTTCCTTGGGGCTTTGGAGATCCAGCACATCGAACACGGGAGCATCTAATTTCAACTTGCCTCGTTCGACCAATTGCAGCACGGCCACGGCCGTAATCGGTTTGGAAATGCTGGCGATGCGAAACAGGGCATCGGGCTGAACCGGTTCCTCGGCGGCGACATCGGCATAACCGTAGCCGCGCACGAGAATCAATCGGCCTCGCCTCGCCACGGCCAATTGAGCGCCGGGCAAATCGTGTTCTCTTAAGAATGTTTTCATCGTTCGATCGAAGCCGATCAAACGCGGATCGGAGCGTCCGGTCGCTTTGATTTTCTTGCTTGGCGCTTGGGCCAGCATCGGATGAACGTTCGCCGCGCACCACGAGGCGACGCCGCATAATATCAATAACTTTGCCATCTTTTGTCCTTCCTGCTTCCACGTTCGACCATCCTTGGATTATGGCCGACGAACGCGGCGCGTTCAAGAACAGGATGGACCTTGGATTTGGAGCGAGGAGTCATCGGACAAAAAATCGAACGCCGCGCTTGGCCAGTCGTCCTAAAAATATCTATTATTGAATTGCAATGGACGCCACGGAATGTAAGATAGGTGCAAGTCGGCGGTTGCATAGGTATGACGGAATGTAACCCGGCGCGGAAGGACACACACGGAATCGAGAGCGGTCAACCGACGGCACATACTATTTTTTAAGGGACACCTGAAAGGGGAGAATGCGAAATGCCACGAGGTAGACCGAAGGGAGACGCGGTTTCCGACCCAAGGACGAACAAGATGGAGGCCGTCCGCCAGGCGATGAGCAATCTGGGGCCCGATGGTTCGCCGTCGGATATTCAGAAGTTCATCAAGGAACAATTCGACGTCGAGATGACGGCCAACATGATTTCGTCCTACAAGAGTACCCTGCGGGGTAAAGCCGGTCTCGGCGGAAAGAAAAGGAAGCGCGGTCGGCCCCGGAAGATCGATGTCGTGGCCGCCGCCACCACCGTCGCCGTGAAGCCGCACACCGTCTCGTCTCACGACTCCGTGCCTTGGAAGGATCTGCGCACCATCAAGGACATCGCCGGACGCATTGGCAAAAAGAATCTGCGCGACTTGGTGGACTTCTTGGATTAGGAAAGTACGGTCTCGCCGAGGAAATCGTATCCTGGAAGTCGGTCGGCACGGAAGAAGAGTGCGTTTGCTCGCCTCCGAGGAGGCGAGCGCGTCTGCTCTTGGTTCCGCGCCGACCGAGTGTATCCCCGGGAGCCGGACGCGAAGGTCCGGCTCCCGGTCCGACATGAGTTCCACTGCGAAGCGCTCGCTGGAGTGGCCGACCCAAAACCACTGGTTCCAACGAACTAGATGCTCCTACCCAGGAGGGTGGGTAGTGCTGGTATTCCCGCAAACACCCGCACACAGCGAAACTCGGCTGCTGCTTCTCCCCGCGATCCCTTTCATGGCCCGCGTTTGATTTCCACTAACGAGGGGGGCGTATACCCTGCTCCTCGCGTTTTGGGAAGACCAATTTTTTGCTTTTCACCAACGGATCGAGTTCGTCTCTCGAAGAAGCGGTATTCCTACGGCAGCCGCGGGGGTGAAGAGGGTTTGCCGACGTGCAGCAAAAAGGTTGGATTGACCGACTCGAAACGCAACGTCTCCAGCTGCTCGTTGCCGCGCGCCAGATTGACCAGCAGCACTCCCACGCTGCCGGCCAGACGCTTTAAGACCGCGTGTACGGCAGAGAGGCTCTCCAACGTAGCCACGTTCACCACCATGCGCCCCCCGGCCCGCAATGCCTGCCACGCCGATTCGAGCAAGCGCGTGACCTCGTGACCCGCGCCGCCGACAAAGATCGCATCCGGCGTCGGCAGATCGGCGAACACTTCCGGCGCGACGCCGTGAACGGCGTGCAAGTTGCGCGCGGCGAACGTCTCGGCGTTGGCCAAAATCAAATGATAGTCGGCAGCGTCTTGCTCGATAGCGTAGACGGGGCCGGGATCGCTCAGCCGCGCCGCCTCGATGGCCACCGAACCGGACCCCGCCCCAATGTCCCAGACAACACTAGCCGGTTGAATCGCCATCTCCGCCAAGGCGAGACAGCGAACCTCGGCTTGGGTGATGAGGCCGCTCTTGGGTCGGCTCTGGGCGAACGCATCGTCGGGATTGCCGAATCGACGAAAGCGCGTTGCCGACGCCGGACGATCTGGATGCCCAGCCTTGCGCTTTAGAATAACCACATTGAGAGAAGCAAACTCCATATCTTGCACGTCGCGCAAGTCCCCCTGCGTGACGCGCTCGTCGGGTCCGCCGAGATTCTCGCATACGTACATGCGGAAATAATCGAGTCCCCGCGCTAGCAAGGTCCGGGCGATCTCCGCCGGTCCTTCTTTGTCGCTGGGAAACAAGCCGACCGTTTCGGCGGTGCGGATGCGATCGAGAACGCTCTCGAGCGGATGGGTTTGTAGATTGGTGAGATAGGCTTCTTCCCACGTTTCCTTGATGCGCGCGAAAGCCAGCTGCATACTGCTGACGTGCGGGAGCACCTCGAAATGCTCTTTGCCGAGCCGATCGCACAGATAACGCGCCACGCCGTAGAAGAGCGGATCGCCGCTGGCGACGAGAGCCATGCGCCTTTGACCCAACAAGGAGGTCAACGTCTGGACGGCTTCGTGCCAATCGGGGCCGAACGAGCGGCGTTCGGCCTTCAATTCCGGCAACAGTTTGAGGGTGGACTCGGAGCCGAAAACGAGATCGGCGGCCAAAAGGATGTCGCGGGGGCGGCTGGTGAGTCCAGCCAAGCCATCGCTGCCGATACCGATGATGTAAATGCGTGGTTCAGGCGTGTTCACGGTTCGATCCTGTGGAATGACGGGGTGCCTTCGTGGAGAATGGTATACGCCGACCGTGCGCGGTTGTCCGAGATTACGAGCCTATCGGATCGATCTCCCGTAGATTTCGAGGTTTCCGGCGACGCTGTTTTCCTACTGCCCGACGCCGAACCCGCTCCGAGAAAAATCTGGGCTACCCCTTGTAACTTGAGGCCGCGCTTGAAATAATAACCCCTTCGTTTGAGAGATTTACGCTCGCCGTTCCGAGACGGCGAGTCGATCGACTTTTGCAGCGAGACGCGAACAATGGCCGAGTCCGTGGTATTGACGACCGAGAAACGCGACAGTCGCGGGACGCGCACGGCGCGCAAACTCCGCGCTGCGGGACGAGTGCCCGGCGTTGTCTATGGTCACAAGGAAGAAACGGTATCCGTCACGGTGGGGGCGGACGATCTGCTATCGGCGGTGCGGCACGGGGCGCGCGTCGTCGATCTGCAATCCGAGACGGCGTTGCAAAAGGCGCAAATTGCCGAATTGCAGTGGGATCATCTGGGAATCGAAGTGTTACACGTCGATTTTCGCCGCGTCGCCGCCGACGAGCGCATTCATGTGACCATTCCCGTCGAGATCAAAGGCATCGCGCCCGGCGTGTCGGCTGGAGGCGTACTCGATCAGCCCATCCACACCCTGGCCATCGAGTGTCTCGCCATCAACGTGCCGGATTCGATCCGCGTGAACATCAACGAATTGCAGCTTGGCTCCGCGATTCATGTGCGCGACTTGCATCTGCCGCCGGATGTGAAGGCGTTGGTCGATCCCGATGCCATCGTCGTACACGTTACCTCGCCGCAGGCCGAACCGGAGGCGGGTGCGATTCCGGGTGGCGAGCAGGCCGAGCCGGAAGTCATCGGACGCAAGGCCGCCGTCGAGGAAGGCGAAGAGGAGAAATAATTGTTTGGCTCCGACTCGAAAGGGTGCGCGGGCCACGCGCTCCCATCGGGTCGCTGCTGAACGAAGTTTGCGCCATGAAAATCGTCGTCGGTTTGGGCAATCCCGGCAAACGCTACGACGGCACGCGGCACAATGTCGGGTTCGCCGTCGTCGATAGCTTGGCGGCAAGTCTGCGAGCCGGACGCTTTCAGTCGCGCTTCCAAGCTCAGGTGTGCGAACTGACGGAAGATGACGGCAAGATATTGCTGGTGAAGCCAGAGACATTCATGAATCTCAGCGGCCGTAGTGTCCGCGAGGCCATGGACTTTTATCGGCTGTCCCTAACCGATTTGCTCGTCGTTTGCGACGACATCAATCTACCGTTGGGGAAACTGCGAGTGCGGGCGAAGGGAAGTCACGGAGGCCACAACGGTCTACGCGACATTCAAAATCATTTGGGCACGACCGAATACGCTCGCCTTCGTTTGGGTGTCGATGCTCCCCGTGCCGAGGCCATCGATCACGTTCTCGGTCGCTTTAGCGCCGGCGAACGGAGAATCATCGACGACGCCGTCTCGCTGGCCGCGCAAGCGGTGGCCGCATGGGCCAGTCGGGGTGTCGATGCGTGTATGAATCTGTACAATGGGACGCAAGAGTAAATATCGGCTGTCGGCAGTCGGCCATCGGTCTTCGGCCAGCCCATGAGACACGAAACGGGATTCCTGCTTTGGCTACGCCATTCGTCCTCAGTAGTTGTCTGGCCGGTAGCCGAAAGCCGATTGCCGGTAGCCGATTGAAATAAGGGAGTGAGTTGCGAATGCCAGTTAATGTTTACGAGTGCATGTTTTTGCTGGATACGAATAAGGTTGCGGGCGATGTTCCCAACGCCGCCAAGCAATTGCATACCATCCTCGAACGCAACAGCGCCGAGGTGTTGGCCAGCCGACCGTGGGACGAGCGCAAGCTCGCTTATCCAGTCAAGAACCACAAAAAGGGCCTGTACTATCTGACTTACTTCCGCTCCGAAGGGAAGAACGTCGCGCCCATCGAACACGATTGCGCGCTGAACGAGACGATTATGCGGGCGATGATTCTGAAGGTCGATCCGAAGCATGTGGACATCATGCTGCAATTGGCCCGCGACGAACATGCGGTGGCCTTGCAAACCGTCACCGAGCCGCCTCCCGATGAAAATGGACTGAGCGACGTTCCCGAACTGCGCGACATGGATCGGGGGCCTCGGCGCGGTTCACGCCGCAGGGACGATGGCGGCAAGGATTAGGTCGCTTGTGCGAAGATGAGCCAGCTTTGGGGTTTGCACGACCGTCCAGAATAAGTAATACGTCCCGATTCCGGCTACGGAGCTTGCATTCGCCTACCAAACGGATGTATAGTATTCGTTGGCGTTTGAGTGGATCGAGTGGTGAGACCCGGTCGACGGGTTCTCTCGTGCAGGAGATGCCCCATGGCAAATCTCAACAAAGTGATGCTTATCGGTCGATTGACCCGCGATCCGGAGATTCGGACGTTCTCCAACGGCGGCAAAGTGGCCAAGTTTGGCTTCGCCGTCAACAATCGCAAGAAGAACCAACAATCCGGAAATTGGGAAGACGAGCCTGTCTTTCTGGACATTGAGGCGTTTAATCGTCAAACGGGACGGCAACTTGCCGATCAAGTGGAACAGTATTTCAAAAGAGGGGCGCAGTTCTACTTGGAAGGACATCTACGTCTCGATCAGTGGCAGGACAAGAATGACGGATCGAAACGTACCAAATTGACCATCGTTCTCGACGACTTCCAATTCTTCGAAGCGCGCGCCGATGGTGGAGATGGAGGAATGCGGTCGCAACGGGCACCGTCAGCTCCTCCCGCTCGCAAGCCCGAACCCAGTTATCCCAGTAGCGGCGGTTACGATGAACCTCCGCTGGGATCGTCCGGGGACAACCCCGATGACATCCCGTTTTAGCACCGAACCCCAAGGGTCAGGCGAGAACCGATAGGTAGGAATTTCACGATGAAACAGCGAAATCAAATGCTCAAGGGCAAGCACGGCGGAATGCAGCTCGTGTTGACCGAGGATGTTCTGTATCTCGGCAAACAAGGCGATGTGGTCGAGGTCAAGCCCGGCTACGGTCGCAACTATTTGCTGCCGCGCGGCATGGCCACCGTTCCGACCGAACACAACCTCCGCTTGTTGGAGCGCTATAAAATCCGCGTCCGGCAGGCGCGTGAGGCACGCATCGCCGACCTGAAAGCGCTGGCCGAACAAATCGCCAAGATGGCGGGCATCACCATTGAGGCCAACGCCAACGAAGAGGGCCATCTCTACGGTTCCGTCGCCGCTCCAGAAATCTCCAAGGGGCTTAAGTCCAAGGGCATGCCCATCGATCTGGACATGGTTAAGCTGGAGGGACCGATCAAGGAGACCGGCCTGTACGCCGTGAAGCTGAATCTGGGTTACGAGATCGAGACCGAGGTGAGAGTCGCGGTCATCAAATCGCAGAAATAAATGGGTGCAAACCAGCCCGCAACGCAAGCAAGGAAGAGGACCCTTGCTTGCGCTGCGGGCTGTGCGTCGCGGGCTGGCAGGGATGCCGTAACGCACCGACCACAAGGAGGTCGCGTCGATGTCGCCGGACCCCATCGGATCGGATCGCCTTCCACCCCAAAATCTCGACGCCGAGCGCTCGGTTTTGGGAAGCATGTTGCGGGACAACTCCGTCGTCGACGACGTAATTCAAATCGTTCGCGCCGAGAGCTTCTATCTCGACGCCCATCGCAAGATCTTTCAAGCCATTTCCGACCTGCGCAATCGAGGCGGGCAACCCGTCGATTTGGTCATCCTTCACGAAGAACTTCAAAGGCGCGGTCATCTCGAAGACGTGGGCCGCGCCGCCTATCTCGCCGAACTTTGGGACGCCGCCCCAACTGCCGCCAACGCCGTCTACTACGCCAAGATCGTCCGCGACAAGAGCATCGTCCGCAACCTGATCCACGCCAGCACCGAGGTTCTCCGCGACGCCTACGAGCAGAGCCAACCCGCCGAGGAGTTGCTCGAAGGAGCGGAGCGCAAGATTCTCGACGTGGCCCAAATGGGCGTCACCGGCCAGACGATCACGCTCGAACAAGCCATCGCCGAAACGTATCGCCGCATCGACGACCGCGCCACCGGCAAGCAGAAGGCCGGAGGATTGTCCACCGGCTTCGTCGATTTGAACGAAATCACGGCGGGACTGCACGACGGCGAACTCATCATCGTCGCGGCGCGCCCGTCGGTAGGAAAAACCGCTTTTTCCCTCGCAATTGTCCGCAATGTCATCGTCGATGAGCGCGAGCCGGTTTTCTTCGTCAGCCTGGAACAATCGCGCATCGAGTTGGCCGAGCGTCTCCTGTGTTCGCAGGCAAAAGTAGACAGCCATCGACTGCGCAAGGGGACGCTCGGTTCCGACGACATGGACCGCCTCATCGACGCCGGCGGCGTGTTGCGCAGTGCCAAACTGTTCATCGACGATTCGCCGGTGCAGAGCATGTTGCGCATCGCCGCCAACGCGCGCCGCCTGAAACTGCAACACGGCATCAAACTCATCGTCGTCGATTATCTGCAACTCATCGAGCCGGACAATCGCCGCGATCCGCGTCAGGAGCAAGTGGCACAAATCAGTCGACGGCTCAAGGCGTTGGCGAAGGAGCTGCAAATCCCACTGGTCGCGCTGGCCCAGGTCAACCGTTCGTCGGAGGATCGCCAAGACCATCGACCGCGCTTAGCGGACTTAAGGGAGTCGGGAAGTATCGAACAAGACGCGGACACCGTCATGCTGCTGCATCGCCCCGACCGCTATGAACCGGGGCAGCACGAGGGAATTACCGAAGTGATTGTCGGCAAACAACGCAACGGGCCGACCGGCGAAATCACGCTCGCCTATCTCAAACAATACATGCGCTACGAAGACTATGCTCCCGGCACGCCATTCGAGGGATGAGGCGGCAAACGATCAGCTTAACATCAGATAGAGCATCGAAGTGGTGACGGCGTTGTTCAGACCGTGGGACACCATCGCCGAGAACAACGAGACGCGCCATTCGCGCACCAGCGCGAAAGCGAACGCCAAACCCATCAGTGCCGGCACGGCGAGCATTCCTTGAGGATGGATGACGGCGAAGACGAAGCTGACCGCCGCGGCGCTGAAGCCGACGCTGAGCGCCGGCTTCCAATGCGAACTGGCCTCGCGCAGATGGCGATACAGGACGCCGCGAAACATCGTCTCCTCGACCACCGGAGCCACGATACAGGCGACGAATAGCACTTCCAACCACACCCACCAAGCCGATTCCTTCACGGCGAATACGATGGGATGTCCCGGCGCGTTGCTCGGTCCAAACTCGTCCGGACCAAAGCCCAGCACGTCGCGCAGCTTGGTGAGAATTGTCATGGCGATCAACGCGAACGGCAGCATCGTCAGCGCGAGAGCGTAGCCGCCTATCCCCGCCAGTGCGTCCTTCCCCCATCCGCGCCCGCGCGTCCAGCCAATCTCGTGGCGGACGATGTGCCAGGGGATGCCGCGGAACACCGGCCAAATCAGTGCCAACAGGCTGGCCGAGGCAACGATCCCGCTAAGGGCGAGCGTCCCTTGCCGAATCTCGAACGTGTCGAGCAGATAGCGCCCCGCTTTGCTCAATCCCAGAAACAACACCATGTAAAGAGCGAACGTCTCGGCATAGATGGCCCCCCGCGCGGAACCGGCGGCCAACCCGCCCTTCAACCTCCCCAAGAACCACAACACTCCCAACACGATGAATAAGATCAACCCTCCAAACGCCAATCCGAAAATAACGAGAGCAACGACCGCGAAAGCCACCGTAATTCGGAGTGCCGACGCCAAGAACGTCGCGCGCGCATCGGCCTCGTCCGCACCATCTGGAACGAGAGCCAATTCGCCGAACCAGCCCAGACGGCGGCACAGTTCCTCCCGATCGCGTTCGAGAAAGCTTTCGAGCGCGGGCGGGTCTCGCTGCCGCAGAATGAAGAGTCTCTCGAGCAATTGGGCAGTCTTTTCGTCGTCGGCCGAGGGTTCGCCGCGCCGTCGACGGTATTCGTCGTCCAGCATCCGCAGTCGCTCGAGCGCCTCGGTCGGTCCCATGAACTCTCCGGCCAGTACGACGAAACGCAACCGCTGGGCATACGTGTTATGGTCCAACGACTGCTTGGCTTGCCGAAAGAGATACTTCTTGTCGACCGGTTTTCCCGAGGAGCGCTGCCATAACGCTTCGAAGCCGACGAGAAATCGTCCTTGCATCGTCGCCGTCATCAGGTCGAACTGCTCGACATCGGGAACCGCGCCTTTTGCGGAGCGCCATAGGGTAAAACTAACCGCCGCGGCGATAACGAGCCAAGCCGCGAGCGAGCTGATAAAGCGATCCTGTTTATCTTCTATACGATCGGCTTGCGACATGGAATACGTCCTACCTCGCCATTAAACCTTCATGCCCCGCCATTTTCCGCCGGCGAAGCGAACCAAGAAGAAGACGCCTCGCGCCAGCAAATCCACAAACATCGCCCACCACGCGCCGCGCAGACCGAGATCGAACCCGCGCACCGCGCCGAAGATGCCCAGGTCGATTTCCCGCTGCGTCAACAGATAGGCGAGCGGGACGCGCAGCACGAAGAAACCAAACCAGGTGAACAAGACCGGCACGCGCGCGTCGCCCGCTCCGCGCAAGGCACTGGTGAAGATAATGCACGAGGCCAAGGGTGGCATGGCGAAGGCGATGAGACGCAGTACCCGTTCGCCTTCGTCGATGATGGGTTGCTGCCCCGCATCGGGGCAAAACAGGCGAAACATGGGGGTGGCCAGCGTGAAAAAGACCGCTCCCATGAACGACATCATCGCGCCGCCGAGCGCGAAGGCGGTCCAACCGCTGGCGGCAGCACGGCGCGGATCGTTCGCACCGAGATTCTGACCGACCAGCGTCATCGCCGCCGTCCCGAAGGCACCGCCGGAGAGATAGCCCAACGCCTCCCATTGCAAGGCGATGCCGTGCGCCGCCTTGGCCGCATCGTTCAACTGATTGATGATGCTCAAAAACCACAATTGCCCCACGGCCACCGAAAGGCTGTCCACGCCGGCCGGAACGCTGATGCGCAGCAGTCGGCGGATAGTGGGCAAATCGGGTCGCCATTGTCGCCATTCGAGGCGCAGTCCGGCGCGACCTCGCAGCAAAACAAGCGTCACTGCCATCGCACCGAGGACATTGCTAACCGCCGTGCCCAGCGCAATGCCGACGAATCCCATCGGCGGGATCGGCCCGAAGCCATGAAAGAACCCCCAGGCCAGGGGAACATTGAACACAGCTACTCCCACGCGCACCCAGAGTCCGGTGACGGTGTCCCCCGCACCGACCAGGCAGGCAATCCCCGCCGCTTCGATTACTTGAAAGACGAGTAAGACGAACAGAGGTTCCAAATAGTCGAGGGCAAAGCGCGCCGTGGCTCCGCGCAGCTGTAACAACTCGATCAGCGACGGTAACGTGAACCATGCCAACAACGATCCGCCCAGACCCAAAATCGTGCCCAGCGCGAACGATTGATTGGTAATGTGGATCGCGCCGCGCCGATCGCCCGCGCCGATGGCGCGCGCTACCAGAGCCGTGCTGCCGACCGCGACCAACACCGTGTAGCTGCTGATGAACCAGGCGAGATAGTTCGCCGTCGTCTGCGCCGCTTGCAGGGCGATCTGATCGTTCGGGTCCGGCGCGTGGGCATGACCGGCCAACCATCGATCCGACAGACTGACGGTCAACACCAGCATTTGTTGCACCAAGGCTGGAACGGCCAAAACCAGCACCAAGCGCCACGTCGATCGACGTAAATCGAGGCGCGGTCCCACCGCCGGTTCTTCCTTCTCGGCAACCAGCACGAGATCGGGCTCTTGAGGCGGCGCGCCGGTGAGGGCATCGGTCAGCTGAGAATCGTCCACTCCGCCCCTCCCACCGCGCCAAACCGATCGCCGGCCCGCAACTTGCGCCCCGGCTGCAACGCCGTCTCGCCGTTGACCGTCATGTGACCCTCGCGGACCAGATATTTCGCTTGACCGCCCGTGCCGGCCAAGCCAACGGCTTTGACCGCATGGGCCAACGTGATGTACTCGCTTCGCAGCGTCAAGGTTCCGCCGTCCGTCGATTCCGTCATAAGGTGCTTTTCCTTCGTGAACGCGCCTCGATGTTCTTCTCGTTCCTTATTGTAGGGTCCAGCCACCAAGTCGCCTCCTAGGCGAACCGGCAGCGTAAGCTGCCGGGTAGGGCAAACCGGCCACCTAACCGGCCGGGTAGGGCAAAACACCCGGCAGCTTACGCTGCCGGTTCGCCTATCTTGTGTACAATAAGAGAAGAACAACCGGATGTGGGTTCGTCCTCCGCCACGCGAAAAAACAAGGACCGCTCGTATGAACGATCTTATCGAAGAAATAAACGACCTCAAAAAGAGACGGGATGCCGCTATCCTCGCTCATTACTACCAAGACGGCGAGATTCAGGATTTGGCCGACATCACCGGCGACAGCTTGAAATTGGCGCGCGAGGCGACGAAAGTCACCCATTCGACGATTGTATTCTGCGGCGTGCATTTCATGGCCGAGACGGCGAAGATTCTCAATCCCGACAAGCGCGTTCTCTTGCCGGACCTGCAAGCGGGTTGCAGTTTGGCCGAGAGTTGCCCCGCCGACAAATTGGCCCGCTATCAAGAAATGTTGCGTCAGAATGGACGGCGCTTTCAGACCGTGACCTACGTTAACAGCGCGGCTGCCGTCAAAGCGCTGTCCGATTGGGTCGTCACCTCCGGCAATGCCGAGGCCATCGTCCGTCGCGTCCCCTCCGATTGCGAAATCCTCTTCGTGCCGGATCGCCATCTCGGCCAATATCTCCAAGAAGTGACGGGGCGCAAAATGATCTTGTGGGACGGAAGCTGCATCGTCCACGAGATTTTTAGCGTCGGCGACCTGTTGGCAATGAAACGCAAGCTGCCTGGATCCATCGCACTGGCTCACCCCGAATGTCCGGCGAACATCCGCGAACACAGCGATTTCATCGGCGGTACCGAGGCGATGCTGAAACATCTGGCAACGTATGCCGAGCCGAGGGATTTTCTGGTGGCCACCGAGGCGAATATGATGTGGCAGATGCAGAGCAAGTTTCCGCAACACCGCTACCATCCGGTGCCGGGCATCGCCTGCGCCTGCAACAAATGCCCGCACATGGCGAGAAACACACTCGAAAAACTCCGCGATTGTCTGGCCCTTGAAACGCCGGAAATCGTGTGGCAACCGACGTTCGACCGCGCCCGCGAAGTCTTGCAACGCAGCCTGCTCAACTAGACGAGTGCGGGAGTGTCAGCGGGCCGACGTTCCCGCTCGCCGTGGAGAATCCTTGCAATGTCCTTGATCCCCAATCGTTTTCTCTTTCGCGTGTGCTATCCGTGTCGCTACGTCGAGGATGTGCCGTGCGAGGGGGGCGACGAACTGCTCGATCTGCCGGACTCTTGCCGCATCGATGGCTTTGCCGACATGGACGGACGGCGTTCGTTCGCCGAGGTACGAATCGCTTGGAACGAAGGCGGGTTGGCCTTGCAAGTCGAGGTGCGCGGCAAGGAGCAGGTACCGCGCGGCGAGATCGCTCGACCGCGCGACTCGGATGGCATTACCGTGTGGGTCGATACGCGCGACGCCCGCGCCAGTCATCGCGCCAGCCGCTATTGTCATCAGTTTCACTTTCTCGCCGCGGGAGGAGGTCCGGAGAAAGACGAACCCTTCTTTGCACAGAGCAAGATCAACCGCGCCCAGAACGATGCGCCCTCGGTTTCGGCGAGCGACGTGATGTTTCAATGCGCGCCACGAACCGGAGGCTATCGTTTGGCCGTGTTTTTGTCGGCAGCGGCGCTGCATGGGTTCGATCCGGAGCAAAATCCACGGTTGGGCTTGCACTTTGCCGTCCACGACCGCGAGTTGGGGGAGCAATCGCTGAGCGTGGGGAGTGACTTTCCGTGTTCGGAAGATCCGAGTCTGTGGAGCGTGTTGGAGTTGGTGCGTGAAACGACGGAGCCGGAAGCGTAAGCGACGGTGAATGAATTACCGCCGCTTAGACTTCCGGCTCCGTATCGGACCCCATTCGGGCCGAGACGATTTAATAGCGTCCGCGGCCACCGCCGCCACCGCCGCCGTAGCCGCCGCGGCCACCGCCGCCGCCACCACCACCGTAGCCGCCGCGACCACCACGACCACCGCCACCGCCACCGCCGCCTTCCGGCTTGGGACGTGCTTCGTTGACGGTCAACGAGCGACCATCAATCTGCTTGCCGTTCATGTCGGCAATGGCCGCCTGTGCTTCGGAGTCACTGCCCATCTCCACAAAGCCGAAGCCCTTGGAGCGACCAGTGTCTCGGTCCATGATTACCTGAGCCGACACCACGCTGCCGTGCGGCTCGAACATTCGCTGCAAATCGCTGTCAGCGACCGAGTAGGGCAAATTGCCCACATACAACTTCTTGCCCATGAGGGCCTCCGGAAAGGAACTCGCGAGGCACACCGTCATCCTGCAAGATGACCTGCTCCGCAATACGTTAACGCTGGACTTCGGACAGGAGAATGGGAGATGGCAGTGCGGAGGCAAGCATCACGACCATGGACCGATCCATAAAGCCCACAATACCGTAGTGTACCAGGCAACGGCCTCCGTGGATAGAGAGAAATTCAATTTTTTTCGGCGACCGGATCGCGGACGGGGAGGAAGTGTCGTTCCGGCTCGACTCATCCAATAGCCTGGCACGATCGCCGACGATACCATGACAGCAGTGCCCGAGTGGAGTCTGTAGACCCTTGCACCCGCGAACTTGTTCCGTGGAGTTGACCGATTTGGCGGCGACGGCCACGTTTGGCCGTCGTCTGGGAGATCGTCTCTGGCCGGGAGCAGTGGTGGCTCTCATCGGAGAATTAGGAGCGGGAAAGACGCATTTAGCGCGGGCCATTGCCGAGGGGCTTGGCATCGCCGATAGCCGAGTCGTCACCAGCCCGACGTTCGTTCTGGTGCAGGAATACGCCGCGCGCCTGCCCATCTATCACTTCGATGCCTATCGCCTGCACAACCAAGCCGAGTTCGCCGACTTGGGCGTGTACGAATACTTCGAGAGCGGCGGCGTCTGTCTCGTCGAGTGGGCGGATCGCGTGCCCGATTGTCTACCCGCCGAGCATCTGCGCATCGCCTTGCATATCCGCGGAGAATCGTCGCGCCGAGCCGAGATTACCGCGATCGGCTCGGCCTACGAACGACTCGTGGAGCGGGGAGCGTGAGAATCGTTCGTCACTCTCCCACGCTCCGCGATCCGCTCACTTGTTTTCATATTTCATTAGCACTTCTTCGCGCGGCACGCCGGCGATGGTCTCGAAGCCGCCCGCCAGGATCAGATCGGCCAGTTTGCTCGCATCGCGGTAGTACGCATCGCTCGGTCGTTTGCCCGTCAGCTTGCGGCGCAGCTCCTGACAGAGAATGTCCGCCGAGGCGATGGCGGCCTCGTTCCCCTGGCGATGCCCCCACAGCGCCGTCACCAGAATAATGACGTTGTCTTGCACTCGTTGCGACAGTTCGGCCATGCGGCACTGGCGGTCGGCCAGTTTGAGTTGATATTTCTCCATCGCTCCGGCCACTTCGCCGCGCATCCGTCCGAAGTTTTCCAAAGCGAAATCGACGTGGCCGCTCAAGCGCGCATCCATGTTCGGCACTTGTTGGCGATCGGGCCTCGTTAGAATTTGTCCTACTTTCCAGCGTGCATAAGGCGCTAATTCGTTGCGCAGCTTCCAGGCGTGCATGGGATTCATCGGATTGGGCTTTTTCAGACCCAGCCGCTGTGCGGCTTTGCCGATCGGCTCGAAGAAGCGTTTGCCGTGTTCCTTGACCAGCGATTTGAAAAACGCCATGCCCAGCATCTCACCTTCGCCCTCGTAGATACAGGGGGCCAGGAAGTCGTAGACGTTGTCGCCGAACAGATGGCCCTTGAGGAACGAGCGTCCCCCGTGCGTTTTCATAAACAATTCGATGGCGGCTTCCTTCATCGCTTCGCTGCCGAAAATCTTGGCGATGATGCACTCCATCTCGCCGCGATACCCCTCGTCGATCAGCCACGAAGTCCAGGCCACCAGAGCGTCCGCGCCGGCGATGAGTCCCGCCAGGCGCGCGATGCGCCGCTTCACCAGTTCGCGTTTGGCGATGGCCTCGCCGTAGGTGTGTCGGAACTCGGCCCAAGGGAGCATGTTGGCCAGCATCACGCGCATGCTGCCCGCCGCGCCGGCGCACAGCGAGACGCGGCCCAGGTTCAAACCGTGGTAGGCGATCGTCAAGCCGTCGCCGACTCCGGGTTTGAGCAGATTGTCTTTGGGAACCCGAAAATTCGTGAAGCGCAGGCCGTTGTTATAGGCGTGGCGCAGGGCATAGAGACCGTAGGGCACGATCTGGAAATGTTCGTTCTCCTGCTTGGGCAGATCGACGACGAGGACGGCGGGTTTGCCTTCGATCAGCACGACCAGGCCGGCGGTGCGTCCTTGGACGACGTTGGTGATGAACAACTTCTCGCCGTTGACGACGTAATCGTCGCCATCGAGAGTCGCGGTTGTCCGCAAAGCGGTGAGATCCGATCCGGCGCACGGCTCGGTGAGGGCGAAGCCAGACAGCGCCTCGCCGTTGGCCAAACGCGGCAAGAATCGCTCTTTCTGATCGGGCGTGCCGAAGGTGCGCACGGGATCGACCGCGCCGATGCAGCCGTGAATCGAGGCCAAACCGGCGATCATGGCGTCTTGTGTGGCCATGCGCGTGAGGAAGTTGCCGAAACGCGCGAACGGCGCGCCTTGCCCGCCATAGCGCGGGTCGATCAACATGCCCCAATAGCCGGCTCCAGCCAACTCGCCCAGTGTCTCGGTCGAAACCTTGCCGTTTTCGTCGTAAATCGTCCCTTCGGCGCGGCGGCGGCGCACCACGGAGTAAGACGCTTCCATGCTGCGATCGCACGGCGCGGACTCGGCCAACGGCGGCGGCGCGAACAGATCGAGCGGCGCTCTCCCGTCCCAAACGGCTTTGTGTACCGGGCTGTTGGACGTCTGATAGCGCGGCTTAAACAACGACTCGACTTGTTCGTCGGCCTTGTCCACCGCGCCGGTGCGCCGCGCCTCCTCTTCCGTCTTGCCGGCCAATTTCAGGGCCGTCTCGGCAAAGCTCTGTTGTTCCCGGTCCGCAGGCGTGAGTGTACTCATGATTGCCTTCCGCATTGTGCTTGAGGAAACCGTTCGCCGACGGTGGACCCCATTGTTCACCATCCCCTCTCTCATATTCTATGCACGATCAACTCTTACCGATGAAACGAAATTGGGAGACGAAGTGCGAGGACGGGAAACCCTTCACGTTGTAATGCCCCGCGCCCAAACGGCAAAGGATGAGAAATCGGATCTTTTCACGCACCGCCCGTATAATGATTCTGCTTGCTCTGGAGCGTCTCGACGCGCGGGTGATTTGAGATAAGCCGATTCGTATGACATAATGGATTGCGAGGGTTATGCAGCGCTCTCAAACAGAATGGACTGCCTCGATCGTCCGCAATCGAATTCCAGCGATAGGGTCTTTAACGGAAGGAACGAACATGCCACTTTCTTTACTTCGCAATGTCCTGTCGATGGCTGTTGTGATCGGCGCGGCCTCGCTTGCCTCGGCCCAGTTTGCTCCTCCTCCGGGCGCGCCCAATGGCCCACTGCCGCCGCAGGCCGTTCCCGTCCTGCCGCCGCAAACGCTCGCGCCGCCAACGGCGATCCCGGTTCGTCCCTTAACCGTGGACGAATTCGTCGCTTCGTTCAAACCGCTGCCGGGCAAATACGAGGTGCTATTGTTGCATCCCAAGACGTGTTGTCCGGTCAAGGTGTGCTTCACGCTGCCGCCGGGCTGCATTCGCGGAGTGCGCTACAACGGACACAGGATCGTTTTCGATTACAAATGTCAACGCGATGTCGTCATTCGCTTCCTACACGGCGGTAAAGTGTGGGTGCATGGATAAACGAATGAACCACATCGAAGCTCCAGCGAGGGGGAAATGAGATCTCTCGCTGGAGCTTCGGGCCGGTTAGAACGCGCCTCCGAGGGGCAGATCGATCCACTCCTCGCGGAGACAGACGAATAGACTGGCCGCGACCAGATCCGCCGTCGCGCCCGGATTGCGTTCGTTTCCTTCGCTCCGCAGCCAGGCATCGAATTCCGGCAGCGCAGCCATGCCCGCGTCGAGTACGGCTCTGGCTCGCCGCATCGCCTCTTCCGCCTCCGTTCGACCTCGTTTGCGCGCGATGAGCGTGTCGAGATGCTTGCCCATCAACTCCAAATGCACGCGGACAATTGCATCCTCTAAAGCCCCTGTTTGCAGCAATCTCGCTCTCAAGGCCGGCGCACCATCGTCGAAGACTTCGACGAATCCGTTGGCGTATTGCCGGGCGATGAGATCGCGCTCGGCGGCGAGGGACATGACTTGTCGCAAGGTTTGCGTCGGTTCGTCGCGGACATCTTGCTCTTCGGCGCGGCCCAATCCGCCGGGAGAAGCCAGACGAATTGCCTCGTAGACGAGCCGGGAGTCCTCAATATCGAGTTCGGCGAGAACGCGCTCGACTCCCGATCGCAAGGGTTCTTCCGGCGGTACGGTTGCCAGAGGAGCGAGCAATAATACGATGCCGAGATTCGTATTCGTATTCGTCACTTGGCGCGTGGCGCGCACGGCGTCGAGGACGGTCGCGCCGACGCGCCGTTGCGACGCCTTTGCCAAAATCGGCGCGATGGCGGCGGCGCTGAGGAGAAAATCGAGATAAGAGCTATCGTCGAAGTCGCGGAAACGATGCACGTTGCCCGGCTTGCGCGCCGTCGCCTCCCAGATACAGGCAATCTGAGCGCACAGGCCAATATCGGGCATCGCCGTCACCTCGCGCGCGCCTCGTGGAGGAGATAATCGAGTACGGCGTCGGCCACGTCGATTCCCGTGACCGGAGCGAGGGCGCGCCAGCCGGGGACCGCGTTCACTTCGAGGACGTACCATTCGCCGTCGGGTCCGGGCAAGAGATCGACTCCGGCCATTGTCGCTCCCAGCGCGGCGGCGGCGCTCCGAGCGAGATGCTCCTCGCGCTCGCCCAAACGCATCGGTTCGCCGCGCCCTCCCTGAGCCACGTTGGTTCGCCAATCGCCGTTGCCGTGGCGACGCATCGCGGTCAAGACGCGCCCTCCCAGCACGAACGCCCGCGCGTCCCATCCCGGATGATGGATAAACTGTTGCAAATATAAGATAGACTGAGTGCGTTCCAGCGCGCGGAAGACGCGCCAAGCCATCTCGCGATCGCTGACTCTGACCATGCCGCGCCCTTCGGAGCCGAACAGCGGCTTCACCACCACGTCGCCGCCCAGAGCCGCGAACGCTTCCAAGGCAGCCTCGGCGTGCTGGCAAACCACCGTCGGAGGGACTTTGAGTCCGGCGGCTTCGAGCTTCGCCGTCGCCAGATATTTATCGACGCAGGTTTCGACGGCGCGCGGCGCATTGAGGACGATCGTGCCGCGCTCCTGCGCGCGATGCAACAGATCCATGCGAAAAACGACTTGCTCCAACGAACCGGGCGGCATGGTGCGAACGAGGACGGCGTCGAAGCGAGACAACGCATCCGGTTCCCAAGCGACGCCGGCGGACAAGCGGCGAAAATCGACGGCGCGGGCTTCGAGTTGCCGCCGCGCCGCGGCACGCTGTAAATCGCGGACGTGCCAGCCCGTGCCGGCGGAAAGAACGGCGATACGCATGAACGATCCGAAAATGAGGAGGACCAGTCGTCTAGGAACGATGGGTAGCCTACGCCCTTCGGTAAGGCTCGGCAAGCGGCGAGTCGCCTGTGAAATGCGAAGACGCGCGCGTGCGAGCGGCGAAGGCTCTTGCACTTGACAGGCCGGCGCGGATTTGTGACAAGTCTCGCGCTACGGCAGGGATGCCGGGCAGCGATTGGTTTTGCGCCGATCGCGGAGAATGGTTGCCTTTAGCCGGGTGAATGCATGGAGCCGATTCCCACTCCCACAGCACCGTCCAATCCTCGCGCCGATCGGTCGCCCGGCCTATCGCTGCGCGCCATGTGGCAAGTGCCGGTGTTTCTCGTCGGCGTGGCGGCCGTTGTCGCCGTTATCCTGACGCGGGGGTTGGTTGCTCCCGATCCGGTGCGAAAGCTGCACCACCAACTCTCCGAAACGCGGCACATGCTGCACGAACGCGACTCCGATGCGGAAGACACGCTGCATCGCGCGCAGCAAGCCGTCGAGAATCTTATGTACGATCCGGTTCGCGCTCCGGAGGCGTTTTTCCTTCTCGGCTCGGCGCACATCCGCATGGCCGAGCGGGAGGGTGGGCCGGTGGCCCTCGAACACTGGCGCGAGGCGCGACAGGCATTGCAAGAAGCCGAGCAGCGCGGCTTGGCCGGCGACGATCTGAACCGGCAGCGCTATCGTCTCGCCAAGGTGGCCTACCACCTCGGCGACAACCCGGCTCAGGTCGTGGAGCGACTCAAAGACAATCTCGATGCCGCCGACGATCCGTCCGAAGCACTCAAGTTGCTGACGCAAGCCTATCTGCACACCGATCCCCCCAATTTGCTCAAAGCGTTGGAGACGAACAAAAGACTGCGCGAAGTACCGCAAGTGGGCGAGGAGGTTCTCGGACCCGCGAAGCTCGCCGGAGCGAAACTGTTACTGCAACTCAATCAGCGCGAAGAAGCGCGCAAGACGCTGGAGAAGATCCGCGACCAGGCACCGCCGGCAACCCTGGCCGAGAAGAACATGCTCCTGGCCGGTCTCTATCAAGAAGAGCATAAATGGGCGGAAGCGGCAACCCTGTGGCGCGCGGTACTCGACGAGAAACGCGCGCCGCTCACCGACGCAGGGAGCGTCCTGTACAACCTCGGCTATTGCTACAGTCGCCTCGATCGAACCGGACCTGCCAGTGAGACGTGGACCGAGTGTCTGCGCCGTTCCCACGGAGAAGAGGCGCAAGCGGCTGCCTTGGCGCTGGCCGAACTGCGCCTCAAGGAAACCGATCCGGAAAAGTGTGTCGCTCTGCTAACCGAATCGGTCGCCAATGTCCGCAAGGCCGACGACTGGAAAAATTCCTTCGTGGACATTGCCAATGTGCGCGGACTGTTCGAGCGAGCGATGGCGGCGTATCGAAAGCTCCATCGCTTCGATTTGGCCGTGCAGACCGCCGAGTTGTACGAGCGCGTCGCCTTGCCGCCTCAAGGTCCGCTGCGCCGTGCCGAGTTGAATGCCGAATGGGCGCGCTCGCTCCGAGCGCGGGCGATGACCTTGAAGGACGAGTCGGCCAAGAAGAAGGATGAAACCAACGCCGAGGAGCTGATGCGCCATGCGGCCGAGGCACACACCGAAGCCGCCAAACTGCTTGCCGACAAAGACAAACGCGCGGAACAAGAATGGCTCAGCGCCGTGTGCTCCCACGAAGGGCACGACTATCCTCGCGCCGCCGCAAAGCTCAAGGCGATCGTCGAGGGGATAAAGGACAATGTGGACCGTCAAAGTGAAGCATGGTTTCTTCTCGGCCAAACGTGTCGCCAGTTGAACGACGTTAAATCCGCCGAGACCGCCTACAAAGCCTGCGCCGAGTTGGGCGGGGCCTATACCTATCGGGCGCGCTACGAATTGGCGATGTTGGCAATCGATGCCCGCGACATCGATGGCGCGAGCAAGCTCTTGGAGCAGAACCTATTGTTGGAGATTGGCACGCCCGATGCCGAGGCTCAGGAGAAATCGCGTTTGGCCCTGTGCGCGCTACTCTACCAAAGCGCGGCGGCGTTTCCTCCCAATTATCGCCGCGTCGTACAGTATTTAGAGGGGCACCTCGACCAATTGGCCGTCTCGCCGGAAACGGTGCGGGCCCGCTTCCAACTGGCCGACTCCCATCGTCTGCTCGCCGCCCAAAATCAAGTCAATCGCACGGTCGCCGAGAAGATGAATCCCGAAGCCCAAGACCACTATCTCCAAGTGAATCGAGCTTCGTGGAATCGGGCCGCCGAGGAGTTCGCCAAAGTGGAGGCGCAGATCGCCGATGCCGACAAGGCTTCGCTGCTGAGCGTTAAGCAGCAAGTCGATGTGCCTTTCCGAGTCGCCGAGTGCTATTTCAACCTCGGCGAATATGAAAAGGCACTGCGCAAATACGAGGCGCTGGCCGAAAAACAGGGCGCGGGAACCCTTGCCCTGCGCGCGATGAGCGATTCGATCCGCTGCTACTACGCATTGGGAGATGCCAAGCAATTGGTGAAGCGCGCGGAAGAGATTCGCCAATTGTTGGCCAAGACCGAGGGATTGACCGAGGCGGAACAGCAACAGTGGACGGCTTGGCTCAAACTCGTCACCGCCCAGCTGCCGAACGAATCGCGCGAGAGGGGCGACGACCAGCCGCGCATCATCAATCGACGCCGCGACGAGCCGCAGCTGCGCGAAGAACTCGAGCCTGCCGTCACCCCCGAACCTCGACCTTAGATCCCATTCGATTGGCTCCCTGTGGGTCTCGGCTCGTTCGCCCCACCTTGCCGCGCGTTGGGTCCTCTCAATTTATCCACCGTGCAGATGGTGAATGATCCGCTCGCTGAAGGCCGAGCTAGAAACGCCCGCCTTCTCGCCGTAGCCGGGGAACTGTCGAGCGATGTCGTAGGTGACAAACAGCTTGCCGCCCGGCCCTTTCTGAGCGATCTCCTCGCTCTCGGCAAAGGTGGACTCGACGGCGTGATTCACCAAGTTCGCCGCCTCGCCCCAGCCCATATGCTCCAATAACAGGACGCCGGAGAGGAGGACCGCGCCGGGGTTGGCCATGTTCTTACCGGTGTATTTGGGGGCCGTGCCGTGGGTGGCCTCGAACATGGCCGCACGGTCGCCGATGTTGGCTCCCGCCGCCAGACCAATTCCGCCGACCAGCGCCGCCGCCGCATCCGAGAGATAATCGCCGTTGAGGTTCGGCGTCGCAATCACGCTGTATTCGTCCGGTCGCAGCTGGACTTGTTGAAACATACTGTCGGCGATGCGGTCCTTCACGATTACTTTACCCTTGGCGTCGCCCCCCTTGTACACGTCGTCTTCGCTAATCGTCTGGGCCGCGAACTCTTGTCGAGCCAATTCGTAGCCCCAATCCTTGAACGCCCCCTCGGTAAACTTCATGATGTTGCCCTTGTGCATGAGGGTCACACTGGGCAATTTCTTGTCGATGGCATAGCGGATGGCCATGCGGATAAGTCGCTTGCTGCCTTCGGGACTCATCGGCTTGATACCGATGCCGGCGCTGGGCAAAACATTGGTATAGCCCATTTCCCTAAGTAGATCGATGATGCGCTTGGCCTTCTCGGTGCCGCTCTTGAACTCGATGCCGCAATACACGTCTTCGGTGTTCTCGCGGAAGATAACCATGTTGACCTTGTTGGCCCGTTTGTTGGGCGCTTCCACCCCCTTGAAATAGCGCACCGGACGCACGCAGGCGTAAAGGTCGAAACGGATGCGCAGATAGACGTTGATGCTGCGGAAGCCGCCGCCGATGGGCGTGGTCAAGGGGCCTTTCAAGCCGATGCTGTAATACTCGAAAGCCTTCAGGGTATCGTCGGGCAGATAGAGTTGCCGTTGCTGGTCTTCGCTCAGCGCGTTGACCTGTTCGTCCTTCACATTGGGGAAATACATCTCGCGGGCCACGTCGCCGGCGTGGATGTCGAACCAGTGAATGCGTCGTTTGCCGCCGTAGGCTTTCTCGACGGCGGCATCGAGAACGCGCGCGGCACAAGTGGTGATGCCCGGAGCCTCGCCGACATCGCGGCCGATGCCGTCGCCTCGCAGCAAACAGATGATGGGATCGTCGGGAATATGCCAACGGCCGTTGGCATCCACGGTGACGCGAGTACCCTGGCGAGGTGGAGTTAGCTTTTCATAGGTGGGAACGGTCATGAGAGTTTCCTTTCGGCAATCTTCTCGGCTGTCGGCTATCGGCTATCGGCCAGTGGTTGAGGCGCGGACGGCGACCGATGGCCGAAATCGTACTGCTGCATAAAATATAAAGTTCGATGACAAACGACATTATTGTATTCAAACCCGTTTTACTTTAGATAAGAAGATAGCCGATAGCCGATAGCCGACAGCCGCGAGGAAACATGCTGACTTGTGCCTGTGGTACACGCTTTGAAGTGGACGATTCGCTGGCCGGTCAAGAGGTTCTCTGTCCGGAATGCCAGCAGCCGTTGCGCGCGCCGCTTGGCGAACGCCCGCCGCAAGTCACCAGTGCTTGGGCCTTGGCCAGCATTCTGCTCGCGCTGATTGGCGCGTTCACGCTGGTCGGACCTCTGGCCGCAATCGTTACTGGCATCGTTGCCTTAATCGGCATTTCGCGCAATCGACAAACCCTTGCCGGATCGGGCTTCGCCGTGGTCGGTATTTGTTTGGGGCTGTTGTTCACGGTGCTGACGTTCGTGGCGTTGAACGTCAACGATCTATTCGGCTTGGAGACTTGGCTGCGCAAGCGCGCGATGACGGCGAAGGTCGATACCAGTGGGCCGATGGAAATTGTCGAGGGAGCCAAACGCTTCGCGCTCACTCGGCCCAACGAGAAATGGGGCCGAGTCGAGGGAGATCGTGGCGACGATGAAGCCGTGTCCTCGCTCCAAAGCGATCTCGACTTATTGTTGATGCAGGTCAGCCGCCACGCCTACATTGATGTACGCACTCTCAAAGCCGGTCGATTTCCCACGCTCGATCAATGCGAATTGGAATTGCTCGGCGAAATCAACGCGCCGCCTCAGGCGGGCCATTTCGGCGAGGAGGACGATCTCGATTTTGCTCCGCCGCTCACCGCCAAACGAATCGACGGTCGAAGATTGGAAGTGAAGGACGGGATGGAAGGGCGCGAGATGGAAGTCGAGATACGTTGCGGCGGCAAAAAGTGGATGTTCCTGATCCGCACTTACCGGCGCAAACAAGGTGACATCTACGTCGTTCGCGCCTATGCGCCCCGGAACCGTTTTCAGGCAATCCGCGACGAGTTCAGAATCGCTTTGGACAGCTTTCGTATCTTGAGGTGATGGTCGGCCATGCGAACGTGTCAATTCCACCCCGATCGTCCGGGCGTCGGCATCTGCATGCGTTGCCGCGCGGTCGTGTGCCCATCGTGTTGCACGCGCATCGACGGGGTCAATCATTGTCACGCTTGTCTCAAAGCGCTCGCCGGCAGCGACGACAAGCGCCCCAACCGTCGCAGTTCTTCGTTCGTCGCGGGGATTATCCTGAGCGTCGCTTGGCTGTTGTTGTTCGCTTTGTGTTGGCTCGTCGGTGGCAGCATCGCGCCGTAAATCCCTTTCGCTTGGAAGGGGCACGACCGTAGGAGTTCGCCGTGGATCTTCGACCGCGCACCCTGGGTGAAATCCTCGACGACGCTTGCCGCTTCGCGCTCGCCGATGCTCCCCTTTTGCTACTCTTTAAGGCGTTGTTTCTGTTGCCGTCTTTTACGCTCTTGCTTTTCTTGCTGGCCGAACCAACTTCTTTGGGGATCGCTAAAATATGGCTACCGGCCATCGCGGCTGTGTCGCTGCCGTTGACGGGCTGGGCCTCCGCTGCCTGTCAGGAACTATTTCGCCGACGGGCGGCCGGCGCGTCGGTCGATGTCCGAAGTTGTATCGGCGGCGCGCTGCGCCGGGGGTTGGATCATGCCGCCGCGCGCGCAACCATGCTCGTTCTCACCTTGCCCGGCCCCCTGATGCTTTTCGCCTGTTTTCTACCCGACGCCTCACCGATTTTGCGATTCCTCGGCTTCCTGTTCGGGTCGCTGCTGACGTTGTTGCTCGCCATGCCGTTGTGGAGCGCGACGACCTCTCTCCATGCCTTGCTGAGCGCGGCATCCCCGCGCGCGGATTCGCTGCCGCGCGAGTTGCGCCGCGAGGCTGCCGCCGCTCCCGGCAAGGCCGCGCTCCTCGTCTCCCTTCGTCTGCCCCTGTTATTTCTGCTCGTGGTTCAATTGCACTTCCTGGGTAAGATCGCCCTTTGGAGTGCCGATAATCTGGCGGGATTCGATACCGCGCTGCTCGATGTCGAACTCCAGTTCTTCAGCAATCCGGTGTATACCTTGGCGCTGTTCCTCGTGGGCTGGCTGCTGTTATCGCCGTTCTTTGAAGCGTGCAATTTCCTGCTGCACACCGACATCCGCACCCGGCAAGAAGGACTCGACCTGCAATATCGCGTGCAGCGCCTGCTGACGGCACGATGAGGAGAACGTCCATGCTCTCGACGACGAAATCACCTTGTCTGCCGCTCCCAGTGGCCTTGCTCGTCGCGCTTTCCGTTCTCACTCTCGCTTCGTCGGCCTCGATTGCCGAGGAGGCCCGAACTTTGGTGCGAACCGCGCGCGAAGAGATCGAGGCGATTCGCGGCGAGATTCAGCGGGCGGAGCCTTATCCGGGAGGCGGAAGATGGATGGGGCGACTGCGCGGAGTGCGGGATAAACTGCTCGAAGCGACTGGAAACGACGTTCGCCGTTGCCGCTGGTTCGAGAGGGCTATAGCAGACTTCGCAGATCGCAAGAAAGACGACGCCTCAATCGTGCTTAAAGACATAGCCAGTCGTTTGTCCCTGATGCACGATTCGATGGTACCGTCCGGCGAAGAGGCCAAAGAGCATGCCGTTCGGTCGCCGGACGAAGTGAAGTCGCTGCTGCGGGGCAGTCAGGGGAACAAGGCCGAGCGCCCACAAACGCGCCGGCGCGTCGAGGAGGATCGCGGCGAAGTTCGTCGAGAGCAAGAGCGCCGCGAGGAAGTACCCCAAGCCGAACCGGAGGCGGACGGTCCTCGAACGAACCGGAGCAAAGGCGCGACGGTCTCGTCGCCTACAACGGGAGGCGGATTCTCGTCGTGGGGATGGGTGGTATTGGCGGGCTTGGTGCTGGCGGTGCTTGCGGTAGGCGTCTTTTTCTATCTCTCTTCACCGCGTTCGCCCCGTTCGCCCAAACCGGAAGCCTCTACCTCCGCGGAGGTATCGCTGAAGGAGAACGATGCGCGCCAAATCGTCGAGGAGTCACCGGCGAACTTGTGGCGACAGGCCGATTCGTTGGCAAGCGAAAGGCGTTTCCGCGACGCGCTGCGACTGGTGTACTTGGCCGTATTGGCCTCGTTGCACCGTCGCCAATTCATCCGCTTCGAGCCAACGCGCACCAACGGCGAGTACGTTCGTCAACTCCGCCTCTCCGATCGAGCCCCCTCCGAATGGCACGATCCCTTTCAGCGTCTCACTCAATGCTTCGAAACCGCGTGGTACGGCGAACGTCCCTGCGAGGAATCCGACTATCGCGCCGCTCGAACGCTCGCGGATCGAATGCAGTGAGAGACTATCCCTTAAGCTCTCGTTTCACCAGAGTACAGGGGCGAGGGGAATCGTTGCGCAATCTGCCTCACGATGCCTCTTTCGCCTCCGCCGGTTTCTCGTCGTCGGGCCAATCCTCGAAGCGAACGGCGATGCGCCGCGAGATGCCGGACTCTTGCATCGTGATGCCGTAAAGCACATCGGCGCAGGCCATGGTTCGCTTCGAGTGCGTGACGATGATGAATTGCGAGTGATCGAGAAAATCTTTCAACACCGCCGTGAATCGACTGATGTTTGCCTCGTCGAGAGCCGCGTCCACTTCATCGAGAATGCAGAAAGGACTGGGCTTGCTGCGGAAGATGGCCAACAGAAGGGCCACCGCCGTCATCGTTTTCTCGCCACCCGACATCAGCGAGATGCCGCGCAACTCCTTGCCGGGAGGGCGGGCAATGACCTCGATACCGCTCTCTAAAACGTCATTTTCGTCTTCCAAGACGATGTCGGCCATGCCGCCGCCGAACAGCTTGCGGAACAGCTCTTGGAAGTGCGTGCGGATGGCGGCAAAAGTATCGGCAAACAACTTGCGACTGTCGGCGTTAATCTTGGCGATAATCTCTTGCAAAGCTCTCTGCGCCGACGTCAGATCGTCGTATTGGATCTGCAGCGCCCCGGCGCGCGCTTCGAGTTCGGCCAATTCCTGGAGGGCATCGAGGTTGACGCTGCCGAGCCGGCTGAGCTTGCGGCGCAACTCTTCGATCTCTTGCTCGGGAGCGAGGGGAGGCTCGCCGTCCGACGGAGGCAATTCCGTCGCCTTCTCGATCCCCTCGGCTTGGGACTTTTCGTAAAGTTCGGCAAGATCGAGTTGATATTCCTCATGCAAACGAGAACACAGCGAATCGCGGCGATGGCGCAGATCGCTGACGGTCAGCTCGCGGGCATGGGCTTGCTCTTGTTGTTCGCGCCACAGATTTCGATTGCTCTGCGCTCGATCGTTGCGCTGTTGACGTTCGTGATGGACGCGCGAGCGTTCGCGTCCCAACTCGACGATCCGACGCTCGGCGGCCTCTTTGTGGAGATAGCAGATGGCCAAAGAAGACAAGGCTTCCAGCAGGGTTCTCCGGTTGTCTTCCCGGCGGGTGAGGGCGACGGACTGCTGGCGCTGCGTCTGATCGGATTCCCGCGCGCGCTGGTCCAAATCGCCGGCGATTTGCTCGTAGCGCGCGCGCAGCGAGTTGGTTCGCTCCTCGACTTGAGCCAAGTTCACGCGCGCCGCGAGTGCTTCCTGTTGGCGTTCCTGCCGGTGCGACTCGCCGTCGCGGATCTCGCTTTTGGCCTCTTGCAGGCGAGCCTGCAAGCGCTGCACTTCGGCGTCCGCGCCGGCGGCGCGATCGAGCGATTCTTGCCAGGCTTGCGTCAGGCGCTCGATTTCCCGTTCCAATTCCGTGATCTCGCCGCGGCTGACTTGCACCTCTTCGTGCAGACCCTCGCGCCGCTGACGGTGTTGACCGATGCGCGAGCGCAGATCGGATACTTGCTCGGACAAGACGTCGATTTCCTGTTGGCCGTTCTCCGCGCGATTGTCCAGCATCGCCAACGTCCCGCGCAAATCTTGTAAATCGCGCTCCAAGTCGGCGAGACGACGATCGAGTTCGGCGATCTGTTCGCGCAACTCGCGCAGCTCGCTGCGGCGCGAGAGGATGCTCGTCTCGGCATGATGGACGCCGACGGTCAACGTGCCGTCCGCTTCCAATAATTCACCCCGCAAGGTCACGAAGCGATGGCTGGGGAGATTGACCGATAGAGCGCGCGCCGCCGTCAGATCGCGGACGATCAGGGTGCCGGCCAACAAGCGAGCCGGCAAGTCGGCGAGTTCGGGGCGGTCGCACCGGACCACTTGTTCGGCCAAGGCGACGATGCCCGGATGCCCGATGGTTCGGGCGAACGGCAGCGCTCCCTTTGCGGAGACGAGACCGGCGGCTCCGGCGCGGCTGTCCGAAATCAAAGGGGGAGGAGGCGAAGGTCGGTTGTCGTTGGGTATCAGCGGAAGGAAACTCACCCGGCTTGAAAACGGTTGACCGCGCTGCCCCAGCGCTTGAACGAGTCGATCGGGATCGTTTACGACAAAGCGCTGTGCGCGCTCGCCCAAAGCCAAGTCGATCAGCGGCGCGAACTCGCGACGGACGGTGAGAAACTCGGCGAGGATACCCAAGACCGCGCGCCACGGGTTTGGATCGGGTTGTTCGAGCAAGGCCAGCAACTCGCGCGGGCCTGTGCCCAGCCCTTCGTGGCTGCGCTGGAGTCCTTCCAACACCTCGACCCGACTGTGCAAGCCGCTGCGTTGTTCGCGCAGATGGGCGGCGCGCTGCGTCGTCTCGTCGCGCACTTGGCGGAGCCGATCGCGTTCTTGTCGAAGATCGGCCAACGCTTGCCGCGCGCTGCCGAGCCGCGTTTGCATTTCGCTCTCGGCGGCACTCAGTTCTTCGAGTTCCAGATCGAGCGAAGCGAGATGTTCGGCGGCCTGTTCGCTGCGCTGCGAGAGGCGCGTCTTCTCGCGCGCTAGATTATCGACTTGGGCTTTGAAGCTGATGGCATCGTTTTTGAGCCGTCCGGCTTGACGCATGGATTCGAGATGTTCGTTCTCTTCGCGCTGCACCTGCACGCGCAGATCGTTGAGGCGCGTCTCCGTGGCCTGCAATTGCTCCTCGCGTTGTCTTACGTTCTCGCTTTGCTCGCGGCTCAGCGATTCGACTTGACGCAATTCTTCGCCAACCCGCGCGGCGGATTCGGCCAAGATGGCGACGTGCCGAGTCAATTCCGCGCCGCGCTGGCGCGCGCGCAGCAACTCTTTGTCGATGGTGTCGGCGTTGGTCCATTCGTGAGCCATTGTCGCTTCGTGCCCGGCGATCTGTTCGCGCGCCGAGGACAAGGCCGCCGCTTGCTCGCCGAGGGAAGCATCGAGTCGAGCCAGCGCATCCTCCAACTCTCGCAGCTCTTTTTCCCAGGCATCCGCCTGGGCCATTTGCTCGGACAGTTCCGAACGCATGCGATCCAGAACCGCCGTTTCTTCGCGCAATCGCTCGCTCAACGCATGGAACTCTTGCAGCCCAAGCGAGACGCGCAGTTCCTTCAAGCGCGCCGAATACTCCTGATAGCGCTGCGCCTTGGCCGCTTGTAGTTTGACCGAACGCAATTGCTTCTCAACTTCATCGAGAATGTCCCGTAGCCGAGCCACGTTTTGATCGACGCGCTCCAGTCGCCGCAGGGTTTCGATTTTCTTGGATTTGAAGCGGCTGATGCCGGCGGCTTCCTCGAAGATGGTTCGCCGGTCCTTGGTCGAGGCTTGTAGAAGCACATCGACCCGCCCCTGTTCGATGATGCAATAGGCGTCGCTGCCCGCGCCGCTGCCAAGAAAGAGGTCTTTAACGTCCTTCAAACGGCAAACTTGATTGTTGATGAGATATTCGCCCTCGCCGCCCCGATAGACGCGGCGAGTGATTTGCACTTCTTCGGCTGGGGTGGCGAGGACGTGGCGGGCGTTGTCGAAGGTCATGGTGACTTCGGCCAAGCCCAGGCCGCGACGCGATGCCGAGCCGTTGAAGATAACGTCCGCCATCTCGCCGCCGCGCAGGCTCTTGGCGCTCTGCTCGCCGAGAACCCAGCGCACCGAATCGACTATATTCGACTTTCCCGATCCGTTTGGTCCCACGATGCCGGTGACGCCGGGCGCGAAATCGAACTGTGTCTTGTCGGCGAACGACTTGAAGCCAACCAGTTCGAGTCGTTTCAACATGAAGGATCACCGCTGTTTGAACGACGTTTGCGCGAGAGTCATCCGTTGGCGGAGACCGAAGGGAATCGCGCGGCACTCGTGCCGCCTCCCATTCTCGTTCCGCAATGGAAAGCCTCTCTCCCCAAATACTTACCGGGGGGCATCGAGCTTACGCTGTCTTTCTTGCACCCGAGCGGCGTAGGGTGCAAGGCCATTATCGAACAGCGTCGGCGTCGCCCCAAGATCTTGGCCGGCGGGAATCAACTCGGCTTCGGCATCGCGCGGATCGGTTTTCTGGCGACCGAGCGAGGCCAATTCTTCAATCGGCGTGGCCTGAGGCAGGGCATCGCAACGCAGACGGCACGTCAAGACACCGCCCATGTCGGCCTGTTGCAACATCGTAACCACTTCGGGATACATGCAACCCATGTCGGCCAAGGTGTGTAACACTTTGGTCAACTCCAACGAGCAAGAGCGACGAAGGATGCCCTTGCTCCTCGACATGCGCGAAACGGTGCATCGGCTGTCGTCCTTCGAAGCGGTGACGACGAATTCTCCGGCTTGAAGGCCAAACTCCGGCTTCAACATTGGCTCGTCGCCAAAGACGACGACCTCCGCTCGGCGCGTGCCCGAGATGTGAACCAAGGGTGTACCGCGGGTCGGAACCTGGTGGAGCCAGAACGATTCGTTGAGGTACTCGCCCTGAATGCTTTTGTCGCGCGGATCGAGCGCTCGCAGAGCGCGGAAAGCTCCGTAACGTGTTTCGTCTTCGCCGCCCGACGTCATCAACTCGGCCAACCGAACGTGACAGATGGCTTCGTCGAGCGAGGCCATGGCCGTCAGTGCGAACGAGCGCAACAGCGGCGAACTCGCCACGGAAGAGGCCAAGATCTCGCCGCCCTCCGGATCGCCCAGATAGGACAGAGCCTCGGCGGAGCAGAATCGCACCAACGGATGTTCGCTTTTCAGTCCGCGTTTCAGCCCCGGCTTGCCGATCGGCCCCAACGCTTCCAACCGCAATGCCGCCACCACGGTGCGGGCCGGATCCAGGAGATCGGCCTCCAAACGCTGGCGATACGAGCGATGATCCTCGCCTTTCCCGTTCAACGGGGCATTGAGGGCGTTGGTGTCCGAGACGAACGGAATGTCGAGGATGACGCGGAGGAAGCGCGGCGCGTTGAGACGATATTGCGGCGGCACGCGCAGCACGACGTAAGAAGGGCCTTTGGCGATGGCGATGGACGTACCCGGTTCACCGGGCAAGCCGGCTAAGAAGGTTTCATTGATGCGCTGTTCGATCAACGAGGCGATGCGCGCGGATTGCTCCTTCATCATCAGGCTGAATGCTTGAGCGGCCAAGCAACGTCCGCCTCCCCAGAGGCGACCGCGTTTGACACTGGAGTTCTCGTCTTCGTCATTGGAACCCATGCCGACCAGCAACGAGCCTTCGGCCTTGACGATGGGATGGCCTCGCAACAATCCGTGCGGGCCGTTCGGATCGGAGGTTGGGGCGAGGCGTTCGGCGAAATCATAGTTGAAGAGGTAACATTTGTGCAAATAGCCGCCGCGCAAACTGGAGGCTCGACTCCCGCGCGGCAACATGACCTCCAAGTCGATGGCCTCGCCCTTGTTGGTTCCCGGAGGGATCAGCCCCGAGACGAAGACCATGGCGTGATTGGGCGATTTCATCACTTCGCGGATGTCCTTGACGCCTTCCTTGCGCAGTTCGTTCTCCAGAATGTCTCGGTAGCTGTCTTGGGGACAATCGCCGCCGGTGCCTTCGAGACCGACGACCAACCCGACGCCACCGACAGGCATGGGTAGGGCGTTGCCCACCGTTGCCTTGTCGCGGATCGTTTCGAGGGCGTAGCGATCGCCCTCGTCTTCCGCTTGCGAGCGGGTTTGCAGGGTGGTGCATCCGAACAGCCCCACGAGTGTGAGCAGTCCGGCCCCCAGCACCCCCCGCACGACCCACTGGCCGACCCCTTGCCGACGCGCGATCCAGGCACAACACTTCATGGCCAACGCCCCCGAACGATGGATGGCTCTCCGCACGAGCCGGAAGCCATCCCGGCCCACCTCTTTATTCCGAAAGAAGCCTGTAGAGGGGGCGAACCATAGAAACTCCTCGTCATCGTGTCAAGCCCGATTTAGGGCAAATGTCGGGACGCAATGAAAATGTCCTCGCTTCGGTTCTCTCGCTCCCAAGTGCCCGACGCATACCCTTCCTCCCTTCTTCACTGAGAAATTTTCGATTCGAGCCTCTCCCTTCCCGTGACGCTACCGAAGACTTTTTCCGATGCGCCCCCTAAACTCAGTAGAGAAGAGTTGGGGATGTGGTACATTGGAGAGGAAAGTAGCGCTGAGCCGTGGACGGAGCGACGATTGCGAATCGTCGAGGGCGGTTCCAACACTCGAACAAACGCGATGGAGTACCGATGAACACTCGCACAAGTATCCGATGGATGGCGCTCGTTCTCATGGGTTCGGCAACCGCGATGGCGAGTGAGGCCCTAAGAGCGGAGCAAAAGGCGGAAGCATTGTCGCTGACGCTGCGCAAGCGCGTCGAAACGAAAGCGGGCAGCGGGCGCTTCCATGCGATCGTGGCACCGGCTCAATGGGACACGAAAAAGACCGCGATTATCGTTTGTGACGTCTGGGATTCGCACCACTGTCTCAACGCCGTGCGGCGCGTGGGCGAAATGGCTCCTCGTCTCAATCGAGTGTTGGTGGAAGCGCGGCGGCGGGGCGTCCTCATCGTTCATGCTCCAAGCGATTGCATGGCTGCTTACAAGGATCATCCGGCGCGGCAAAACGCGCTCAAAACACCGCGCTCCAAGCATTTGCCCAAGGACATCGGCACTTGGTGCAATCGCATCCCAGCGGAGGAAAAGGGAACCTATCCGATCGATCAATCCGACGGCGGCGAAGACGACGATCCGGCGGAGCATCGAGCCTGGGCCGAAAAACTGCAGAAGATGGGGCGCAATCCGCGCGCGCCGTGGAAGTCCCAAGTCGATGTATTGCAGATCGACGACCGCGATACTATTAGCGACAAGGGCGAGGAGATTTGGAGCGTATTCGAGCAACGCGGCATCGAGAACGTCGTACTCGCCGGCGTACATACCAATATGTGCGTTCTCGGTCGGCCGTTCGGCTTGCGACAGATGGCCAAGAACGGCAAGAACGTCGTGCTGATGCGAGATCTGACCGACACCATGTACAATCCCGCGCGGTCTCCGTTTGTCAGCCATTTTACCGGCACCGATCTGATCGTCGAACACATCGAGAAGTGGGTGTGCCCGACGATCACCAGCGATCAGATTCTCGGCGGCAAGCCGTTTCGGTTCTCCGGCGACAAGCGGCCCCATGTCGTCGTGCTGATAGCCGAGTCGGAATATCAGACGGCGCGAACGCTGCCAGAGTTCGCCCTCAAACACTTGGGCAAGGACTTCCGAGTCAGCATCGTCTTCGGCAGCAAATCGAACGCCCAGGATGTGCCCGGACTCGAAGTATTGAACGAAGCGGACGTGCTGCTTCTTAGCGTGCGCCGCCGCGCATTGCCCACAAAAGAGATGGATAGAATCCGAAAATATGTCGCCGACGGCAAGCCAGTCGTCGGCATCCGCACGGCCAGTCATGCCTTTTCGCTCAACGGCAAGAAACCGCCGGAAGGATGCGCGACCTGGGAGACGTTCGATCCCGATGTCTTTGGCGGACATTACACCGGCCATCACGGCGCGGGGCCGAAGGTTGTCGTCGAAGCGGCCGAGGGGGCGGGCGAACATCCGATTCTCTCGGGCGTCGCGCTGTCTGAATTGGCAGGCAACGGCTCGCTCTACAAAGTCAGCCCGTTGGCCAAGACGGCGAAGCCGCTGGCGATCGGGTCGATCCCCGGCCAACCGCGAGAGCCTATCTTGTGGACGCACGCCACCAAGGCGGGCGGGCGGGTCGTCTACACCTCACTGGGACATCCCGACGATTTCAAGGAGGCGTCGTTCAATCGCCTGTTGGCGAATGCCATCCATTGGGCGGCCGGTTTGCCGATTGGCGAACGACGCCCCGCCGCATCCTCGACGCGCCGCTGAGGTCGTGCCTTAGATACCATACAAGGGGCCGAATTTCTCGCGGAGATATGTCATAAACGGTCGATGACTGAGTGGGCGATCCGTCACGCGCCGGCACAACGCGCCGGCGCGATGGCGCTGGCCGGAGCGATGGATCTTGGCGTTGAGCCAGCCTTTCAATCCGCCGAATCGACCGGCGCGGAACTCTCCATCGAGATTGCCGAGGTCTTGCCGCGCCCGTTCCATGAACTGCGCCGCATACAAATTGCCGAGTGTATAAGTAGGAAAATAGCCAATGCCGCCCATGCTCCAATGAATGTCCTGCAAACAACCCTTGGCGGCACTCGGCGGCGTCAGTCCAAAGAATTGCTTAAACTTTTCGTTCCACGCGCCGGGCACGTCCGCCGGTTGCAAATCGCCGCTGACGAGCGCTTGCTCCAGTTCGAATCGCAGGATGATGTGCATGTTGTAGGTGGCCTCGTCGGCTTCGACGCGGATGAACGATGGCCGAACGTCGTTAATGGCAAACAGGAAATCGTCGAGGGCGACATCGCCCAACGCGGATGGAAACGCTCGCTGCGCGCGGGGGAAGAAATGTTCCCAGAAAGGCCGACTCCGCCCCACTTGGTTCTCCCACAAGCGCGATTGCGATTCGTGAATGCCCAACGATGCCGCCGTGCCGAGCGGCGCGCCGAAATGCTCGGCGGGCAAGCCCTGTTCGTAGATGCCGTGACCGGCTTCGTGAAGGATGCCGAAGAATGCCTCGTTGAAGTGATGGACGTTGTAGCGCGTGGTGATGCGGCAATCGCCGGGACCGAGGCCGCTGCAAAACGGATGCGTGGTCACATCGAGCCGACCGGACTCAAAATCGAAACCGATGGCCGTCGCGGCTTCGCGTCCGAAACGCTCTTGTTGTTCGAGCGGATAATCGCGCTCCAACAATTCTCGTCGCGGCCGCATTTTCGACGCGGCGATAGCCGACACCAAAGGCACCAGATCGGCGCGCAGCGCCGCAAACACCTGAGTGATCTCCGCCGTCGTCGCGCCCGGTTCGTACTCGTCGAGCAAGGCATCGTAGGGAACCGAGGTGTAGCCGATCGCCTGCGCCTTTTGGCGCAGCAGCGCCACCACTTTTTCGAGCCACGGTTGAAAAGCCGCGAAATCGTCGGCCTGTCGTGCTTCTTGCCATGCCTGTTGGGCGCGCGTGGTGACGCGGGCTAATTCTTCGACGAGTTCGTTGGACAGCTTGACGGCGCGATCGTACTGGCGTCGAATCTCACGCACATTGGCGGCAGTGTCGCTTTCGGCATCCTTTCCGAGCGGCGATGCTTCAACGGTGGCCAACAGCTCGCCGAGGACGGGAGCGGTCAACATCTCGTGCCCCAGACGCGCCAGCAAGGCCATCTGTTCGGCGCGATGGGCCGAGCCGCGCTGCGGCATATAGGTGCGTTCGTCCCAGCCGAGCAAGCCGGCGCACGATTCGAGCAGCGCGCTCTCGCGGACGCGGCGGAGCAACTCCGAGTAAGCCGTCGTGGATTCCATGCGTGCATTCCTCGCTTCAATGGATTTCTTGACTTCGATTCCTAAAATGTCCGCGACCTCCTCACGGCGAGGAGGAGCCACGAAGGCTATTCGTCATTTCGCGGAGGGGGTAGTAGTTCCATGCCGAAGGTCAGTTTCGTCAACGAGAAACAAGAGATCGAGGTCGATGCCGGCGCGAACCTGCGCGAGGCGGCGCGCAAGGCTGGTATCTCTGTCTACAAGGGGCTAGATCGTTACGTCAATTGTATGGGATTCGGCTTGTGCGGCACCTGTCGGGTGCTGGTCAAGAAGGGGATGGAAAACCTCAGCCCGAAGTCGTTCATGGAGAAATTGAACATGAACGCGCATCCGTTGACGATGTTCGCGGCCATCGGTCACGAGAACGAAATGCGCCTCTCGTGTCAGGTGAAAGTGAACGGCGATTGCTCGGTTCAAACGACGCCCGAGTTCAATCTGAGCGGTGAGAATTTCTGGCAGAAGCCGTATCCGAACAAATAACAGGCGATCGGAGAACCCCCTCTCCCCCTGACTACAGGGGTGAGGGGAGCTTTGAAGATACTCTCTAACCGTTCGATACAAGAGGCGATACGTCTATCGCCAACCGCGTCCGCCCCACCCGTAGCCGAATCCAACGACCGGCGCGGGGGTGACATATTCGACGACGGGCCGTTCGACGACGACCGGTGTGGCGGTGTAGACGGTGCGGACGGGGGCGGGACGCAAGGCGGTGTCTTGGAGCGCCTGGATGACGCGCGTGTCTACTCCCTGCCGATTGAGAAAAATGAGTTGGTCCCCCGTCAGGCGATAGACGACGCCGCTCGTGCGGACCTGCTCGACGATCTGCTGCCAGGGAACCGCGTTCTGAGTCATGTTGACGATGTCGTCCAGACTGGGCGCGCGGGCCGCTGTTTCGTTGGCCACAGCCTGAGCGTTGCGCTGCGCCTGTTTGTCGCGGGCAATATCGACTCCTGCCCCCGCCAGTGTACCGGCTCCCGCGCCGATCGCGCCGCCGAGCAGCGCCCCGCCCGGGCAATGGCTCAACAACCCGCCCACGCCCGCGCCGATGAGTCCTCCAGCCGCCGCGCCAGTTCCCGCCGCCGTTTCACAGCCGGCGTTCGTCACCATGCACGCGACGAAAGCAGAGAAGAAAAGTCTCTTCGACCAACCAAACGCTTGCGGCTTGCGTACAAGTATCATAGAACGACTCCCTCTGCTTTCGGAGATCATCGCCGTTGGGTGCCGAATCGGGCGGAGCTACCCGAAAACGCGCGCGACGCGGTGGTGGATAACATGGCTCGTTCTCTCCCGTCAACCCCAGCCGGATTCGACCGGCATCGAACAAGGAATCGGCCAGGAAGCGCCAACAACCTTAATCTACCCTATCGGTAACTGGAGAATCGCAAATGAAGCTATCCCAGGCTTGCTATCGTTCCGGTCTCGCCCTCTTTGCCGGACTTTTCCTCGCCTTCGCACCAACCGTGGGCGTCGGCCAAGCACCGGCTTCGGGGACGGACGCTGCCCCGTCAGCAAAGAAAGTCACCGCCATCGAAGGAATGACGGAATATCGCCTCGACAACGGCGTTCGCATCCTGCTTTTCCCAGATAACTCAAGCTCGAAAGTCACCGTGAATTGCACGGTCTTCGTCGGTTCCCGCCACGAAGGATACGGCGAAGCGGGCATGGCTCACCTCCTCGAACACATGCTGTTCAAAGGCTGCAAACTCTATCCGAAGCCGACCGACATTCCCGGCGCGCTCAAGGATCGAGGGGCCAGTTTTAATGCTACCACCTCGGACGATCGCACCAATTATTATGAGACGCTTAACGCCAGCGATGAGAACCTGGATTTCGCCCTCCGCCTCGAAGCGGATCGCCTCGTCAATAGTTTCGTTCGCCGGGAAGACCTCGCTTCGGAAATGACCGTGGTGCGCAACGAATTTGAAATGGGTGAAAACAATCCTCAATCCGTTCTCTATCAGCGCATGTTGGCCGTGGCCTACGAATGGCACAACTACGGCAAAAGCACCATCGGCAATCGCAGCGACATCGAGCGCGTACCCATCGACAAGCTCCAAGCGTTCTATCGCAAGTATTATCGGCCCAACAATATCCTTCTCATCGTGGCCGGCCAATTCAAAGAAGAAAAGGCGCTGGCTCTCATCGCCAAATACTTTGGCGCGCTGAAAAAGCCGGAACGCGCGGTGGAAAATACCTATACCGAGGAACCGGCGCAGGACGGCGAGCGCCGCGTCGAACTGCGGCGCGTCGGCACCGTTGGCATGGTCGGAGCAGTCTATCACATTCCCGCCGCCGCCCATCCCGATGCTGCTGCGTTGGATGTACTCGAACACGTTCTCGGCTCGCAGCCGTCGGGACGATTGTATAAGGCACTCGTCGAAAAAAATAAAAAGTTCACCAACCTCATCGCCGGTGCCCAAGGGATGCACGACCCCGGCGTGTTCATCGTACTCGGTTCGGTGGACGACAAAACGCCGATTGAAGCGGCGCGCGAATTATTGTTCAAAGAGATCGATAAAGTATGCGAAGGCGAAATCGAGCAAGAAGAGGTCGATCGAGCCAAAGTTCACTTCAAATCCGAGTGGCGAACCGCGATGACGAAGAGCAATCGCATGGCCAGCCAACTCAACGAGTGGGCGGCGCGCGGCGATTGGCGTTTGATGTTCTTGCATCGAGACCGGATCGCCAAGGTGACGCCCGCCGACGTGCGCCGCGTGGCGCGAAAATACTTGACCTCGACGAATCGCACGGTAGGCGTCTTTATCCCCACCAAGCAAGCCGAACGGGCCTCCATCCCGGCAACTCCCGATGTCGCGCGCTTGCTCGAAGGATACAAGAGCGACGAAGTGGTGGTTCAGGGCGAGGCGTTTGTCCCGACGGTGGCGAACATTGAGAAGCGCGTTCTCGCCAAGGACTTATCCAGCGGCGTCAAGGCGGTTCTCCTACCCCGCAAGACGCGCGGCGAGCGTATCACCCTTCGCTTGGCATTGCATTATGGCAACGACGAATCGCTGAAGGGGCACACCAGCGCGTCGCAGTTCCTCGCCACCTTGATGGTGCGCGGTACCAAGAAGCACAGCCGACAACAGTTGGTGGACGAATTCAATCGCTTGGAGGCGCGAATCAACGCGGGCGGATCGTTGGGCGACGCCGTGTTTTCCATCTCCTGCAAACGCGAGACGCTGCCACAGGTGTTGGCGCTGCTCGCCGAAGTGCTGCGCGATCCGACCTTTCCGGAAACTGACTTCAATGTCCTCAAGCGCCAGACTCGCGAAGGCTTGGAAGAGAGCAAGACCGAGCCTCAGCCGCTTGCCATGCGCGCGCTTCGCCGGGCCATGTCCTCGTATCCTCCGGACGATGTGCGCTACGCACCGACGATTGAAGAATCGCTGGAACGCCTCGAAGCCGTGACCCTCGACGAAGTGCGCAAACTGTATACCGAACAATTGGGCGGCCAGAACGGCGAGCTTGTCGTGGTCGGCGATTTCGACCCGGCCATCGTCGTCAAGCATTTGGAAGAGGCGTTGAAAGATTGGAAGGTGGCAGTTCCGTATCGGCGCATCGAAAGGCCGTTACGCGGCGAAATCGCGCCGAAGCGCATCACCATTGAGACGCCGGATAAGGAAAATGCCGTCTATCTTGCGGCCACGGGCATGGCCATGAAGGATACCGATCCCGAATACGGCGCCTTGGTTATGGGAGATTTCCTTTTCGGCGGCGGGCCGCTATCGTCGCGTCTCGCCAACCGGGTGCGACAGGAAGAGGGATTGTCCTATGGCGTTCAATCGCACTACACCGCGGACGCGCAAGATCCCAACGCTCGATTCTCGATGGCGGCGATTTGCAATCCGAAGAATATCGAAAAACTCGACGAAGCCATGATGGGCGAGTTGACCAAAATGCTGAAGGAAGGCGTCTCCGAGAAGGAATTGAGCGAGGGCAAGAAAGCCTATTTGGCCTCGCTCCAACAGCGCCGCGGCGACGATGCCGCACTGGCAAGCATTCTGTTGAGCGAGCTACAAGTTGGCCGATCCATCGCCTATTATGGCGAGTTGGAAAAGAAGATCGCCCATGTAACGATTGACGAAGTCAACAGCGCCTTCCGCAATCGCATCGATCCGAAAAAATTGGTCGTCGTCGAGGCCGGCGATTTTAAGAAAAAGAAATGACACCCTGAAGGGTCGCACAAGCTGGTATCGCGCGGAGTACCCGCGCGATGCCTATTTTTTCCGATAGTGCCTCTTCCGAACGGCATTCTCATCGAAGGACGGAGTTACGATGCTCAATCTGCAGGGAAAAACGGCGCTCGTCACGGGCGCGTCGCGCGGTTTGGGAGCGGCCATCGCGTGCAAGCTCGCGGAGTGTGGCGCGCGCACGGCTCTCAACTATTTCGGTAGTCCCGACAAGGCCGGCCGAGTTCTCGATCGGATACGCCAAGCGGGCGGCACGGCGGAGATGTACCGGGCCGATGTGCGCGACGAATCCGAGGTTGCCACGCTGGTCGAACAAGCGAGCGAGCAATTCGGCCCCATCGACATTTTGGTTATCAATGCCACCGGGCCCCAGCCGTTTATCAAACTCGACGAACTGACGTGGCGTCAGTGTCTCGATCAACTGGAGTTCTTCGTGAAAAGCCCCGTGCTGTTGACAAAGGCGGTGTTGCCGTCGATGAAACAACGACGCCGGGGTCGCATCATCAACATCGGTTCGGAAGTGTTCGAGCGGGGCGTGCCGGAGTTCTCGAATTACGTCTCGGCGAAGGGAGCGCAACTCGGCCTGACTCGTTCTTGGGCGATGGAGCTTGCACCGTGGCAGATCACCGTGAATCTCGTTGCGCCCGGCTGGATTCCGACCGAGCGCCACACCGACGATTCGCAAGAGTCGAAAGACGCCTACGCCGCCGCCGTGCCCATGCGACATATGGGCGAAGCCGACGATGTCGCCGACGCCGTGGCCTTTCTTGCCTCCGACGGGGCGCGATTCATAACCGGACAAAAGATAGCCGTTAATGGCGGTAATACACTCGCTTGATTCCTCCGTCGAACCATCTCGCCCTCACCGCAGCGTCTCCCGTTGCGATTTGCTTCGATGAAATGCTTGACGGTTGCTCGGCGATGGGTTCAAATAGGAGTTTGGGAGACGGACGGTCTTTCAAGTGAGGTTCGTTTCTAATCTTTCCCATACTTTGGAGGTTGTCATGTTGCCGCGACGAATCGTTCGAGAGTTGATTCCTTCTCGCGCTTTTTGGGGATGGGGGATGCTCGGAGGGGTTCTTTCGTTAGCCGTTTTGTATTCCGGCTCCGTCGTTGCCTCGCCCGATACCGTCCGCAACGACGAGTTGAAGAAGGCGACCGAGAAGGAAGAGCCGAAAAAGACCGACGTCGAAAAAGAGATCGATGACCTGATCGACGAGATGACGCGGAACATGCCCAAAATGGAGGAATCGACGGCGAAACGCATGCGCGACGAGATGCGGCGACACCTTCAAAGCATGTCGGCCGAACAGCGTAAGAACATGCTGAGCATGATGCGCAATCGGGGCGGGATCGGCGTGCCGGGGCCGGGAATGGGAGTGACGACCATGCCGCCGGGGTTCGGTGGATCGTATCCGGATGCTCGTTTGGGCGCGCGGCTCGAAGCGCCGTCGGCCACATTGACCGAGCAGCTGGATTTGCCGAAGGATCAGGGTCTAGTTGTCCGCGAAGTACGGTCGGAATCGGCCGCGGAGAAGGCGGGCATCAAGCCGAACGACATTCTCTTGGAGGTAAACGGCAAGTCGGTGTCCAATCGTCCGGCGGCCTTCCGCCGCTTGTTGTCCGACATCAAGCCCGATGCCGCGGTCGAGGTCGTCGTGCTGCGCAAAGGGAAGAAGGAGACGATTAAGGACGT